>CAZEQF010000009.1:0-28635 GCA_964514315.1 uncultured Singulisphaera sp. | reverse complement strand
GCTTCACGCGGAAGCGCAGTTTCGGCACGAGCATCAACGCCTCGCGCGCGACCTTGCCGCTCATCTTCGACTTGCCGACCTGGCGGTCGATGAAGTGGATCGGCACTTCGCGCACGGAGAATCCGGCGCGCACCATGCGGAACGCCATCTCGATCTGGAACGCGTAGCCCTGCGCGGAAACGGCGGCGAGGTCGAGTTGCTGCAGCGCGCGGGCGCGGAAGCAGCGGAAGCCCGCGGTGTTGTCGCGGATGCCCGACGACAGCCACATGCGCGTGTAGAGATTGGCTCCGCGCGACAGCATGCGCCGGCGGAAGTCCCAGCCGACCGTGCAGCCGCCGCGCACGTAGCGCGAGCCGATCACGAGGTCGCAGTCGCGCGCGGCGGCGAGCAGGCGCGGCAGGTCCCATGGAGCATGGCTGAAGTCGCAATCCATCTCGCAGACGAACTCGTAGCCGCGAACGAACGACTCGGCGAAGCCGGCGAGGTATGCGGTGCCGAGGCCTTGCTTGCCGGATCGATGCAGCACCGACACGCGGGGATTGGCGGCGGCGATGCGGTCCGCGATCTGTCCCGTGCCGTCCGGCGAGCCGTCGTCGACCACGAGCACGTCGACTGCCGCATACGCGAGGATCGCGTCGAGCATCGGCTCGAGGTTGTCCTTCTCGTTGTAGGTCGGAAGCACGACGAGCGTGCGTCCTGGCGCAGCGTGCGGACGCGTGGGCACCGGACCGCGACCCTTCGCGATGCCAGCGTGCGCGGCGGCCGTCGCGGCCGCTTCGTCTTGCCCTTCGAGCACGACGATGCGAGAGCTGTCGACACCGTTGCGCACCGCGATCTCCGCCGAGGCAAAGTCCTCGACGACGAGCAACTCGTCGATGCGCGGCCCAGGAGCCTGGGACGGAGCGCGCTGAGGCGCGAGCTTCCTTGCCGGAGTCGCCATCAGCGAACCGCTCCTGCTCTTGCGCGGCGGAGCGTGATGTCGAGGTGTCGGATCGTCGAGAACAAAGGTGAGCCCTCCCAGGCCCTTGGCGTTCGCAGTCCTTTTGGTGACCAGGGCTGCGATCTTATGCGACCTTACGGGTTGCGTGGCCTTTGCTCCATGGGGCGGAGTTCGGCGGTGCGCATCGTTGCACGCCTTGGACAAGCATCCGGGCCGCCGCTATCCATGCGCGCGTGACCAAGCAATTCGATCCAGCGTCCGCCAAGCAGCGCCTGCTCCAGCTCGTCCGCGAGAAGGCATACCGCGATGGCATCGACATCACGCTCGCATCGGGCAAGAAGTCGAACTTCTACATCAACGGCAAGAAGGTCAGCCTCCACCCCGAGGGTCTGTGGCTCATCGCCCGCCTCATGCTCGATGCGCTGAAGCGTCACCCCGAGGTGACTGCGATCGGTGGATTGACGATCGGCGCAGACCCGATCGCGAGCGCGATCGCCGCGTTGTCGCACGAGACGGGCCAGAACCTGCCTGCGTTCCTCGTGCGCAAGGAGCCGAAGGGCCACGGCACGGGCTCGCGCATCGAGGGCGACCTCGCTGCGGGCACGAAGGTCGCGATCATCGAAGACACGGTTACGACGGGCGGCTCGGCGCGCAAGGCGATCGAGGCCGTGCGTGAAGTCGGCGCGATTCCTGTGGTCGTGCTGACGATCGCGGATCGCGAGGACCCGGACGCCGACGCATTCCGCAAGGAGTTCCAGGTGGTGCCGCTCGTGACGCTCTCCGAGATCCGCGCGAAGTGATGCGCGCGCGTCGATGAGCGTCGTCGCGGTCGTTCCGGCAGCGGGGAAGGGTCGGCGCATGGGCGCCGACAAGGCGTTGCTCGAACTCGGCGAGAAGGCCGCGATCGCGCGCATCGCCGATTCGTTGCGCGACGCCGGCGTGGACGAGTTGCTCGTGGTGCGCAGCGCCGGCGCGGCGGACTTGCCGCCGCTCTCGCTGCCGACGCGCGTCGTGCACGTGTCCGGCGACGGCGACATGGCGGACAGCCTTCGCGCCGCGCAGCGAGAACTGCCTGCAGCCACAGCCGTCGTCGTCGTCCTCCCGGTCGACCATGCGCTCGTCGCCGCAGACACGATCGGCGCCGTCGCGGCCGCGGCGCAGCGAGAAGGCCTCTCGATCGCGCTGCCGCTGTTCGAGGGCAAGCCAGGACATCCCGTCGCGATGCGCGTCGATGTGTTCGCGGAGATCCGACGCGAGGGAGCCGTGTTGCGCGACCTCGTTCGCGCGGATCGAACGCGCGTTCGCGCAGTGCCGACTTCCAATCGCTGGGTGCTCGCCGACCTCGACTCGCCGACCGACTTGCGCAACGCGCGCGCCGCGCTCGCGGCGCGGCCAGGATCCGTGGTCGAACGCATGTGGTCGCATCGAAGCCACCGTTCCTACCTTCCCGATGCGTTGGTCCCCGGCCAACTCGAACGACTCGTCGATGCAGCGCGTCATGCATCGACCTCGAGCTTCATCCAGGCCTATGCGGTCGTTGCGGTCGAAGACAGCGAGCGTCGACGCGCGGTCGCCAAGCTCTGCGCAGAACAGGCTCACATCGAGCAGGCTCCGGTGTTCGTCGCCGTGTGCGCGGACTTGCGCAAGATCGATCGCGCTTGCCGTTCGCGCGGACAGTCGATCCAGGCGCAGAGCTTCGAACTGTTCCTGCAGGCGACGGTGGACGCGGCATTGCTCGGCCAGAACCTCGCGCTCGCAGCCGAGTCGGAAGGGCTCGGCGTCTGCATGATCGGCGCTGCACGCAACCATCCCGAAGAGTTGGCGCGCCTGCTGTCGCTGCCGCAGGGCTGCTACGTCGTGTTCGGCATGACGATCGGCAAGCCGAACGACGACCCTGTTGCGCGCGGCCGCATGCCGCTCGAAGGCGTGCTCTTCCGCGAACGCTACGACGATGCTGCGCTCGACGCGGCGCTTATGGGTGCGGACGAAGGAATGCGGCGGTGGGCTGCGCTGTGCAACGAGCGCGGCGGCTACCAAGGACGCCAGGTCAAGACCGACAAGGGTTGGCAAGACCGCATGGCGCAGCTCTGGGGCGATCGAAGCGACTACGTGAAGGCGCGCGCCGCTCTCATGAGCGAACTGAAGCGACTCGGCTTCGGCCTCGAGTGACCACGGCGGTGGTTGCGGGCGCCACTCTCGTTGTTCCTGTGCGTGCGCGCGCAAACGGCGCAGTGCGTTCCCTGTCCCGGTGCGGCTCGCAGCACGTCGACGGCTGCGACAGCAGGTCGCGGCAGATCGCGCCTGCTTTGCCCGCCAGGTCTGCGATCTGCTAGAAGTCTCGCTCCCATCAGGATGCGCAGCGGACTGCTTGCTCGATGCAGCTGTCGCATGCCGATGGCAGTCTTCCTCCATCCACGCACGGACATGCGCACGACGTTCCTCACTCTCCAGATCTTCGCCGTCGGTTGTCTCGCGTCGTGCATGCCGCACGCGCGCGCTTACGTGGGGGCGTCCTTCATGCGCGTCGAGGGCGACATGGCGCTGCAGAATGCCGGCGGCACGCTCAACCTCGGGCAGGACGTGAACACGATCGAGGCCCTCGGCGCCGAGGAGACGTCTGGTTCGGCCTACCTGCGCGCCGAAGCGGATTGGGGGCCGCATCGCGCGCGCGTGAGCGGGTTCGGCGCGACGCCGTCCGGCGAAGGCACGTTGTCGGACAGCTTCGGCGACCTCGGGGCAGGCTCGCCGGTGCGCAGCCAGCTCGACTACGAGAACTTCACGGCGGCCTACACCTTCGACGTCATTCCGACCTCGCTCGTGCGGCTCGGCCTAGGCCTCGAGGTCGGCATCCACAGGTTCGACCTGCTGGTCGACCAGACGAACAGCACGGCGTTCGAGGAGCTGGAAGCGGACTTCTGGACGCCCATGCCCTGCATCGACGCCGAAGTAGATCTCGGCGCGGTGTCCTTCTGCCTCAACATCGGAGCGTTCGACGTCGACCTCGGCGACGCCGATGGCAACTACCACGATGCCGAGGCCTTCGTCCGCTGGGAGCCGCTGCTCGGCTTCGAGTTGCTCGGCGGCTGGCGCAACATGTCGATCGACGCCAACGGCGAAGCGGATAGCCGCGACTTCCGCACGGATGTCGAGGTGTCCGGCTGGTTCATCGGCGGCGGCATCAGCTTCTGATCGAGCCACGCGCTGCGCGCGGCCATGTCGCTCATGGCCTCTGGCGGCGGCGACACGGACTGTTGCCGTGCCGCCGCCGCGTCCATCCCGCTCCGGCCCGCGTCAGCGGACGCAGAGCGTCTTCGCCTGCTGCGCGAAATCGCCGCACGAAAGTTGTTCGCGCAGTGACTCGACGCAAGCAAGCGGCCCGCCTCGCGTCACGAGCCAGAGCGGCGTTCCGGCGGGATAGGTCCCTTCCGTGAACGCGCTGAGGCTCGGAGCGGCGCCGTCGATCGTGAGGACGCGCACTTGCGCATCCTTCGGCATCTCGGCGATGGGGACGAATGCGATCGCATTCGGATCGCTCACGACCATCCCCACCGCCGCCTCCGTCGAGTCCGCGTAGAGCGCGGATCCCGACAGACGGCGGCCCGGCGCGAGCGAGCGCATTGCGCGCTCCACTGCACCGAAGCACTGCGGAACGACGAGCGTAACGGGTCCGGAATCGAGCCGGACCACGCGCCAATCGACGGTTGTGCCGTCCATCAGCAATCTCGCATCCTCGAGCCGCAGGTTGAAGATCGACGACGATGGGTGCACGACGAGTCCGAACAGTTCCACGCCGAGCAAGCTCGTCGTGACTCCGTTCTGCATCTCTCTCGGCGCTGGCGGCACGATCGAAACCGCAGCGTCGGTCTTGCCGAGCAGCAGCAGTTCGATCGTGTCCCGCTCCTCGTGAACGGACCAGAGCAGTTGCTCCGTGTCCGTGTCGTGCGCCCCCGGCAAGGAACCTCCGAGCATCCCGCAGGCCTCGCGGCCGAGAGCGAGCAGCTCGTTGCGTATCCGGGGCGAACCGAAGTCCGCCCGCTCTGCCATGGGCGCAGCTGGAGCGAGCGCTCCCGCAGCGTAGAGATCGACACAGGCGGGCTCGACCGCGCCGTCATCCGCGCCTTGCAGCGCAGCTCCGTCGCGGGGCGGCGGGATCTCCGACGTGCACGCCGCCAGCGCCATCAGCGCCGCGAGGCGAACCCGTCGCGTCCCTGTTCCCGTCGTGTTCTTGTGCATCCCCATCTTCGCGTTGATGGGGTATCGGACAGCTGCACCAACCTGTGGAGCGAGCTGTCGCGTTCTTGGACAGTGGCGGGACCGTGCGTCCGCCGAGCTGCCTTGGCATCAGGGCTTCGTGAGCGCGGTCCGCAGCGCGTCGTAGAGATGCGTGCGGTCGATCGGCTTGCCGGAGAAGCCGGTGCACCCCGCTTCGGCGCAGCGCGCGCGGTCTTCGGGCAGCACGTTCGCGGTCAGCGCGATGATCGGTCCGTGGAAGCCCTTCTCGCGCAGAGTCTTCGTTGCGACGAGGCCGTCCATCACGGGCATCTGCACATCCATCAGCACCGCGTCGAACGGGCGGTTCGCGGATGCGGCGAGCACTTGCTCGACCGCGGCAGCGCCGTTGTCCACGACTTCGACCTCTAGGCCTGCGATCTGCAGGATGCGTTCGATGAGCCGTTGGTTGTCGATGCCGTCGTCGGCGACGAGCACGCGGCCGTGCAAGGCCGGCACCGCGCGCGCCATGCGTTCGGACGGCGCCGTGATCGCAGCGCGAAGCGACGGCTCGATGCGACCCGTCGCGATGGAGCAGGTGAATCGGCTGCCGCGACCGACTTCGCTCTGCACCGTCAAGTCGCCGCCGAGCATCACGGCGAGGCGCTTGCTGATGTCGAGCCCGAGGCCCGTGCCGCCGTACTTGCGGCTGATCGAGCTGTCGGCCTGCGCGAACGACTGGAACAGCGTCGCTTGTTGCTCTTCGGAGATGCCGATGCCGGTGTCGATCACCGCGATCTTGCAGACCTGCGCGCCGAAGTCGGCCGACACCTGGATGGTGACGCTGCCTCGTTCGGTGAACTTGATCGCGTTGCCGACGAGGTTGAGCAGGATCTGCCGCACGCGGGTCGGATCGCTTTCGATCGTCTCCGGCAGCGGAGGCATCAGGCGCAAGTCGAGCGACAGGCCCTTCGCGCGCGCTCGCGGCGTGAGCATCCTGCGCACGTCTTCTGCGGTCTCGACGACGTTCGTCGGCCGCTTCTCCACCTGCATGCTGCCAGCCTCGATCTTCGACAGGTCGAGGATGTCGTTGATGATCTGCATCAAGTGCTGGCCGTTGCGCCGGATGATCTGCAGCGCGTCGTGGCGATCCGAAGGCGTCATCTGCGCGACTTCGAGTTCTTCGGCGTAGCCCAAGATCGCAGTCAGCGGCGTGCGGATCTCGTGGCTCATGTTCGCGAGGAAGGACGACTTCGCGCGGGCGCCGACCTCGGCCTGCTTGCGCGCGTCGTCGAGCTCCTGGCGTGCGCGCAACTCCTCGGTCATGTCGCGCAGGATGCCGACGTAGCACGGCTCGCCGCGGATGACTGCGGCGTTGACGGCGAGGCTGCACGGGAACGTGGTGCCGTCGGCGCGCAGCGCGTGGACCTCGCGAGCAAAGCCGAGGATGCGCGGCCTGCGGCCTTCGGCGACTGCGCGCAGGCTCTCGTCGTGGTTGTCGCGGAGGTCGTCGGGGATGAACTTGGAGATGCTCTTGCCGGTCGCCTCTGCCGAAGTCGCCCGGAACATCTTCTCGGCGCCAGGATTGAAGAGCAGGATCGTGCCCTTCGTGTCGATCGTGATGATGCCGTCCGTTGCGCACGTGACGATCGAGCGCATGTGGTCGTTGGTGCGCTCCGCGACGTCGAACAGCGACCAGATGCTGTCACCGAGGGACTGCAGGTCTTGGTTCGGCATCGACGGAGCCATGCGGTCGCTCGCGCCTTGCGCGCGCCCTTCGAGGCGACGCCGCAGCTGGCGGAGCGGCAGGATCACCTGCCGCGTCAGCGAGAACAGCAGCACTGCGATCAGGCATCCGACGGTTCCCAAGACTGCGGTCAGCAGCGTCCGGTGCTGTTGCCGCGCGCGGTTGAGGAACTCCGATGGATCGAGGCGGACGAGCACGGCTCCGGGCACGCGCCGATCCGGCGTGCTGCGCAAGCTCGCGTCGTTGAGGTTGGTCAGCGAGAACGGCAGCGCGTAGTGGAACTCGCGGCGTTCGACGTCGAGTTCGTGCTGTTCCCGCAACTCGTCGAGCAGCCGAAAGCGCGTCTCCCAGTTGCGATGCACGTCGCGCAGGGGGAATCCATAGGACTCCTGGTTGGTCGAGCCGAGGACCGTGAGCGGATCACCACCGACGACGAGGATGTCGAGGACGTCGCGATGGCTGCCCATCACGCGGACCTTGCGATGGATCTGCCTGCGGTCGGGCGCGAGGTTGGACTCGAGCATCAGGATGCTCGCGTAGACCTCCGCACGGTTGGTCAGCTGCGTCTCCACCGTCGAAGCGATCTGCGCGCTCGTCGCCGCCGCGACTGCAATGGCAGCGGCGCCGCCGGCGATGGCGGTCGTCAGCAGGACGACGTGGACGAGGGGGAAGCGTTGCAACTCGGTGCCGTGGTCAGGCGTTCATCGAGGCGATGGGGGAAGGGCCTGCGGCGGCGCGGGGCGTCGTGATGCCACGGCCTCGTCTCCTGGTTGCCGACGAGGTCCACAGGTGGCCCGCAGCGCTTCCGTCATGCGCGCGAGGGACTCGTGGATGCGGCGCGATCCCCAGATCCACTCGAACTGGTCGACGAGCGAGTAGTAGCGGGCGCCAGCCGTGGCCTGCTCCCAACCGCTGCGATCGAGGCCCATGTGCCGGCACTTGTGGGCGATCGCGGTCTCCGGGTTGGCGCGCGAGAAGCTCTCGAGTTCCGCCATCGCCGCGTAGAAGCGCTGCAAGAACGTCGGGTCCGCGTCGAGGATCGCAGAGTCCACCGAGAACACGTCGATCACTTCGCCGGGGATCTCCGCGGTCGTGAACACCGGGCGCACGCCGTCCAACTCGCGAATCGAGAGCGACGAGGGTGGGTAGGTGACGGCTGCGTCGATGCGCTTCGCCTCCATCGCCTCGACCATCTGGGTTTGGTCCATGCCGATGGGTTCGACATCGGTCATCGTCAGTCCGGCGCGATCGAGCATGCGCGCGAGCACATAGATGCCCAGCGAGTTGGGTTCGTAGGCGATCCGCTTGCCCCGCAACTCGGCCGCGGAGCTGATGGCGTGCGCGAGCACGACGTCTGCGCCCTCGCTCGCGTCCGCGACCCAGATGACCTCTGCAAGGCGCTTGCCCTGATTGACCTCCAGAACCTCGACCAGCGTGCACGGCATGAAGTCGATCTGGCCCAGCTGGAAGGCGCGCGACATGTCGTGCAGCGACGAGTACTCGACGATCTGCACGTCGAGGCCGTGCCGGGCGAAGATGCCTTCGCTCTCGGCGACCGCGAGGTCGAGGTAGCCCGGCCAAGGGTTGAGGCCGATCCGCAGCTTGGCGCGAAGTTCCTCCTGGCCACACGACGCCAGCAGGATCAGGAGGAGAAGGAGGGTCCGCATGGCCTAGGTCGTGTGTTTCGACCCGATGCTATCGGCACTTGAGGTCTGCGCAGGACGCCTAGGTGCGTAGAGCCAGGGGCCCTTGCCTCCCTCTGCCCGTGCGGGCCGAGTCACCAGCGCTCTTGCAGCATCTTCACGGCGCGTGAGAGCCGCTGTCGCACGGCCTCTTCGTTGATGCCGAGGCGTTCGGCGATCACCGCGTTCTCGAAGCCTTGGAGGCGAAGTTCGATGGCTTCCCGGTAAGGTTCGGGCAGCGTGTTGACGAGCAGCTTCACGCGCTGCTTGTCTTCTGCGGTGGATGCATTCACGGAAGGGGTGGGGTCGTCCGAAGGGAGGGCAGCGGAGTCGAAGGTCGAGCCAAACTCGTTGCGCCGGACCGTGTGCCTGCGAGCCTGCTGCGCGGTCTTCTGCGTCAGGATCGAGTGCGCGAACGCGAGGAACTCGGCCCAGGTGGTGCCCCGGAACGTGTCGACCTGGCGCACGAGCTGTAGCAGCCCTTCCTGGAGCAGGTCCTCCGAGTCGAAGCCGAGGCGCAGCTGGCTCTTGGGCGGGAGGTTTTGGCGCGCCATCGTGCGCAGCCTGGGCAGGATCCGGGTCAGGAGCTCGGAGGTCGGTGCCTCCCGCAGGCCGCGGAGTTCGGCTTGCAGGTCGAGCAGGTCCTGGGGTGGTTTGGGCTCCTCCATTCGGCGGCGCTTTGCGCCACCGGAAGAATGTTCACGCCCGGGTTCTGTGACTGCCTTGCTGAAAAAAGTCCGCCAAACGACGCAAGTTCTTGTCACACAAAGTCGCGACAACGGTTCTTCCCCCTGCACGTTCTTGTGCGATTGCCTGACTTCGGGTCCGGCGGAAGAAGGAAGTCTCCGTCTTCCACCCCAGGTCGTCGCGCGCTGCGCAGACGGCGTGTCCCGAGGCCTGGGGTGGGTGGTGCGTGGGCGCGAGTCGGATGGCGGCCCCCGCAGGCCGGGCAGGTCGGGCAGTCCGCCGCGAAACCCCCATGGGACGGGTTGGTGGTGCCGATCTCGGCTCAAGCCATCCGCGTCGGTCGGCCGATCAGGGCGAGGTCACCCAACCTTCCGACCAGAACGATCATGGCTCATTGCCCTCGTCCAAACGCGCCGTTGACCGGCCTCCTCCTCGCCCTCTGCGCATGCTCGGGCAAGTCCAGCAGCAATGCAGCGCCGACCATCGGCTCGATCCCGGAGCAGCGGGTCGCCGGCGGCACGACGTTCACGCTCGACCTCGCGGACTACGTGCAGGATCGTGAGGACGCGGACACGGCGATGACGTTCTCGGTCGTCTCCGGCGGCGGTTCGATTGCGTTCGGCACGCCGTCCGGCGGCGTCACGCCGGTCGTCTACACCAACGAGTTCGACACGCTCGGCACCTACACGGTCCTGGTGCGCGCCACGGACTCGGCCGGCAAGACGACGGACGCGAGCTTCGAGGTCGAAGTGACCACGGCGCGGCTCGCAGCGGTCCAGCAGAACACGTCGGGCCTTCTGCTGCTCGACGTCGACACGAACGCGACCGTGCAGGTCGTCGCCGGCGGCAATCAGCCGACCTATGTCGGCGGCACGCCTGCAGGCTGCGCCATCTACCAACTCGGAACGGGCGCGAACAAGCAGCTGTGGATCTACGACCTCGCGACGCGCAGCAGCCGCCGCATCGCCAGCGACAAGACCTGGGTCACCTACGTCTCGCAGACGAGCACGGGCCGCATCGTCTTCACGACGGGCGCGTCGAGTGACACCGACCTCTGGATCTACAACCCGACGACGGGCTTCACGACCGAGATCTCGGCGCAAGCAGGCGAAATCGAAGGCAGCGCGCTGGTCACGACCAACGACCTCGTCTTCTACGAGCGTGGCAACAACGGCCAGTCGGACATCTGGTACTTCGACCCGACGCTCGGCACGTCGACTTCGGTCGCCACCGCTTCGTCCAACGAGTTCCTCCAGGCAGCGCTCGCGAACGGCGCCGTGACCTTCACGCGCATCGGCGGCGGCGGCGAGACGGACCTCTACTACGTGTCGCTCGCCACGGGCGTGCTGGAGATCGGCAGCGACCTCGGCACGACGGAGCAGGGCCAGAGCAAGACCTACACGGGCGCCACGAGCGACAACAAGGTCGTGTTCGAGTTGGCGGCCGTCTCGGGCACGGACCTCTATGTCTGGAACCCGTCGACCGGCGCGACGCGCGCGATCGCGACGAACGGCGAAGAGGACAAGTTCGAAGGCATCACCAGCACGGACGTGATCGTCTATCGCCGTGAGTTCACGACGACCAACCACGATCTCTACGTCTACACGTGGGCTGGCAACGCCTCGACGGCGGTTGCGGTCACCTCGGATCGCGAGAACTACCTCGCTTCGCTGAGCACTGGCGACTTCGTCTACGAGCGCTTCGCGTCCAGCGACCAGTCGATGGACGTCATTGTCTACTCGGTCACGGGCGCGAGCATCGTGACGCTGGCCGAGACGGGCGCCGATGACTTCACGTTCCAGGCGGTGCTCAGCGACGACACGGTCGTTTACTTGCACGAGGCTTCGACGCCGGTGCTCTATGCGCATCCGTCCTCGGGCTCGGCCATCGCGGTCGCGACCGGCAATGCTCCGGTCTTCAAGCAGGAGACGACGGGCGGCGACTTCGTCTACGAGACGACGTCTGGTTCCAACACGGATGTTTTCCTGTGGGATGCGTCCGCGACCGCGACGGTCACGATCGGCAACGCGGCTGGCGACGAGGCCTTCATGGCCTACACGTCCGCGGGCTCGGTGCTGTTCACGCGCGTCACGACCGGCAACACGAACGCGGACCTGTTCGTGTGGAACGGCACGACGGCCACGCAGATCACGGACGAAGACACTGCGGGCCAGCGTTACGACCACGCAGTCGTCGGCTCGTTTGCTGCAAGCCTCTGACAGACGCTGCGGCAATCGCCGCAACTGACGCACCGCAACCGGCCGCCTCGCGCGGCCGGTTGTGTTTGTTGCGCCATCGCGATCCATGCGCGCTCACGCATTGCGCGCGCGAAGACTGCTGACCGCATCGAGAGTCGCATGTTTTCCTGGATCCCGCGTGCGGAATGGCTGCCTTGACTCTGTGCATAGGCAGTCTTCTCCTTTCCCCGTCTCTCCGACCGTTCCCATCTCCAACTGTTTCGGAGTCCGCCCATGCTCAGCCGATCGGCACTTGCCTACGGCCTTTCGTTGGCGTTCGTCGCCAGCTCCCTGCTCGCGCAAAAGGCGCAGCCAATCCCGCAATACACGCCAGAACAGCGTGCTGCGCTCGCCCTGCCTGACCGCGAGTTCGACCAGCAATGCGAGGCCGGCTCGCTCGCCTGGCAGAGCTTTGCAGCCCAGGCCGGTGGCCAGTGGATCAGCCAGTGGAACCGTGCGACCGGCACGCCCAGCGCGATCTGGGGCAGCGGCCTGAAGATCCGCGACTGGCGCGGCAACTCGCAAGAAGAAGCGCGTCGCCATGCGCAGCGCCTGCTCGTCGAGCAGGGCGATCTGCTCGGCACGGGCCAATCCGAGTTCCGCGAGTCGATCGCGGCCCGCATCGGCGCGAACTGGTCGTTCGTGTTCGATCAGTACCACCAAGGCCTGAAGGTCGAAGGCGGCCGCGCCGACGTGCGCGTGCACATGACCGGCAAGGTGTCGATGTTCGGCGCGATCGCGTTCGCGATCCCCGCCGGCTTCTCGACGACTCCCGCGATCGACGAACTCACGGCGACGTGGACTGCGTGGCAAGCCCTCGGCATGACGCCGCCCGCCGTGCGCCAGCCCAACGACAAGCGCACGCCGCGCCTCGTGATCGCCGGCAACCCGGACGCGAGCAAGCAAGAGCCCGTCGTGCTCGTCTGGGAGATCCCGGTGAGCGCGGTGGACGCAGAAGGCCGCGGCCCGATCGGTCGCTACCTCGTCGATGCGCAGACGGGTCGCGTCGTTCGCTACGAGAACGACAAGCACGAGTGCGGCGATCCGTCTTGCACGGTGCAGCCGCGCGGCTTCGAACGCAGCAACGGCGAGATCGCATCGCAGCCGACGGCGGCGCTGCCGGTCGTCACCGGCACGGTGCGCGGCTGGACCCGCATGGGCGCAGGCGCGACCTCGGCGCTGCAGAACGTTCCGCTTGCTGGCGTCGAGATCAACGTGCCTGGCGCGGGCGTGGTCGTGACCGATGCGAACGGCAACTTCTCGGCGAACGTCAACACCCCGACCAACGTGAGCGTCGTGCTCGACGGCACGCGCATGCAGGCGATCGTCGGCGCGAATGCGCCCACGGTGAATGCGACGCTCACGCCGGGCGTGCCCGCAAACATCCAGTTCTTCTCGGCTGCGGCGACGCCTGAAGACGCCGCGCACACGTCGACCTACTACTGGACCCACGCGACCAACGAGTTCTTGCGGTCCTTGCTCGGCAACACGCCGGAGCTCGCGACGGCGGACAACGTGCTCCCGACGGTCAACATCGCGTCGACGTGCAACGCCTACTACACGGGCAACACGATCAACTTCTATGCGACCGGCGGAAGCTGCAACAACACGGCGTTCTCCAGCGTCGTTGCTCACGAGTGGGGCCACGGAATCGACGAGCGCTACGGCGGCATCTCGCAGACGAACGGCCTGAGCGAGTCGTTGGGCGACATCTGCTCGATGTACCTGCTCGACAACCCGACCATCGGCGAGAACTTCTTCACCAACGGCGGCTTCATCCGCACGGGAACGAACACGCGCCAGTATCCGACCGGGTCCGGCGTGCATGCACAGGGCGAGGCGTTCATGGGCTTCGCGTGGAAGTTGCGCGAACGCATGGCGACGACGCTCGGCAGCCGCGCCGCAGCGATCACGTTGACGAATGACATCGTGCTGGGAGCGATCCCGGCCAATGCGACGAACGCGCGCGCCGCGGTGCGCGAAGTGTTCCTCGCCGACGACAACGACGGCGACCTGACCAACGGCACGCCGCACTCGGTGGATCTGCTGTGGGCTTGCCAGCAGCACAGCCTGCCGGACCCGAGCCAGCCCGGCCCGGCCAACGACAACTGCTCCGGCGCGATCGCCGTCGCGACGGGACTCAACGGCCCGTTCGACACGTCGCTCGCGACGACCTCGTCCCCTGCTTGGCCCTGCGCGGGCGGCGGCACGGATCTCTGGTACCGCTACACGGCAGTCGGCACCGGCCAGATGACGGTCGATACCTGCACGGGCACGAACTACGACAGCGCGCTCGAGGTGTTCTCGGGTTCTTGCGCAGGTCTCACGAGCCTCGCGTGCAACGACGACACGTGCGGGCTCTCGTCGAGCGTCACGGTCAGCGTCATCGCCGGCCAGACCTACTACATCCGCGTCGGCGGCTACGCGGCCGCAGCTGGCTCGTTCCAGCTCAACATCAGCGCGCCGAGCGGCGGCCTTCCTGCGTCGCAGCTCTCCTACGGCACGGGCTGCTACAACCAGTCGCGTTCGTTCTACGAACTGTTCGCGACCGCGTCGTCGATCGACCTCAACAACACGACGATGACGCTCGTGCGCAGTGGCAACGCCTACATCGCGCTGCCGATCGGCGGCTACGTCGCGCCGAGCGGCACGGCGCAGGCGCTGACGCTCGGTGACGATGCAGTGGCCTCGGTCACTCTGAGCGCGCCGTTCGTCCACAACGGCGGCACGACCACGAGCCTCGAGGTCTGCTCGAACGGCTTCGTCTCGGTCGCCGCGGGCAACGGCACCGCCTATTCGCCCGTCGTCCCGACGTGGCTCAACAGCGCGCAGGCGCGATGGGGCGTCTGGCACGACTTCTACCCCGGTCCGGTCGGCGTCGTGAAGTTCGAAGAGATCGCCGGCGTCGCCTACATCACGTGGGACAACGTGCGCGATTTCTCGGGCACGCTGACGAGCACGTTCCAGCTCCAGTTCGATCTCGCGAGCGGCAACGTGACCTACGCGTTCCAGACGATGAGCGGCGCGGGCAACTCGTTCCTCGTGGGCTATGCGGCCGGCAACGGCAGCTCGGCGGACCTCGGCTCGGTCGACATCTCTGCGCGTCTGCCGCTCGGTGGCTTCTCGACGGGCTCGACCGATTCGAACGGCCTCACGGAGACCGCGGACTTGCCGCGCATCAACTCGACGATGGTCGTCACCACGACCAACTACGCGGCCGGCAGCTCGCTCGGCTTCGTCTGCTTCGGTGTCGTCGGCTTCAACCCCGGCGTGGACATGGGCCAGTTCGGCGCGCCGAACTGCTTCATCTACATGAACACCGACTTCAACTTCCTCGTGACCGCGACGAACGGCACGTCGACGTTGAGCCTGCAGATCCCGAACGACCCTGGCTTCCAGGGCGCGATCCTCAACTCGCAGACGTTCGCGCTCGCGCCGGGCCAGAACCAGCTCGGCGTCACCGCGTCGAACGGCATCGCGCACACGTTCGGCTACTGAGCCAACGCGCGCTGGCCAAGGGTCCTGATGCGTCGCCGCAACTGCATGCGTCGACGCGAACGGATGCCTCGGTCGCCTTCGCAGCGCGGAGAGCCCCTCACGGGCCACGGACGAAGGCACAGAATCCAGGCAAGGCGCCAACGCGCAGCAACGAGGCCTCGGAGCGGACTGCCGCTCCGGGGCCTCTGTGTTTCCCATGGCATGGGCGCGTCGGAGCGTTTGCGCGAACTTCTCGCGACGCTCACCCGGCGCGGTCGGCAAGGCCGATATCCTCTGCCGCGAACATGCCGTCCATCGCCTTCGACGCCCTCGACTACCGAGCCGACCAGACGTTCGCGTCGGCGAAGTATCGCTACGACGGCGACGAGGCCACCGGCTGGCGCGTGTCGCGCGACGGCATCGAAGTCCTGCGCCTCGGGCCGGGCTTCCGTCTGCTGCGCGTGCGCCAATGCGGCGTGTGCTCGACGGATCTCGCGCGGCACTTCCTGCCGTTCCCGTTGCCGCAGGTCATCGGCCACGAGGTGATCGCAGTCGACGAACACGGCGTGCGCCATGTCGTCGAGATCAACGCGTCGCATGCGGCGCGCGGAGTGGCATCCGAATGCGCGTTCTGCCGCGCGGGCTTGCCGACGCATTGTCCGTCGCGCGTGACGCTCGGCATCCACGATCTGCCCGGTGGCTTCGGACCTTGGATCCTCGCGCCGCGCAACGCGTGCATCCGCGTGC
This sequence comes from uncultured Singulisphaera sp., assembly GCA_964514315.1. Classification (GTDB taxonomy): domain Bacteria; phylum Planctomycetota; class UBA1135; order UBA1135; family UBA2386; genus SXPK01. Next base: position 12,909 of record CAZEQF010000009.1, on the reverse strand, counting down.
CCGACAACGTGCCAGACAGCGCTGCGGTGCTGGTCGAACCGTTCGCGGCGGCGCTGCACGGCGTGCGAACGATCGCGCCAGCTGACGGCGAACGCATCGCGGTGCTCGGTCCGCGGCGACTCGGCATGCTCGCGGTCGCTGCGCTCGCAGGCGTGCGCGCAGAACGGTTGCGACATGGCGGCGGATTCGAAGTCGCGGCGCTCGTGCGCGACCCTGCGCTGCTGCCGCTCGCGCGCGAGTTCGGCGCCACGCAAGCGCATCTGACCACCGGTGCCGACGCGCCGAGGCCGCAGTCCTTCGATGTCGTCGTGGACACGACGGGCAGTCCCGAAGGCCTCGATCTCGCGGTGGCCTACGCGCGCCGCGAAGTGCACCTCAAGTCGACGCACGGACGTCCTGCATCGGGCCTCGCGCGTCTCACCGAACTCGTCGTCGACGAGCTCGCGATCGCGCGCTTCCCGCAAGCAGAGCCGCCGCATGGGCAGGCTCCGTGGGACCTGCTGCGCACGGGATCGAGGCCGCGCGTCGCGTGGCTTTGCGATGCAGAGCCGCCAGCGTGGCTCTGCGCGCGCGCCGATGTGCTGCGCGGTTCGGCGGCGGAGATCGCGGCGCATTGCGAGACGCTCATGGACGGCCTGCCGCGCGCCGACGTCGCAGTGGTGGATTCTGCCGCTCGCGTCGACGCGGCGATCCGTCCGCGAATGGGGACGGAGGAGGCGCTCGTCCGCCCGCGCGGCGACATCCTCGTGCTCGCCGACGCGGACACTGCCGATTCCCCGTTGTTGCGCGCGGTGTGCGAACGGGGCCTTCGCTTGTCGAGTTCTCGCTGTGGCGAGTTCGAGCCCGCGCTGCAACTGTTGGCGGGCAACGCGGAACTCGCGCGCATCGGCGAGAAGCTCGTCACGCACCGTTTTGCCGCGCGTGAACTCGCGGATGCGTTCGTCGCCGCGAAGTCGCGCGGCTGCATCAAGGCGGTCGTGGAGCAGGACGCGGAGGTTCGCGCATGAGCGGCTCGCTCCGCGAACTGCCGACTTCGATCGGGCCGCCGCTCGTCTTCGACGGCGAGGTGTGGTCGATCGACGTCGGCAACGTGCCGACGCTGCACGGACTGTCCGTGTTGTCGCGCGCGTTGTCCGAGATGGTGGTCTCGCAGGCGCGCAGCGACCGTCTCGACGTCGCGGTCGAACGTCGACTTCGCGAACGCGAGAACCCCGAGCTGGTCGAGATGTTCGGCATCGAGTCCGTGCGCCTCGTCGCCGAACCGGACGTGCTGGACGGCATCGCGCGCTCGCCCGAGCCGTTCGAGCGCCGCTTGCGCGCGCTGCTCGGCAGCCTGCAGCGCCAGCGCTACCGCGACGCGTTGCTGTGTCCGGATCGCTCCGCATCGAAGGCGCTTGTCGCCGAGTTCGACGACGGCGATCCGCAGATCTTCGTGCTCGAGGCGTTGTCCGGACGACGCGACCCTCGCCGTGGAGCGTTCCGCATCACGGTCGAAGGCCGCTCGCCGCGAAGGCTCGATCTGGCGGCGATCCCGCATGTCCGCATCGAGGACGTCGCGGACCGCAGCTTCATCGCGGGCAGCACGCGCATCGCGCAGACGTGGGCCGAGGCCCTTCGTCGCGAGGCCGAGCGCGGCCGCCGCACGTTCAGCGAACAGCGCTCGCAGCACAGCCACCTGTTCAAGCAACTCGACCAGGCCAGCCTCGGGATGCTGCAGCGCGTGTCGCTGCAGTGGTCGGAGAGCGCGCAGTCGTTCTTGCTCGAGAGCGATCCGGAAGAGATCAGCGCGATGCTGAAGCGCGTGCTGCTCGCGTGCGAAGACCGTCAGGTCCGCAACCTCGTCGGTTCGCGCGCGGTGGTGCGCGTCGACACGGGCTCGATGCCGGTTTGGCTCGACGTCGCGCAGCTCGGCCGCGTGCTGGAGTTGTCGATCGGCACGCGTCGCGAGCGTTCGCACGCCGATGCGTTCCTCGAGCGCACGCGGCAACTCTGCAAGCTGGCCGATGCGCACGCCGCGCAGAAGCCGCTCGCCGGAGTGCGCGTGTTCCTCGTGCACCACATGACGGCGGAGATCGTGGCGACCATCGCCGCGCTGCGTCGTCTCGGCTGCAAGGACCTCGTCACGCTGTTCGTGACCTACTCGGGCGAGCCGCCTGCGAGCTACCTCGACGCCGTGCTCGACCTGCCGCCGGAGGAGTTCCGCGCGCTCGCGCTCGTGAACGTGCCGACGCCGGGCCATGTCGAAGGCCACTACCGGCTCTCCACGCACTACTCGCAGCTCGACGAAGAGCGCGCGATCTCCGCGGCCCTGGTCGCTCGCGGCCGCGAATACCTCTCGGCCATGCGCGCTGCTGCGGTGGTTCCGTTCCTCGCGCAGGCTGCGCGCGCCGAGGCCGCGGGCGAACGTCTGCTCCTCGTCGAAGACGGCGGCTACCTGGGCCCGGTCGTGCAGGACGCGCTGATCCGCGGCCTCACGACGGATGAGTTCGCGGCGGAGCTCGGACACCAGCACGCCGATCGGCGACCGTTGCAAGAAGCGGTGGGCGCGCGGCTCTGCGCGACCGTCGAGCACACGCGCAACGGTTTCGATCGCATCGCCGCAGTCGAACAGAACCGCGGCCGCCTGGCGTTGCCCGCCTACTCGATCGCGATCTCCAAGCTGAAGCGCGAAGTCGAATCACGCGAAGTGGCCGCATCGGTGCTCGCAGCGGTGGAGACGGTGTTGCATGCCGAAGGCCGCATCTTGTCGCGTCGCTCGGCCCTCGTGCTGGGCTCGCGCGGCGCCATCGGCCGCGAGCTCGTCCGTTCGTTGTGCTCGCGTCTCGACGACGCGACCGGTTGCTTGCACGGCGTCGACCTTCGCGCTGCCGAAGGCCCGTCTGCGCTGTCTGCCGAGGGGCGAAGCCTCGCCGAGTTGCACGACGCGCGTTGGCTCGACACCGACCTCGTGCTCGGTGTCACCGGCGACAGCGTGCTGAAGGGCCGGGACCTCGAGCGTTGGCTTCGCCACGGCGCGCGCGACACGCTCGTGCTCGCGAGCGGTTCGACGAAGAAGGTCGAGTTCCGCGACCTCATGGTCTGGTTCGATCGCGTCTGCGCCGACGCAAGCGCGAGCATCGATGGCATTCGCTTCGATGCGCGCAGCGAAGAGCTGCTCGATCCGCGCACGGCGCGTCTCTACGGGCACCGCTGGAAGTTCCGGTTCGCCGACGGCCGTCAACGAACGGTGCTCGCGCTCGGCAACCTGACGCCGATCAACTTCTTGTTCTATGGCGTGGCGACCGAGCTGATCGACGAAGTGCTCGCGCAACTGCTGTCCGTCACGATCGGCGCGCTGCGCAACCATCGCGATGGCGTGCGTCCGTGCCGGCTGCTCGCCGTCGACCGCGATTGCGATGCGGATGCGCGCGCCGTGCCGAGCACGACTCCGGCGCGCTGAACGGCGCGAAATCGCCGAGGAATTGTTCCGAGTGGGCCGAGCGGCCCGCTGTGCCTGCGCCGATTGGCCGAGGAGTGGATCCCGCCTACGGATCGGCCGGATGCGCGCGAATGGCCGGATGCAGGCATTTCTGCAATCGGGAACAGTTCATGGCATCGGCGAGGCAGAGCCAGCGAGCTGGACTTTGCCCCTACAGCGACGGGCCGCGAGGTTCCGAAGTGCGAATGCCACGCCTCACGCACAAGCCTCACGGTCTCGCAAGCCATGCACGTAGACAAAACCAACTCCTCGACGAGCACACCTGGGCAAACACTGTCCAAACGGATGCTCCGCGCGTTCACCGACCTGTCCGTCGCCCGCAAGCTGCAACTCACGCTGGCTGCGACGTTGTTCGGGCTCATGCTCAGCATCGCGATGGGCATGCGCACCGCGAGCTCGATCGGCGACGAGTTGTCGGGAGTCGGTCGTCAGCAGTTGCCTGCCGTGCGCAACATGACGCTCGTCGACATGATGCACGACGGCATCCGCGCAGGCGTCTATGGCATCCTGATCGCGCACCAGAAGAAGGACGCAGCCGCGCTCGACGCCGCCGAGAAGGAACTGGCGGACCTGTGCGCCAACCTGCGCGAATACGCGGCCAACATCGAAGGCCTGCAGATCGCAGCGCCGACGCGCGCCGCGATCGAGCAGGCGAAGCCTGCGATCGACGACTACATCGCCGTCGCGACGTCCGTCGGCGGACTCGCCCGCGCCGACAAGTCCGTGGAGATGGCCGCCGCGATGACGCAGTTCGAGGCGGGCTTCGAAGCGCTCGAGGAACGGCTGGAGAAGCTCGGCGAACTCATCGAGGCGGACGCGGACCAAGCCGTCGCGCGTGGTGAGGAGGTGGCCGCCAGCGCGTTCTGGCAGTCGCTGCTCATGCTCGGCCTCATCGGCAGTGTTTCGGTTGCGTTCTCCGCGTTCGTCGGCCGTCGCATCGTGAACCCGCTGAATGCAGCCGTGGACGTGCTCGAGTCCGGCGACCTCCAGAAGCTGGCGGACGTCGACAGCCGCGACGAGATCGGCCGCATGGCTCGCGCCGTCACCTCGACGGTCGGCGCGATCGAGCGGCAGAAGGCGGACATGGCCCGCGTCGTCTCCATGATGGAGAACGCTCCCATCAACATGCTGTATGCGGATGCCGACGGCGCGGTTCGCTACCAGAACCCGGCCTCGAAGTCCGCGGTTGCGCGCATCGCGGGCGGCCTCGGCTTGCAGGCGGAGTCGGTCGTCGGCTCGCCGATCCTCGCGTTCTTCCGCACGTGCAAGAAGCAACCCGCCGGGCTGCAGGACGGCACCGGGCTGCCGTTCCGCGACGTCGTCGAGATCGGCGGCGAGACCGTCGAACTGCTCGTCACGGCGCTGCGCGACCATACCGGCGTCTACCTCGGCCCGATGCTCACGTGGGAGATCAAGACCGAGCAGGTGCGCTTGCAGCGCCAGAACGAGGCGATGGCGCAAGAACGTCAGCGCCAGGCCGAGATCGAACGGCAACGCGTCGAGGATCAGGCGATCCGCGATCGTCGTCAGGCCGAGATGGACCAACAGCGCATCGCCGAAGAGGCGGAACGCGACCGCGCGGCAGCGCATGCCCTTCAAGTGAAGATCGATGCGCTGCTGCAGGCTGTGGACCAGGCTGCGAAGGGCGACCTGCGCCAGCATCTCGAGGTCGAAGGCGAAGATGCCGTGAGCAAGGTCGGCGGCGCGCTCGACGTCTTGTTCGCGGACCTTCGTTCGAGCATCGCCGAGATCGCGCGCAACGCGGACGAACTCTCCAACTCGTCGACCGGCTTGCGCGCGAGCAGCAACAGCATGTTCGCCGCAGCGGAGACGACCACGCAGGAGCTCGCGAACGTCGTCACGGCGAGCGAAGAGGTCAACCGCAACGTGCAGGACGTGTCGATGGCGACCGACGAACTCAGTGCGCGCATTCGCGAGATCGCGAGCAGCGCCTCTGAGGCGACGCGCGTGGCGCAGTCGGCCGTCGAGGCGACGAATGCGACCGAAGCGACGATGACGCGACTCGGCGAGTCGAGCCAGAAGATCGGCGAGGTCGTGAAGCTCATCAACACGATCGCGCAGCAGACCAACCTGCTCGCGCTCAACGCGACGATCGAGGCGGCTCGTGCCGGTGAGGCTGGCCGCGGCTTCGCCGTGGTGGCCAACGAGGTCAAGGAGCTCGCGAACGCGACGTCGAAGGCGACGGGCGAGATCAGCCAGCGCATCGACGCGATCCAGGGCGACACCAAGCAGGCGCGCTCGGCGATCAGCAAGATCGGCGAGATCGTGCACCAGATCAGCGACATCCAGTCGACGATCGCGGTTGCCGTCGAAGAACAGACGGCGACGACGAAGGAGATCGCGCGCACGTTGTCGGAGACCGCGCAGGGCTCGACGGGCATCGTCTCGACGATCTCGCGCGTCACGCAGTGCGCGAGCGAGACGTCGTCGGGCGCGCAGAACGCGCTGCAGTCCGCCGAGTCGCTGTCGCAGATGGCCGGCGGCCTCTCGAAGCTCGTCAGCGCGTTCCGCTACTGAGGCGAGGTCGCCAATCGCAGGCGGCCGAGATCGCGATCTCGGCCCGCCCTTGCCGTGCGACCGGAGCCGCGGCGCTCAGTCGAGCTTGATGATGCTCGACAGGATCTCGTCGAGGAACCCGACCCAGAAGAGGTCGCACGCGCCCGGCCCGCGCACGACGTGCATCTCGCCGTGCGGGTCGAGCAGGCACGACAAGAAGCTCTTCGTCGCGACGTCCGCGACGTCGGTCACGCCGAGCAGCGCGACAGGCCGATGGCCGGCGAAGAACTCCGAAGCGGTCTTGCCGGAGTTGCGGATCATCGCGCCGAGGTTGCGTTGCCCGAACGACTCGCGGTCCGCCCAGTCCGAGTCCTTCAAGAAGTAGAGCGGCGCGGTGTTGTTCGTCTTGTCGACGAACGCTTCCGGCACGTCGAACGGGATCAGCGGCAGCGGCACGTGGATCACGTTGCCCGCGATCTGCTGCACGATGCCGAGCGCCTTCTGCGTGCGTTCCTTGCCGAACGCGTGGTCTTCGGCGGTGACGGGCACCCAGTGCACGAACTTCTGCATGCCCTGGTACTCGTCGCTCGCGGGCCGATCGCGGAGGTAGTAGTAGACCGCGAGGCTGTTGCGGCGCCGGTCCGGCGGGCACGTGAGCGGATGCGGGTGGCCGTGCAGCGAGCGCGTGCCTGCGTTGAACAACACGGCGCGATTGCCCTGCGGCAGGTAGCGATGCACCGGCTGTCGCTTGTCGTCCCACAGCTCCAGGTGGCCGCCGTATTCCTCCTTCCAACCCGGGTTCATGTAGATGATCAGGTTGAGGTACTGATGCATCTGGTTGCCCAGCGGATGCCGGTTGACGTCCGTGTGCATCATCAACCTGCCGCCAGGGCCTGTGCTGTGGAGGCCGCAGTGGTTGTAGGTCGGATCCGGGATGATCCCCTTCGTGCCCGTGAGCTGCTCCAAGAACGTGAGGAACGTCCCGGAGTTGAGCTGGCCCATGAAGTGCCGCGTGAACGCCGAGAACTTCGTCTCGTCGCTCGTTCCGAGCTTGGCGATGTTCTTGTCGCGCGCCCACTGCGTGCGGCCCGGGCCGTGCAGTTCCCAGTCGATGTCGCCGGGGCCGGGGAAATCGCGGACGAGCAGGTCGAAGACTTCTTGCGGCAGGAAGTCCTCGAACACGCAGTGCTGGAAGGGCTGCGCGTTTTGGAACGACTCGCGCTTCTCGCGCGCGATGGCCGCGAGCTTCTCGCGGTCGAAGTAGAACGCCGGGATCGTCTGCATGCTCATGGTGCCGCGGGCCGCGCATGGTAGCAGCCCTCGGCCCCAGACGATCCCTGCCGGGCACAGCCCGGCTGCGGCTCAGCGGACGACGATCGTGACGCCGTTCGTCGTGACGAGCGGCAGCGACGCGCCCGTGGCCGCGTCGAAGCCCGCGATCTGGCAGGCGATGAAGCCGCCGACGAGGCCCGGGTCGTTGGGGATCGGCAGCGCGAAGCGCACGTGGCCTGCGGCCGTCGGGCCGCGCACGTTCGAGGTGCCGGCGAAGCCAAAGTAGGACTCGAACAAGTCCACGTTCTGCGTGCAGCCAGCGGGCAGCAGCGGAATCGGGACCACCGGCCAACCGGGCTGCACGCCGAGGATCATGAAGCAAGCGGCGCCAGGCAGCAGGCCCGTTCCTTCGACGGAGAACAGGCTGTTCGAAATCGTGGGCTCTTGGTTCGTGTAGGCGGAGGGATACACGCCGTTCGTGCCGAGGCACGTGCCGCCGTTGTTGCCGATGCCGATGTCATCGAGACGGTTGCAGTTGAAGCGGACCTTGAGCGCCGATGCGGCGACGCTCGTCCACACGGTGCCGCTGCGCGTCGCGACGGGCAGCGTGAGGCCGCCGGTTTCGACCGGGAACTCGCTGAAGCCCGGGTCGATCCAGACGAGCCAGAAGCGCTGCGAGCCGGAGTTCACGACGGGCGCATCGAGGTTCACGCCTTGCCAGCGTCGCGGCAGCGACTGGTCGACCTTCCAGGTGCCGCCTGCGAGGCGCGCGCCGGGCAGGTTGTTCACGTCGCTCCAGATCTCGAGGGTCATGTAGGCCGTCGCGAGCAGCGTGTTGGCGGTGAAGATCCGCACGCTCTCGATCGTGATCGGGCTGGTCGGAGAGACCTGCCATGCGCGCGTGTTGGGGCCGCCGAAGCCGTAGCCCGTCACGCTGCCGTTGGAGTTCTGGTTGGTGTCGTTGAACGACAGGCATGGCGCGGTTTGCGCAGCGAGGGTCGAGATCGTCGCCGCGAGCGCGAAGAGGAGTCGGCGGAGCATGGGAGAGGTCCTGGGGCGAGAGGGGATGAGGAAGACCACCATGCTCATGCAGGTGGCGATTGCCCACAAGTCGCCGGTCGGGTCCTGCAATCTGGGTGTCCCACAGAGGTTCGCCCTGCCGCATACGCACCCTTGCGGAGTCCTTCCAGGCACGTGGTTGGCCCGGGCAACAAGCCACAGCAAATGCGTCAAGGCCATAGCGCGCGGCAGTCGACGAACGATGGCCTCCAGCCCTTGGGATCGAACGTGACCATGTTTTCGACAACCTCCATCCGCGGCCGCCTGTCTGCTGCGTTCCTCGCGCTCGGCCTGTTGCCCGTCGTTGCGGTGGGGATCATCGCCTTCGTCCGCTCCAACGACTCGCTCGAGCGCGGCGCCGGAGAGAAGCTGCGCGCCGAAGCGGAGGCCGCGATGCAGAAGATCGATCGCAACCTGTTCGAGCGCTACGGCGACGTGCAGGCGTTCGCGTTCAACCCGATGGCGCAAGGCGCTGCGAGCGAAGTCGAGTCCGCCGCCAACTTCTACACGCAGGCCTACGGCATCTACGACCTCATGGTCGTCGCCGATGCGGAAGGCACGGTGCTCGCCGTGAACACGGTGAAGCCCGATGGCTCGGCGCTCGACGCCAAGAAGCTCGTCGGCACGAACGTCCGCGGCCAGGCGTGGTTCGAGCGCTGCGTGAACGGCGAAGTGAAGCCGGGCCAGGCCTACTACAGCGATCTCGAAGCCGACGCGGCGGTCGCATCCGTGTTCGGCACGCGCGGCCTCGCGCTCAACTTCTCGGCGCCGATCCGCGACGCGAGCGGCAAGGTCGTGCGCGTGTGGTCCAACCGCGCGTCCTGGGAACGCATCTGCACCGAGATCATGGCGGAGACGCGCACGCGCCTGGAGTCGCGCGGCGTGCATGCGCACACGCATCTGCTCGCCAAGAACGGGCTCGTGCTCGACGACTTGGACGCCGAGGAGGTCTTGAGCACCAACCTCGCGGCCGAAGGCTCGGAAGCTGCGGCGTTGGGCGGCAAGGGCGAGACGGGCTACACGCGCGAGCGCGACGTCGATGCCGACCAGGAGATCGTGATGGCCTTCGCTGCGTCGAAGGGCGTCTTCAACTTCCCGGGCTACGGATGGATCGCGACGGTGAGCCAGCCGAGCAAGGAAGCGTTCGCCGAGGCCTACGCGCTGCGCAACCTGATCCTCGTCATGCTCGGCGTCGCCGCCGTCGTGATCGTGTTGGTGGCGCGACGTGTCGCCGGAAAGATCGCGGCGCCGGTTCTGCGCACGGCCGACGTGCTCTCCGCCGTTTCGCGCGGCGACCTGACGCAACGCCTCGAAGAAGGAGCCGGCGGCGAACTCGACCAGATGGCGCGTTCGCTCAACCAGACCGTCGACGTGCTCAACGGCGTCGTCGCGGAGACGCGCACGCTGATCGACGCGTCGCGCCGCGGAGAGCTAAGCAAGCGCGCGGACGCGTCGCGCTTCGAGGGCGGCTATCGCGAGCTGTGCGAAGGCATGAACCAGATGTTCGCGTCGATCGCCGCGCCGTTGCAGGAGACCGCGCAGGTGCTCGGCCTCATCGCGAACGGCCGCGTCGACGCCAAGGTGCAAGGCGCATTCGAAGGCGACCTGCGCCCGATCCGCACGGCGCTCGAGGACACGACGCGCGTCCTCGGCTCGTTGCTCTCGGACACGCGCCGGCTCATCCAGGCGACGAAGGAAGGCCGTCTCGACGAGCGCGCCGACACGAAGAACTACCAGGGCGGCTACCGCGAGCTGTGCCTCGGCATCAACGAGATGCTGTCGGCGATCTCGATGCCCGTGGCGGAGTGCAGCGCCGCGATGCAGCGCCTCGCGCACGGCGACACCGCCGTCGACGTCGTCACCGACGGCGCCGGCGAGTTCTTGCGCATGCAACGCGCGGTCGCGGGGACGGTGGACGTGCTGCGCGCCCTGATGTCGGAGACGCAGTCGCTCGTCATGGCGGCAGAACGCGGCGACATGTCGCAGCGCGCGGATGCCAAGCGATTCGAGGGTGGCTTCAAGGAGCTGTGCCTCGGCATCAACGGGATGCTCGATCGCCTCACCAAGCCCATCGAAGAGTCGCGCGACGTGCTCGAGCGCGTCGGCCAGCGCGACCTCACGGTGCGCGTCGAAGGCAACTACGCCGGCGACCACGCACTGGTGAAGGAGTCGCTGAACCGCGCGGTCGATGCAATGAGCGAAGCGCTGGCTTCGATCTCGTCCAATTCGCGTTCGCTTTCGGACGCCGCTAGCGGCCTTGCGCGCGTCAGCACGGACATGGGCTCTTCGGTGGAAGAGACGAGCGAACAGGCGCGCGTCGTGACGGCCGCCGCCGGCGCCGTCGACCAGAGCCTGCAGACCGTGTCGAGCGCCGCGCAGGAGATGCTCGCCAGCGTGCGCGAAATCGCGAACAACGTGACGCACGCGACGACCGTCGCGCAGCAAGCCGTCGACAAGGCGTCTGGCATCAGCGAGGTGATGGGCAAGCTCTCGAAGAGCAGCCGCGACATCGGCGAAGTGGTCAAGCTCATCGGCGAGATCGCGGCGCAGACCAACCTGCTCGCGCTCAACGCGACGATCGAAGCTGCGCGCGCCGGAGAGTCGGGACGCGGCTTCGCGGTCGTCGCCAACGAGGTGAAGGAACTCGCGAGCCAGACCAGCAAGGCGACGGGCGACATCAGCCAGCGCGTCTCGTCGATCCAGACGGACACGCAGGTGGCGCGCCGTTCCATCGAGGAGATCCTCGACACGATCCGCCAGATCCACGAAGCGCAGCACTCGATCAGCAGCGCGATCGAGGAGCAGAGCGCGACGACGCAGGAGATCACGCGCAGCATCACCGAGGCTGCGCAAGGCAGCAGCGAGATCGCGAGTTCGATGTCGAGCGTCGCAACTGCTGCGACGCGCGCTTCGGACGGCGTCACGCAGGCGAGCCGCGCTTCCGAGGAGCTCGCGCAGATGGCGGTGGAGTTGCAGCGCCTCGTGCAGCAGTTCCGCATCGAAGAGACCGCTGCGGTCTGATCGTCCGCGGTGCGCGAGTCCCGCGGGAACGCCCGCTGCCCGTCCGATCGCAGTTGCAGCGCCGGTGATGTCCTCGTGGCCCGGCGCGCATTCGGCGCACTCCGTCGAGGTCTCTGGGTGACGCCTTGCGGCCAAGGCGTCGGCGGCATGGCGCGTTGCGCGCGAGCCCATCGTGAAGCCTGCGTTCGCGGGCTACTCTTCGAAGGAGCCAACTCGTCGCTCCCTGCACGCCCATGACCGGAACGGACCGCGAAGGACTGATGCGTCTCTTGTCCTCGCTCCCGACCCCGGGCGCGGGTGAAGAACTCATCCTCCGTCCCGACGGCGACGTGCCGCTCGCCATGTGGCGCAGCCAGGGCCAGCCGCCGCGCGCATTCGTGCTCGACGGCGAGGGGCACAAGGAACTGCTGCCCGAGGACGATCCGGATCTCCCGGCGGCGAAGCGCTTCGGCAAGAAGTCGCGCATGATCCGCGCGCTGGAGCCGTTCCTCGGCGAAGTGCGCGAGCCACAGCTCGTCGCGTGGCGGCCAGGCAAGCGAGCGGTCGTGCGAGTGCTGCGCGGCGACTCTGCGCTGTTCGTGAAGTTCCTCGACAAGAAGACCTACCGTCGCGCAGCGAAGGCGATCGCTGCGCTGCCGGACGCGGTTGCGCCGATGGAGTTCGCGCGCGCTTCCCATTGGATCGACTCCGAGTGCGCGTATGTCGCCGACGCGGCGCAGGGTGTCTGCCTGCGCGACATCCTCGCTCGCCGCGAGACGCCGCCGTGGGATCTGCTCGACCGCTCGATCCGGGCGCTCGGCGCATCGCCTGTGCACGACGAGATGCCTGTGATCGACTTCGGCACCGCACGCGATGCAGGCGTTCGCATGCTGCAGAAGGGCGCGGTGCTGTTGCCCGAGTTGGCCGAGCGCGCAGATCGGCTCTCGCGCATCGCCGCTCCGGCACGCGTGCGCAGCGGGCTCGTGCACGGCGACTTCCACGACCGGCAGATCTTCTTCACGCCGGATCGCGCGAGCCTCATCGACCTCGAGACGGTGGGGCGTGGCGACTGCACGTTCGATCTCGTCAACATGGCGGAGCAGCTGCGCCTGCGCGCGCTGCAACAGTCAGCGAACGACGACGGCACGGGCTCGGCGTTGTTGGACCGGCACGACGTCGACGCGGACGCGCGCGTTCGCTGGGGCGTCGCAGTGCGTGCGCGTCTGTGCGGCGTCTACGCGCTGCGGCCCAAGTGGGCGTCGTTGACGCAGCGACTGCTGCGCGAAGTGGACGACCTGCTGACGCAGACCGCGTGACCTGCGGCGGCGCCTGCCGCCGACGGCCTTTCGCTTGCGCTGGCCTGGGCGAAGCCCTACTCCGGGTGCCCGATTCAGGCCATTCCGGCCTGTTTCCGCCCCGGCCATGAAGACCGCAAAGAACAAGACTCCCAAGACGAAGCGACCCGCGACCAAGGCGCCGGATCTTGGGCCCATCGGCCAGTTCGTCGCGCACCACTATCGCCACTTCAACGCGGCGACGGTCGTCGACGCAGCCAATGGCTATCGCGCGCACATCGACGGCGG
>CAZEQF010000008.1:11519-28941 GCA_964514315.1 uncultured Singulisphaera sp. | reverse complement strand
GGCGCGCGGCTCGGCCACACCCAGGCGCTCGACGGCATCGTCTGGGACGGGCTGTGGGACCATTACAACAACTTCCACATGGGCAACACCGCCGAGCTGGTCGCCAAGAAGTACGGCGTCAGCCGGGCGGACCAGGATGCCTACGCCGCCGAGAGCCACCGGCGGGCGGTCGCGGCACAGAAGGCGGGCGCGTTCGACGCCGAGATCTGCAAGGTCGAGATCAAGCAGAAGAAGGGCGACCCGATCGCCTTCCAGGTCGACGAAGGGCCGCGCGCCGACTCGACCGCCGAGGCGCTCGCCAAGCTGCGTCCGGTGTTCCAGCCCGACGGCGGCACGGTGACCGCCGGCAACGCCAGCACGATCAACGATGGCGCCGCGGCGGTGGTGGTCTGCGACGAGGACTGGGCCAAGGCCCACGGCATCCAGCCCCTCGCGCGCATCACCGGCTACGCCACCGGCGGCCTCGCGCCCGAATGGGTGATGATGGCCCCCGAGGTGGCCACGAAGAAGCTCTGCGCCATGCTGAAGGTCGCGCCCGGCGACTTCGACCTGTGCGAGATGAACGAGGCGTTCGCCGTGCAGATGGTCGCGCTGCAGCGCGAGCTCGGCGTCGACGCCGCCAAGTGGAACGTCCACGGCGGCGCGGTCGCGCTCGGCCACCCGATCGGCTGCTCCGGCACGCGCGTGCTGGTGACCCGCCTGCACGCGCTCGCGCGCCACGGCAAGAGCCGCGGCATCGCCGGCCTCTGCCTCGGCGGCGGCAACGCCGTCGTGATGTCCGTCGAGCGCTGCTGAGCCCGCGCGATCCGCCCCGCGCCCCACGAAACGCACCCACCCCGAGATCCCCATGACGAGCAACAACCTTCCCCGCGCGGTGGCCGTGATCGGCGCCGGCACGATGGGCAACGGCATCGCCCAGGTGTTCGCGACCTGCGGCGTCGACACCCACCTGATCGACGTCAAGCCCGAGTTCCTCGAGCGCGGCGTCGCGACGATCCACAAGAGCCTCGCCCGGTTCCAGGAGAAGGGCTCGTTGACGGCCGAACAGGTCGCGGCGACGAAGGCCCGGCTCAAGGCCTCGTCGGACATGGGCGCGCTCGCCGGCGTCGACCTGTGCGTCGAGGCCGTCACCGAGAACCTCGACGTCAAGACCAAGGTCTTCCAGGCCGCCGACGCCGCCATGCGCCCCGAGGCGATCCTGGCGAGCAACACGTCGTCGATCTCGATCACGGTCCTGGCGGCGAAGACCAAGCGCGCCGACCGCGTCATCGGCATGCACTTCATGAACCCGGTGCCGCTGATGAAGCTCGTCGAGGTCATCCGTGGCAACGACACCAGCGACGCCACCTGCGCCGCGGTCGAAGGCTGGTCGAAGGCTCTGGGCAAGATCCCGGTCCTGGCCAACGACTACCCGGGCTTCGTGGCCAACCGCATCCTGATGCCGATGATCAACGAAGCCGCGTACGCCCTGATGGAGGGCGTCGCCACGCGCGAGGCGATCGACGAGATCATGAAGCTCGGCATGAACCACCCGATGGGGCCGCTGACGCTCGCCGACTTCATCGGCCTCGACGTCTGCGTGTCGATCCTCGACGTGCTGAAGGACGGCCTCGGCGACGACAAGTACCGCGCGTGCCCGTTGCTCCGCCGCCTCGTGCATGCCGGCCACCTCGGCCGCAAGACGGGCAAGGGCTTCTACGACTACAAGCAAGGCAAGTGAAATGAGCGCCACGCAGCAGCCGCAGGTCGTCGACTTCGAGCTCTCGCCGGAGCTGGTCGCATTCCGCAACTCGGTTCGCGACTACGCCAACACGCACCTCGGCAAGGCTGCGGAGTGGGACGCAGAAGTGAAGTTCCCGCGCAGCGCCGTCGAGGCCGCGGCCAAGCTCGGCCTCTTGCGCACGACGGTGAGCAAGGCGCACGGCGGCTCGGAGATGGGCAACCTCGCCAGCTGCATCATGCTCGAGGAGATCAACGCCGTGTGCCCGTCGACGGGCGTCACGATCTCCGTGCACAACTCGCTGGTGAACTCGCTCGTCGGCAAGTGGTGCAGCGAGGAGCAGAAGAAGCGCTACTTCCCCAAGCTCGTCACCGGCGAGTGGCTCGGCGCCTACTGCTTGTCCGAGGCGTTCTCCGGCAGCGACGCCGCGGCGTTGCGTTGCGAAGCGAAGCTCGAGGGCGACCACTACGTGATGAACGGCGCCAAGCTGTGGATCACGACCGGCAGCGAAGCCAAGTTGTTCCTCGTGTTCGCGCGCACGGGCCCCGATCGCGTGAAGGGCATCTCGGCGTTCCTCGTCGAGAAGGACTACCCAGGCGTCGGCGTCGGCAAGAAAGAGCGCAAGCTCGGACTGCGCGGCTCGCCGACGACGGAGATCGTGCTCGAGAACGTGAAGGTGCCCGCGCACAACCGCATCGGCGACGAAGGCATCGGCTTCACGATCGCGCTCGACACGCTCGACGGCGGCCGTCTCGGCATCGCGTCGCAGGCGCTCGGCATCGCGCGCGCGTGCATCGACCTGATCCGCGATTGCCTCGCCAAGCAAGTCGACGCGAAGGGCCGCCCGACCGCGTCGCAGCCCGACCAGTGGACGCTCGCCGACCTCGCGTCCGAGCTCGACGCCTACCGCATGCTGACGTGGCGCGCAGCGATCCTTCGCGACCGCGGCATCCGTTGCGGCACCGAGGCTGCGATGGCCAAGTCCACCGCGTCGCGTCTCGCCAACCGCGCAGCGCGCGCAGCGGTCGCGATCCTCGGCCAGCAAGGCGCGAGCGGCGCGACCACCGCGGAGCGCTGGCTGCGCGACGCGCGCATCACCGAGATCTACGAAGGCGCCACCGACATCCAGCGCCTCGTCATCGCGCGCGGCCTGCTCGCGCCGTGACGCACCAAGGCCTTCGCGCATGAGCACCAACTCGCCGACTCCGCCTCCGGGCGTCCCGCCGCAAGATCCGCAATGGCGCGGCGGTCCTTCCGCGCCCGCGCAGCAAGGCCGCGGCGTGTCGTTCTTCGTCGCGATCTTCCTCGGGCTGCTGCTCCTCGTGTCGGGCGGCCTCAACCTGCTGCTGTTGCTGCTTAGCCTCGGCAGCGTCGCGAGCGGCAGCCTTGCAGGCATCGAAAGCGATGCAGGCGACTACGAAGTCGTGCGCGTCGCCGGCGACGCCAAGGCGAAGTCGCGCGTGCTGCGCGTGCCGATCGTCGGCGCGATCGCGGAATCGCAGTCGCCGTTGCTTGGCGCTTCGGGCGGCACGGTGTCCGAAGTGCGTCGCGCGCTGCGCTACGCCGCGGCCAACGACGACATCGACGGCATCTGGCTCGCGATCGACTCGCCGGGCGGCGGCGTCACCGACAGCGACGAGATCCATCGCCTGATCAAGAAGTTCAAGCAAGAGCATCCCGAGGTCCGCATCCTCGCCGCGTTCGGCGACATCGCGGCGAGCGGCGGCTACTACGTCGCGTGCGCCGCGGATCGCATCGTTGCGCGCCGTTCGACGATCACGGGCAGCATCGGCGTGATCATGAGCTCGTGGAACATGGCCGAAGCCGCGAAGAAGCTCGGCATCGAGCAGATCGCGATCAAGTCGGACAAGACGCCGTTCAAGGACATCCTGTCGATGACGCGGCCGATGTCGGACGCGGAGCGGGCGATGCTCACGAGCATCGTCGATGAGCTCTACATGCAGTTCGTCGACGTCGTCGACGAAGGCCGCGCCAACCTCGATCGCGAGCAGGTCATCCGGCTCGCCAACGGCGGCATCTACTCCGCGGGCCAGGCGCTGCAGAACGGATTGATCGACGAGATCGGCGATCCGTCGACGTTCGAGAAGTGGTTCGCCGACCGCGAGCCCGTGCAGATCGTCGAACACCGCCGCCGGCCGACGCTGCGCGATGCGTTGTTCGGTTCCGAATCCAAGGCGCCCTCCGACCTCTCCGAGGTTGCGGCGCAGCTCATGGCCTCCGCGACGGGGCCGCGTTTCCTCTACTTCTGGCAAGGCGCGCGCTGAACGCGCCGCCGACCGAACTGCGATGCACAACCTGCAACTCACCGACGACCAGACCCTGATCCTCGACACCGTCGCGAAGTTCGTGGCGGACGCCGTGGCTCCGCACGCGCAAGAGCGCGACGAGCACCGGACCTTCGCGCGCGACGAGTTCGCGGGTCTCGCCGAACTCGGCTTGTTCGCGATGCCGATCGCCGAAGACCGCGGCGGCGCGGGCATGGGCCTGCTGCCGTTCGCCGCATCGTGTGAGGAGATCGCTGTCCAAAGCGGCTCGCTCGCGCGCTTGCTCGTGGGCCAGGTGCAGTGCGCCGCGGCGCTCGCGCACGCGGGCTCGGACGCGATGGGCGATGTCGCAACCGGCGGCAAGACTGCCGCGTGGATCGGGCTCGAACACGGCGTCGCGTGCAGCGGCGGCTCGTTGTCGGGCAAGGCGGAGCTCGTGCCTGGCGCCGGCGAGGCGGACGTCCTCGTCGTCGCGGCGAAGGACGGCGCCAAGACGGTGATCGCGGTCGTCGATGCGTCGAAGTGCAAGCGCACGGCGCTGCGCGCGCTCGGCTTCCAGAGCGCTGCGCCCGCGCGCGTCGAGTTCGCGAACAGCGCATGCACGATCGCAGCCGACGGATCCGACGCGGAAGCTGCGGTTCGCGCCGCGGAGACGATCGCGCTCGTCGGCAGCGCCGCTGCATGCGTCGGCGGTGGTCGCGCTTCGATCGTTGCCGCCAAGAAGCACGCGGGGGAACGCATCGCGTTCGGCAAGCCGTTGCTCGGCCAGCAGGCCGTCGCGCGCAAGCTCGTCGAGAGCCAGCGTGCCGTCGACGCGGCGCGTCAACTCGTCTACCACGCGGCGCGCATGAGCGACCTCGGCGAGAACGCGGAGGCCGCGGCGCTGCAGGCCCGCATCGCCGCAGTCGATGCTGCGGTTCTCGCATCCGACGAAGCGATCCAGATCCACGGCGGCTTCGGCTACACGGTCGAGTACCACGTGGAGCGCCACTACCGCGACGCGAAGGCCACCGAGGTCCTCGACGGCGGCAACGAGCGCTGCAAGGATCGCCTCGCCGCGCTGCAGTTCGGCGCCTGATCGACTCGCGCTCGCGCGCGGCTCAGAACACCTGGGCCGCGACGCCTTCGCTGCCCACGAGCGAGAGCGCGTTGCTGCCCTGCTGGACGCCGAACCACTGCATGCCGAACGATGCGCCCGCGAGCGCGGGGTCGTTCGGAATCGGCGCGAGCACGCTCGCTGCTCCCGTGCCGTCGAGCGCGATGCCGGATTGCAGGATCGGATCGCAGTGCAGCAAGCACGTGCCGAGTCCGAGCGGTTGCAGCGCGATCGGCAGCGGTTGGCCGAACACCGAGCTGAACGAGAACCCGAGCCCGAGGCACAGCAGCGCTGGCGTGTTCGGAGTGCCCGCGCGCAGGCCGATGCGGAAGTTCGTGTTGCCGAGGGTCGGCTGCGAAGGGAACGTCCACTCGACGGTCCTGGGCGCAGCGCAGCTCTGTCCGTAGGGCATCAGCGAAGCGGCCGTCGTGCGCGGTGCGGCGAGGTCGAGGATCGGAAACGACGCCGTGTAGATCGGGACCGCGCCGAGGATCTCGGAGTAGACGCGCACGCCGTCGGTCCACACCGCGGTGCCGAACCGCGTCGCCGTCAGCGCCACGAACGTGCCCGTGCCGGTGGAGTTGGAGCCGGTGACGTTGCCGTTCGTCGGATCGACGCGCAGCAGCGTTCCGTCGTCCGCGCCGACGATCAGTTCGCCGGTGGGGGACCATGCGATCGCGCTCGACGGGGGCAGCGTGGCGAGCGCGCGCACGGCGCGCGTCTGCGAATGCACTGCGAACACCTGCGAGCCGATGCCTGGATTGCGCGTCAGCACGAACACCTCCGGGTCGCGCACCGCGAGGTCCACCGATGCGCCGATGCTGGCGATGGCGGTGTTCGCGCCGCCGGACTTCAGCACGGCGAAGACCTGGCCTGCGCGCAGCGTGAAGACCTGCACGCCTCCCGCTTCGACACGTTCGGACGCGTCGCGGCCGAGCGAGCCCCACGTGTTGATGCCGAACTCCGCGAGGCCGCGCACCGCCGCCGTCCACGTGCCGCCGAGCGACGTTGCGCTCGTCTCGTAGAACACGCGGCTCGCGTCGGTCGGGTCGACCGACACCGAGGTCCTCGCTGCGTAGACGGACTGGTTGCGAACGGTCGCGTGGCCGCGGCCGAGCACGTCGACGAGCACGAATGCCGGCGGCAGGTTGTTCTGCTGCACGGGCACATCCAGCAGCACGATCGCGCTGTCGGCCGGGACCTGCGCAACGGCAGTTGCGGCCAGCAGCGCGAGGGCGGCGACGTGCGGGAGGAGGCTCGTGTTCATGGGGCGCAGGCGCGCTGGCTGCGGCTACGCGCGGGCGCCGGAGCCGGATGCATGGCCTTCCGCCCACTCCTTCGCGCGCTTTGCTGCCGCCTTCCAGATCTTCTGCGTCGGCGCGGGCTGGAGCAGCCGTTGCCGCGCGCGCAGGTAGGCGCGCACGAACGCGAACACGGTCGAACTGCCGCCCGGCCTGCCTGCGGCGACGAACGCGGCGAGCAGCCTGCCGAGGTCGGCGCCCTGGCCGCGCGGGTCGTCGCAGTCCTTGCGACGCACGCCGTCGAGGTCGGCCATCAGCAACGCGCCGGAAGCCGGGTCGCGGACGAGGTTCTCGAACTTCATGTCGCGGTTGCGCAGCCCGTGCGCGTGCAGCCGTCCGACCGAGCGGCCGAGCGATCGCGCCGCGACGAGCCGTTCGCGCGGCGAGAGCCGGCCGGCCGCGAGTTCCTGGTCGAGCGAGGCGCTCGGGATGCGGCGCGCGAACGCGTAGCCGCGGTCGTAGCGCGTCGCGAGCGCAATGGGCTCCGGCTGGCCGACGCCCGCGAAGAGGAGCCAGTACATCGCCTGGAACAGATGCCGCGCGTCGCCTTGGCCGCGTTGCTTCACGGCGATGTCCGGCAGCAGCCAGACCGAGCCGCGGCGGCCGGTCTTGTCCGGCGCGCCGGGTTCGCGGACGAAGTTCCTGCATGCATCGTGCAGCGGCGCGCGGTCCGCGGGATCCGCGAGCTGATGCAAGTGCCAGCGGAACTCGCCGCGCCGGTGCTTCGGCATCGACGTGTGCTTGCACTCGCGCGACCAGCGGCGATGGAACGACGACAGCGCGCGATGCCGCACGAGCCGCGCGGCTTTGTGGAGTTCGCTCGCGAACGCCTCGGGCAGCGCGCGGCCGGCCGCGAGGTAGGCGAGCAGCAACGGCTCTGCCGCCGGGTCGACGGGCCCGCCGTCGAGCGGGTGGCAGAAGAACGCGAGCGATGCGGCGCGCTGCGCGAGGTCCGGCTCGCCGCCGTGCCGCGCGGACGTCAGGTCCAGCAGGAACGGCAGTCCGCGTTCGTCGACGACGACGTTGCCTTGATGCAAGTCGCCGGGGAGCAGGCCGCGGTCGTGCATGCGGCGCAGCAGGCGGCCGGTGTGGATCAGCGTCTCCTCGTCGAGATCGAAGGAGAACGGGTGTGCGCCGGGGATCGTGCGCGTGACGAGAAAGCTGCGCGAACCGCGTTCGGCGTCGGCGAGCGACCCGCATGCGAGCGGTTGCGCCACCGGCAGGTCGAGTTGCGCGGCGCGGATCAGGTTCTGGGCCTCGCGCGTGCCGCGATCGCCGCGCAGCGCGTCGCGCGCGCGGTCCGACAACGTGACGGCGCGGTAGAGCTTGAGGTGGATGTCGACGCCGCCGACCACGCCGCGCAGCACCGTGCGCACCGTGCTGTGCTTCACTTCGGCGAGGCCGGGAGTCTCGGGCAGCTGCAGGAAGAGCGGCTTCAGCGCGTCCGCGACGGAGCTCGCCACGACGCCGCGGCAGCGGGGTGCGTGGATCGCAGTGGATTGAGGCAACGGATCGTTGCCCGGTGCGAGCCCTTGGGGAACCATGGCGTCGGCGATGTGGCGCCTGCACCGATACTACCTCAGAGAGCTGCTGATCAACGCCAGCATCACCTTCTTGGTGCTGTTCTCGATCGTGCTGATCTCGCTCGTCGCGCGCGGCGTCCAGCGCGCCGAAGGCGGCGGCCTGCTCGACGCGGCGATCATCACGTTCTTGTGGGCGCTCGACGCGTTCCCGCATCTGCTGCCGATCTCGTTCCTGCTCGCGACGGTGATGACGTTCTCGCGCGCCGGACAGGATCGTGAGATCACCGCGATCCGCGCCGCCGGCGTGAGCCCGCGCGTGCCGATGATGGCGGCCGTCGTGATCGGCATCGCGCTGTCGGTGGTCGGTTCGCTGACGGTGCACTACGTGCTGCCCGAGGTCCACTTCCGCAAGTACCGCGTCATCGTCGAAGTGGTGCGCAACACGATCGTCAGCATGGGCCTCGGCTCCAGCGACGACCGCGTCTCGATCCCGGGCACCGATGTCTCGCTGACCTACGGCCGTCGCGAGGACACGGGCGACAAGGACGAGATCGTCCTGCGCGACTGCTGGCTCTACCTGCCCGACGACCGCGCGCGCGACCTCGGCTTCGTCTCGCCGATCGTGCACGTCGACAAGGTGTGGATCCCGCTGCCCAAGAAGGAAGACGCCGCGCTGCGCATCGTGCTCGAGGGCGGCAGCGACCCGCTGACCAACACGCGCTTCGACTTTCTGGAGCCGCGCTTCCCGCTGCGGGCCATCAGCGACGGCGTCCGCCGCGACGAACGCGACGAGGACATGGGCAGCAGCCAATTGCTGTCCGAAGTGCTGCGCGGCCAGCACGAACGTCCCGCCGCCGCGCGCTACACGCTCAATCGCCGCAGCTGCTTCTCGATCCTGCCGCTGTTGCTCGGACCGATCGGATTCTGCCTCGCGCTCGTCGCGCAGAATCGCGGCCGCGCGCTGTCGATGTTGCTCGCGTTGCTGCCGATCGCGGTCTTCTACGTCAGTGACGTCATCGGCAACAAGTTGCTGCGTTCGACCGGCGAGCCGTTGTTCGGCTGGTTGCCGGCCGTGGCGTTGATCGCGCTCGGGACGCCGTTCTGCTGGCGGGAGCTGCGTCGATGAGGCAGAACCTCGACACCTACGTTGGCCGTTCGGTTGCCGCGTCGTTGCTCGCGTCGCTGGCGTTCTTCCTCTGCCTAACGGTCTTGCTCGACCTGCTCAACAACCTGGGCAGCTACATCGACAAGGCCGAGAAGCAGGGGATGGGGACGGGCGAGTTGTTCGCGTTCCTCGGCGGCTACTACCTCCGCGCGCTGCCGTTGAGCTTCGTGACGATCGCGCCGTTCGCGACGGTGATCGGTTGCATGTTCGCGATCGCGCGGCTCATGGCGCAGAACGAACTGCAGCCGATGCTGTTCATCGGGCGCAGCATGGTCCGGATCCTGCGGCCCACCCTCACGGCCGGCGTCGTCGTCGCGCTCGCGATGGCGGCGTGCTGGCAGTGGGCATTGCCGAGCGTCGCGCTGCAGGTGACCGAGGCGCAGTCGCTGCTCGGCGGCGGCAACCGCGCGATCCAGCGCCTTATCCTCGAGGAGCGCTCGGACGCGTTCTCGGGCCTCTGGATCAAGAGCTACGACGCGAAGGCGCAGCGCATGGACGAAGTCGGCATGCTGCTGCGCGGCGCCGGCGGCGACAGCGTGCTCGTCGTCGCGGAGTCCGCGACGTGGGACGGGGCGGCGGGCGACTGGCTGCCGAAGGGCGGCGTCGCGCGGACCGAGGGCGGCGATGTCCCGAGGCAGTTCCTCGGCGCGCCGCAGTGGACGCCGGCGATCGTGCTGCAGCGCGGGCAGGAGAACGTGCCCTGTGACCTGTTCTCCTACGACGAGTTGCTAGAGACCCGCGCGCAACGTCCCAACCGCAAGGATGTCGCGATGGCGTTGCACCGTCACATCACCTATCCGCTCGCGAACCTCGTGCTGTTGTTGCTCGGGTTGCCGTTCGCGATCCACTTCGAACGCGGCAGCCGCATCGAGCGCGTGCTCGCTGCCATCGGCGTCTGCGGTGCCTACATGCTGTTCGACCTCACCTGCCAGAATCTCGGCTACAACGGCTACATCCACCCCGTGGTGGCGGCGTGGTCGCCGACGATCCTGTTCGGGTCGCTCGGCGCAGTCCTGTTCAGCGGGGTGAAGTCGTGAGCGGCGCGTCGCGCGAGTCTCGGCAGACGCCGGGTTGGGTCGTCGTCGTCGTCGTCGCGCTCATCGTCGGCGCGTTCGGCGCAGTGATCGTCCTCGGCGCAGGTCGCTGAGCCACGCGGTCCGCGGCGGCGCTTTCCGCGCGCATGCGCACTTGTTGCAAGTGGTCGGCCAAGTTTCGCAGGGGCCTCGGGGAGGCTGGTTGGCCGCGGGGATTACGTGAGAAAGCAAACTTCGGCCAAGTCCTCGAGGCCGGCTGGATCCCCTGCGGTGGGTGCGAACGAGCGCCGCGCGTCGTGCTCGCTGGCATGGTCGATTCGTCGCCGCGCATGCGCCGTTGCGAAACAAGGAATCGGGACCCAATTGGAGAAAAGTGCCACGGTCCACAGAACCTTCAGGGGTTTCCTCGCGTCCGCTGCGATGTATCTTCTTGAGTCTCCCGGTCGGTTTCCCTCCGGCCCCATCTTTCCTCCATCCCCTTAGAGTCATGCAAAAGACCCTGCTCTCCCTCGCGGCCATCGCGGCCGCCGCGGCTCAGTTGAGCGCTCAGTGCGTCGCCCCGACCGGCACGCAGACGCTCGAGACGACCTACTTCGGCACGACGTTCTACGCGTGCGCGACGCCCCCGAACTACTGCGTCAGCACCGATCCGGGTGTGGCGATCCGCTGTGACCTCGCGGTCAGCGGCAACATCAACCTCACGTCGGTTGGCACCAACTTCCTGAACGACGGCGGCACCTACGCCGGCATCGTCGTCCCGAACCTCGTCGGCTCGCCGAACGGCACCTGCGAAGTTTGGATCGTCCCGAACGACACGGTCCTCAACGCGACCCTGTTCACGAACAACCCGTACACGCACATCCCGTCGGTTCCGCCGATCGCGCCGTGGCAGCTCCTGTCGAACCAGGCCACGCACGTCAGCAACCTCGTCTTCGCGGCTCCGGACACGCCCTCGACGGCGACGTTCAACCCGCCGCTCGCGCTGACGCCGGGCAACTACGCGGTCTGCTTCGTCTTCGTTCCGAAGGGTGTCTCGTCGATCCCCGCTGGCGGTGGCGTTCCTGCCAACCCGGCCACGGACCGCATGCACCCGCTGTTCACGAACATGAACACGCAGCCGACCCCGACGTCGTTCGCGGACGGCTTCATCACGCTGAGCAACATCGGCGTCCAGAGCCCGGCGTTCGCCAACGGCGCGCTGTCGCCGACGAGCGCCACGCCCTACATGCCGAACCTGTCGGTCGGCTACACGGTCGGCGCGGGCGCTGCCTACCAGACGTCCTACGGCGTCGGTTGCTATGACCGCAAGCAGGCGTTCTACGAGAGCTGGACGGACGGTGTCACGATGGACATCGACGGTCAGGCCGGCATCAACGGCCTCGACATGTTCAACATCGGCCAGAACTACATCGTCACGGCGAACGCGGCCCCTGGCCTCGCGGTCGTCCCGGGCTCCTCGCTCGGCGCGGTGCAGATCAACACCCAGACCCCGGCTCTGACGACCGGCGCTTGGGATGACGCGCTCGCGAACCCGATCACGATGCCCTTCTCGTTCCCGTACCCGACGAACCCGACGGGCTCGAACACGCTGCAGATCTCGTCGAACGGCATCGTCTACTTCGCGACGGCCACGAACACGTTCGGCTTCTACGATGGCTACGGCGGCTTCCTCGCGAACCGTCCGGGCATCGCGGCTGGCTGGTCGGACTTCGAGCCGGCGGACCTCGCCACGTTCGGCGGCGGCGCGGGCAACATTTGGTACGACACGGACGGCGCGACCTACGCGGCGGTCACGTGGCAGAACGTGCAGATTTGGAACCAGCCTGCCAACCTCAACACGGTCCAGATCGTGTTGCAGGCCGGTGGCGGCGTCCAGATCCGCTACGGCGCCGGTGGCATGAACGCCACGGGCACCCCGATCCTCGTCGGCTTCACGCCCGGCAACGGCGCGGTGGACCCGGGCACGGGCGCGACCCCGCGTCGCTTCCCGGACTTCAGCGTCGCGGCCTCGGGCGGCGGCTATGTCTCGGGTGACGGTGCGGCCCCGGCCGTGATCAGCCTGACCGGCCGTCCGAAGGTCGGCGCGGCTCTCCAGATCGACACCAACAACATCGACGCGACCGGTCTGATCAACATCACGCTGATCAGCGCGGCCTCGCTGCCGGGCATCGACCTCGGCATCGTCGGCATGCCGGGCTGCGGCGCCTACATCAACCTGCCTGAGCTCGCCTCGAGCTTCGGCCTGGTCGCTGGCGGCTCGGCCTCGTGGCCGGCGGTCGCGAGCATCCCGGCGGCGTTCGCTGGCGTGGACCTCTACGCCCAGTCGATCCAGCTCTGCACGGGTGTCCCGACCTCGTTCAACTCGGCGAACATCCTGTCGTCGAACGCGGTCTGCATCCACTTCGACAACTTCTGATCGAAGCGGCATGACGTCGCCCGGCTCGCCGGGTGACGACGACGATGCGGGCGGCGGACCTTCGGGTTCGCCGCCCGCGTCGTTTCTGGGGTGAGAACCCGCGGGCTACGCTGCGCGAATGCTCGCACGCGCCATTCGCATCCTCCCCTTGCTCGCGGCCCTTGCCGCAGCGCTGCCTGCACAGAGCAGCAAGCAGAAGAAGTCCTCGAAGCCGAAGTCGCAGGAGCCCGCTCCCGCAGCACGGCCAGGCCCGGAGAAGGACGACGCGGCGACCAAGAAGGACAAGGCGATCGCCGCGATCGACTCGTTCCTCGCTGCGCACGCGCCCAACACGAAGCAGGACGGCTGGCGCACGCAGATGTCGGAGCCGCCGGTGCAGGCGTTCCCCGAAGACCGCGACTACTACTGGCACCTCGCCACGAACAAGGGCGAGATGAAGGTCCGCTTGCTGCCGCAGGTCGCGCCCATGCACTGCACCAGCGCGATCTACCTCACGCGCGCGGGCTTCTACGACGGCCTCGCGTTCCATCGCGTGATCAAGGGCTTCATGGCCCAAGGCGGCTGCCCGAACGGAACCGGCTCCGGCAACGCGGGCTTCACGATGAAGGGCGAGACCAGCGATGCCGTGAAGCACGACAAGCCGGGGCTCATCAGCACGGCGAACGAGGACGGGAAGGAGAAGACCGACGGGTCCCAGTTCTTCCTGACGTTCGCGCCGTGCCCGCATCTCGACGGCAAGCACACGATCTTCGGCGAAGTCGTCGAAGGCCTGGAGACGGTGACCGCGATGGATGCGCTCGGCGGCGAGGGCGAATCGCAGAAGCCGACGGAGCCGATCTCGATCGTGCGCGCGTGGGTGGTGGTCGTGCCCAAGGAAGGCGCTGCGCCGGCAGACGAGCCAGGCGCAAAGGGTGACGACAAGCCGAAGAAGCCTGGCGCCGACAAGAAGGCGAAGAAGCCGGCAGGCGACGGCAAGAAGCAGCCGGGCTGAACGAGGCTTCGGAACGGAGTTCCCGCGCCATGGCAAAGCATCACGTCGTCGTGCTCACGGGAGCCGGAATCTCCGCGGACTCCGGCGTCGCGACGTTCCGCGACGCGGGCGGCCTGTGGGAAGGCCATCGGCCCGAAGACGTCGCGACGCCAGAGGCGTGGGAACGCGACCGCGCGATGGTGTGGCGCTTCTACCAGGCGCGTCGCGCGCAGATGCGAACCGTGCATCCCAACGCTGCGCATCGCGCGCTCGCGTCGTTTGCGTCGCAGTGCGCGAGGAACTCCGTGGCGTTCACGCTCGTCACGCAGAACGTCGACGACCTGCATGCGCGCGCTGGAAGCGAAGCGCTGCACATGCACGGAGAGCTCGCTTCGCTCCGTTGCGAGCGGTGCGGCATTCGCGTGCGCGATCTCGAGCGCGTGGATCCATCGCGCTTCGTCGCGTGCGCCGCGTGTGGCCACGAGGCGCTGCGGCCCGACATCGTCTGGTTCGGCGAGATCCCGTTCTTCCTCGACGAGATCGACGCGGCGATGCGGAAGTGCACGTGCTTCGTGGCGATCGGCACGAGCGGCAACGTGTGGCCTGCAGCCGGGCTGTTGGGCGCTGCGCGCGCGGCCGGAGCCAGAACGTGGGTGCAAGCCCTCGAGGAGCCGTCCAACCTCGACCCGCGCGATCGCTTCGTGCGTGGCCGCGCGGCGGACGTCGTGGCGCCGATGTTGGCGGAGATCGCGGTGTCGCTCGGCGCGGCGGGCTGACGGCGTCGTCCGATCGCTCCGTCAGGCGCGCGTTGCGCGCGCGCTCACTTCGCGGGGCGGATGCGAACGGTGGTCGTCGGCGACTTCGCGACGGCCTTGCCGCCCTTCGGGTCTTCGACGAACGCGACCATGAAGGCCTGCGCGCATGCGGGCGTGTGTGCGAGCGTGAACTCGACGCTGTCGCCGTCGGCCACTGCCACCAAATCGAAGATGCGAGATTCGTCGTCGATCCACGACGCGCCGAACCTCGGATCGGTGACAGGCTTCTCGAGCGCGCGCGATGCAATGACGAGGCGCACGCTGTCGCCGCTGCGGACTCCCGTCACGGCGACGCGCATCGCTTCTCCGCGCGTCGGCACGCCGGTGCGAAGGTGGATGCGCGGGAAGTCGCCGTCGCGCGCGATGTGCGTGCCGAACTGGCGCAAGAAGCCCCACGTCGGCTCGATGAGGAACGACGCTTCGCGGTCGGTCGAGCTGCAGAGATCGCCGATCGGCGTCGCGACGACGTCCCACGCGCCGTTGTAGCAGCGCAGCCATTCTCCAACGGTCATGCGCGGATGGCGGCGGCCCGCTCCTGCGCCCGTGCGCTCGCTGGCGACCGGGACGTGCGCGAGGCGCTTCACGCTGCCCTGGTCCTCGTCGCACTCGTAGACGTAGTAGCCGCCCGTGAAGTGCGCGATGGGAACGACGTCGTAGGTGTGGCTCTTGTGCTCGGCCATGCGGAACGCAGGGTTGTGCGTCGCGTGGAGCAAGTTGTGGTCGTCGAACAACCACGCCTTGTGCGCCGGCATCTCGCCCTTCCACATGTCGGTGAAGTCGAGGATGCCGCACTTCGAGATCGGCTGGCCGTCCTTCGCGCCGAACGCCCACGCCTCGAAGCCCGCTGCGAGCCGCTGGCGGCCGTCCGGCGTCGGCAGCAGCTGCACGACGTTGTGGAACGACCCCGTCGCCGGCGCTGCGTAGAACGCAATGCGGCTGGCGCGGTCCATCTTCGACGCGTCGTCGAATGCATAGAACGCGAAGTACGACTGCGCGCCGCGCAACGGCTGCGCGATCGTCGGCGCCCAGATGTCCTTGCCGTCGAGCACGAGGAACTGGCTGTCGAACAGCGTCTGGTCGCCGGCATCCGGGCCGACGAACATCGACAAGCGCTTGGGCTGTAGCGGGTCCGTTGCGATGTCGTAGAACAACGCCGGCGCCGCTGCATGCGTGAGCGGCGGCGGCGAAGGCTCCGCTTCGACGTGGACGCCGTTGAGCACGAGCACGCCGCGGCCGGCATGGACCTGCAGCGTGTGTGCGCCGAAGACCGTGACCGGAAGGCCCGGATCGATCTGCATCGTCGTCGTGCGGACCTGCGGGAAGTCCGTCACTTCGGTGATCTCGAGCAGCGGCGTCCCGCGCGAGCAGTAGTAGACGAAGTCGCGCGCACGGCCTTGGGCGTCGACGTGGCGGTAGAGCTT
Organism: uncultured Singulisphaera sp.; assembly: GCA_964514315.1. Lineage (GTDB taxonomy): Bacteria > Planctomycetota > UBA1135 > UBA1135 > UBA2386 > SXPK01. The sequence continues at coordinate 13,195 of CAZEQF010000008.1, read as the reverse complement.
CACGTCGGACCACGGGACGCTCTTGCCGGTCACCGTCCACGAAGCCTCGCTGCGCACGTTCCATTCGTCGTCGACGAGCGCTGCGTAGCAGATCGGGCCCGCGGCCATCGCGAAGAGCCAGTCGTTGCGCATCTCGCCGGTCGCCTCGTCCAAGCGCGGTCGCGCCAGCACGTCGACGCCGAAGTGCCCGGAGCCTCCTGGATGCGACAGCGTGAGGATGCGCTCGACGCCTTCGGACGCGGCCATCAGCGCATGCGGAGCTTGTGGGGCGCGCGCCGGTTCTTGCGGCGCCTTCGCAGCGCAAGCCGCGAGCGAAACTGCGAGCGCCGCGGCGAAGAGCGAGCGCTTCGAACGTGCTGCGTGGATGCCGATGCGGGCTTCGGTCATGGCGGGGAGCATAGGGTGCGACGACGGGGGCTCGATGGCGAGTTGCGCGAACGGATCAGCGCGCGAGCGCCGGCTCGCGACGCGAACGCGCGCGGCGCGCGAGTTCGTCGTGGATCTGCACGAGCGTCTCGCGGATGCCGTGGCGACGACGCCATTCCGGGTAGTGCGCCTCGAACTTCCGCGTGTCGCTGATCCACCAGCGGTGGTCGCCCTTGCGCGGCTCTTCGCGGTAGTCGCGCATCATCGGCTTGCCGGTGATCTCCTCGCACATCGCGATCGCCTCGTGCATCGAGCAGTTGGCGAAACGGCCGCCGCCGATGTTGTAGACCTCGCCTGGACGAGGCGCGCGGACGAAGGCCTCGAAGCACGCGACGAGGTCGTCGGCGTGGATGTTGTCGCGGACTTGCTTGCCGGAGTGGCCGTGCACCACATAGGGCGCGTCGTCGCGCGCGCACTTCATGAGCCACGCGAGGAACCCGTGCAGCTCTGCGCCGGCATGGCCGGGCCCGGTCAGGCAACCGCCGCGGAACACGCCGGTGCGCATGCCGAAGTAGCGGCCGTATTCCTGCACCATCACGTCGGCCGCGAGCTTCGACGCGCCGAACAGCGAGTGCATCGACTGGTCGATGCCCATGCTCTCGTCGATGCCGTGTTCGGCGAACGGATGCGCACCGTCGAGTTCCCAGCGCGTCTCGTGCTGGACCATCGGCAGCCGGTTCGGCGTGTCGCCGTAGACCTTGTTGGTCGAGGTGAAGACGAACGCTGCATGCGGACAGCGCTTGCGCGCCGCTTCGAGCAGCACGAGCGTGCCGGTGGCGTTCACCGAGAAGTCGGTGTGCGGCTCGCGCGCGGCCCAGTCGTGCGACGGTTGGCCGGCGCAGTGGATCACTGCTTGGATGTCGCTCCCGAACTCGGCGAACACTTCGTCGATGGCCGCTTCGTTGCGGATGTCGATCGTGCGGTGGTCGTAGCCCGGAAGGTCCTCGCGCAACTGCGTGAGGTTGCTCGACGTCGATGCGCCGCTGCCGAAGAAGTAGCTGCGCAGGTCGTTGTCGATGCCGATGACGCGGTGTCCCAGCGCGTCGAAGCGACGCACCGCGGCAGCGCCGATCAACCCGGAGCTGCCGGTGACGACCACGACGCCGGGCTTCGTGCGCGGCGGGCGGATGGGATGGGCTGGTTGCGCCGCGACTGGCCGAGGGACGAGCATTCGATGCGATGGGGGGTTGGCGACCAGCCGTTCGTCGGCACGAACGGGATGCCTACCTGAGCCCAATCCGCGCGCGGCC
>CAZEQF010000008.1:0-11419 GCA_964514315.1 uncultured Singulisphaera sp. | reverse complement strand
CGCTAGCGACCCGCGAGCTGCCGTTCGACGGCCTCGAGCATCGCCTTCGACTGCGCGTCGTCAGGTCGGATCCGCAGCGCTTCCTGCAGCCTGCTCCGTGCGCCGAGGAGGTCGCCGCGGAGTTGCAGCACCTTGGCGAGGTTGTGGTGGGCTGCCGCCGTGCCCGGGTCGAGCGCGATCGCGCGTTCGAGCGCAGCCTGGCCCCGTTCGAGCTTGCCGCCTGCGGCGAGCGCCACGCCGAGGCCGACGAACGCATCGGCGCGATCCGGCCACTCGGTCGTGACCGTCGTGAACTCGCGTTCGACGCGCGACCAATCCGGGCCGCCGTCCGGGCCCGGGACGAACATCGAGATCCACGCGAGCCCGATGGCGACGTCGCGTCGCAACGCAAGAAGCTGGTCCTTGCGCACAAGGTCGTCACCGAGCAGTCGCTTCGCCTCGAGCAGCGCGGTGTGCGCGCCGGCTGCGGCCGCTGCGTCGCCGGCTTGTGCGCGTTCGAGCAGCAGCGTGCCGCGCATGAGGTGCAGTCGCGGGTCGCGCGGGCGTTGCGCAAGCGAATGCGCGACGAACGTCTCCTGGTCGCGCCACTCGGGGACGCGCGACCACGACACGGCCGCATACAGCGCGATCACGACGTGCGGAACGAACCGCGCGGCGCCGTTCCATCGCTGTGCCATCGCAGCGACGAGCATTCCCCAGCCCGCCGCGGCGAGCGTGAGATACCGGTCGGCGACCGGATACGGACCGAGGTTGGCGACCGTCAGCATCGGCGGCACGAGGCTCGCGCACGCGAGGATGCAGGCGATGCGGCCCGCGACGCCTGTCCGCGGGATCCCGAAGCGGAAGGCGGCGAGCAAGGCGAATGCAGCGATCCACGCCGGCACGACCGTCACCTCGCGTGGGCCTTCGAACATGTCGCGTGCGAACGGGAACACGAGCCTCTGCGCGAGGCCGCCGCCGACTGCGATCGCGTTGCCGAACGCCGAGCCCTCGTGCGTGAACGTCGTGCGGAACAACCCGGCGCCGAGTTCGCCGAACACCGCCATGCGTGCCGCGAGCCAGCAGGACACGGCTGCGCCGAGCATCGGCAGCGCGCGCGCTGCGAGCCTTGCGCGCCCCGTCGCGACGTCGCTGGCGACGTAGATCGCGGGCGCGAACACGCCCGCTTCCTTGGCGAGCATCGCTGCGACCGCCAGCGCCAGCGCGGAGACGAGGTCGAGCTTCCGTCCGTTCTCGCGCCATGCGAGCCAGCGATCGAGGCCGAACAGCGTGCACGCGGCGAGCAGCGCGTCGTTGAGCGCGGAGCACCAGCTCGCAACCTCGGCGTTGGCCGGATGCAGGAGGAACAGCAGCGCCGCAAGCGTCGCCGTCCTCGGAGTCGCGCCGAGCCGCCGCGCGAGCAGCGCCGCCGCCACCGCCGCGGACGCGAGCAACGCCAACGAGATCGCATGGATGCCGGCTGCGGACTGCGGCGTCGCCGCGTATCCGAGCGCCAGCAGTTGCGCCGTGAGCGGCCGCCAGTGGCCGAGTTGCTCGCCCCACAGCGGAGAGGCCCAGATCGCCGCGAGGTCGCTGCAATCGTGCAGGCCTGGGTTCTGCGCGATCAGCGTGAGGTCGTCGTAGACGAAGCCGCCGGACAACGCGCGCGCATAGACCGCGATCGCTGCGACGACGATCGTCGCGACGCAGCCTGCGCCGAGGCGCGGCGCAACGTCTGCGTGCACGGCGTGCGCGAGCGGCGGTTCCATGCGGCGATCGTGGGCAAGCGCGCACGGCCGCGCAAGCGAGCGCGCGTCGTTGCGCTGTCCGGCCACCTGGGCAGGGACCACTATGGCCCCTCGGTCGGGTTCCCTACGGCTCGCGTCCTCCCGCACACGGACGCAGAAAGCCACAGGCTCGCCCCACGTTGTGCATGCGGTCGGTTCGAGCGCCGAGTGGCGCGCGGGCCTTGTTCAGCGAGAGGAGCAGATCATGACGCTATTCCAGAAGTGGAAGCGGATTGGGCGAAACGACCCCGAGCCCCGCATGGATGTGCCTCTCGACTGGCTTCGTGCGATGGTGCGCGATGACACGGCAGAGCAAGCGCTGTTCGAAGGGCGCTGGCTGCCGCGAGCGGACATCGCCGAGACCGAGCGCGAGTACCTCGTGACGATGGAGCTGCCGGGGTTCGACCCACAAGAGGTCGACGTCCGACTCACGGACAACCAGCTCGTCGTGCGCGGGGCTCGCGCAGACACGGCAGATGGCGACGAGAGGCGCTATCTGCGGATCGAGACCTCGTGTGGCGCGTTCGAGCGCCGGTTCGAGCTTCCTGGCGACGTGTTGACGGATACCGACGGCGCAAGCGCCATGTTCCGCCACGGCGTGCTGGAGATCCGCATCCCCAAGGCGGCCGCGAAGGCCGTGAGAAAGGTCCCGATCCGTTCGATGTGACCGAGTGCCCGGCGGCGGCTGCCTGGAGAGTGCAGCCGCCGTCCGTGGCCATTTCTGCGATTCGCCTCCGCTTGGATCGCGCGATGGCGAATGCGCGCGCAGCGACATCGGTGCGCCGAGCCTCAGGCTTCGAGGAACACGTCCGGCAGCAAGCTCGTCGCGAGCATCACGGAGTTGATGTCGAGGTGCTGGAACCAGCACGCCTGCGTGCGGTTCGTCGGCTCGAGCCAGAGGTGTTCGATGTCCGCCGCGATCGACTCGTGGTGGTGCAGCGTGAACAGCGCGTCGTCGATCGCGATGCGCGACTTGGCGGGGATGTCGCGTCGATGCAGCGCGCGCAGGATGTGCGGCAGCGCGTGCAGTCCGATCGAGAGCCCGAGTTCGCGGAACGGCAGCCGATGCGTCGCTGACTGCATCAACGCGCCGCTCTGCGCCAGCAGGTCCAGCGAGCGCGCTGCGGATTGGACGACGATCTCGAGCTGGCGTGGTTCCATCGGGCCCTCGCCGCGTGCGAGCCACTGCGCCAGCATTCCGGCGCAGACGAGCAGCGATCCGATGCCTAGAGGATCCGTCGTCGACGGATCGACGCGCGCGCTGATCGACCGCCAGTCGCGCACCGCTTCGGCGAGGCCGCCGAGTTCGATCGGCTCGTCGTGCTTGCGCACGACCGCCGCCGCTTCGATCGCCGTCGTCCAGCCGTCGAGCGGGTCATGTTGGCCCATCGACGGCACCAGCGGCCGCTGCAGGTCGATCGACATCTTCCAGTGCATGCGCAACGTGCCGTCCGCATCGCTCCTGGTGAAGCCGCGGTGCGCTGCTTCCACGAGTTCGACTGCCTGCGCCAGCGGTTCGATCTTGCCGGTCTCGACCGAGAGGCGCGTCAACGCGTGCGTCCATCGGGTCAGGTAGTGGAAGTACTGCCCGTCGCGGTCCCACTCCATGTGCGGGTCCGTTGGATCGGTCGCCTTGCGTTCCGGCAGCGCCTTGCCGATCCGCAGTCCGCCGCGCGTCGGATGCGCGCGGCCTTCGTGTTCAGGCAGTCCGCTGAGCCACCCGGTCCTCGCGTCGTCGGCCCGATGGCGTCCGAGCGTCGCGTGCACACGTTCCGTCAACTGGATCGCGAGGCGCTCCCACCGCGATTCGTGCGTTGCGCGCGCAAGCGAGAGGAAGTTGCACACGGCGTATGCGTCGGTCCACAAGTAGCGCCGCGCATTGGGTCCGCCGGCCTCGATGCGCGTCCGCTCCGCGAACTGCAGCATGAGTTCCTTGGCATGTTCGACCCGTTGTTCCGGCCGTAGCGACGAGCGAGTGCTCATGCGGCAGACGCTAGATCAGGATTCGGATCCGGCCATGGGCACACGGACTAGGGCGTGCGCGACAAGGGGCCCATGTCTCTCGTCGCGTGCGGGAAGACTCGGTCGGAGTCCGGGAGGAGCGACCGACATCGCATCCGGTCAGCGCGTCGAGGCTTGCTCCTGCCATGCGGCAAAGTCCCGCGGTCGATCGGTGTTGATCCACGGAACGCCTGCTGCGAACAACGCGTTCCACGCGGCAGGCCGGTCAGGAGCTCCCCAGAAACGCAGCATCCGGCCCTGGCTGCGCGCCCGCTCCGCGAGCTCGCGCATTCGTTGCGCGTCCTCGTCTTCGAGTGGATCGATCCCGTCCCACTCGAAGTGCCGCTTCCATGAGTCGCTCACGAGCGGAACGAGCGACGGTGGCGTCGTGCCTTCGAGGTCTTCGACACGGCCGTCGATCGCCGCAAAGCGCACTGCCTGTCTCGCCAGCGTCGCGCGCGGTCGGTCGCCGGACAGGATCACCGTGACTGCGCCTGGTTCGATCCCGTCCGGGCCGAACCGGGTCAGCATCTGCGATCGTTCTGCGAGCGCTGCTTCGAGCCGTGCATAGACAGCCTCGCCGTCGCGCTTGATGTCGACGAGCAGCAAGAACGGCTTGCCGTCGCCGTGGACCGATCCGCCGTTCGTCGCGACGCGTTCGCGCAGCGGATCGAGATAGAGGCGTTCGAGTGTCTTGCCTGCCTGCAGCATCCACTCGTCGTGTCCGACCAGCAGTTCGCCGTCGCGCAAGAACACGTCCGCTTCGACGCTGTGGAACCCGTGGCGCAGCGCGAGCCGCAGCGGCGCGGGGCGGAGGTAGTCGTTGTGCGAGTGGCCGCGCGGCGAGCCGTCGAACCACGCGATCCGCGTCGGCGTCCGAGCCGAGGCCGGGCCAGGCGCCGCGCACGCTGCTGCGATGGCGAGAGATGCCGCGATCGCATGGGACGCTCGGGATCGTGCGAGGTGCTGCATGTCCCGAAAGGACACGAAGGTCGTCGCGTCGGGTCAAGGAAAGCGCAGTTCGCTTCGACACCGGGTGCGGTTCGTCGGATGTGCGTGGACGTCCGCGGCCCTCTGGGAGCGAGTCATGGCGAGAACGGGCGGGACCGATTCGTGTTCTGGCGCGGCGCGGCGGCTTGGGGCGACGATCGCAGTCGTCACGTTGGTCGCGTTGTCGACGCTCGTGTTCGTCGAACCTGCGGTGCATCCGCGACCAGGAGCCGCGGAAGGTGCTGCGGGCGGCCGTGAGTTGCTGGATTCGCTGCTGTCTTCGGGGGCTGCCAGCAAGCGCGAGAGTCGCGTGCTCGGCGCATGCAGCCGCATCGTGCTGACGAACGCCGCATGGGAACGGCTCGGCGTCGGCCAGCGTGAATCGCTCGCGCAACACCTCGCGACCCTCGGGGGCGATTGGGAGATCCGAGCCGGCGCCGCCGCCAAGGACGCCGACCGCATCGTCGACGACCAACCCGTGCTCACGAGCCGCCTGTGGACGCCGTCGGGGCCGTGAGGTCGCGTGCGCCGCGACTTCAGCGGCGAAGGTCGTGCGGCAGCGTTCCGCGCACGGCGCGCAGGTAGCCGAACGGCGTGAGGTGCAGCAAGTTCGAGACGCGCGACATGTAGAGGTCGGCGTGCGTCTCGATCTGTCGCGCGAGCTGGCTCTTGTCGTTTCCTGCGCGCATGAGCGGGCCCCAGCGGCGGTGGCCGAGTCCGCCGGCTTCGCGCGCGAGCGGGACGATGCGATGGTCGAGTTCTTCGCCGTCGTGGCGCAGTTCGCGCAGCCGCTCGTGGATCGCCTGCAGCCCAGCCGCTCCCTTCGCGAACTTCTCGGGCATGCCGTCGGGCATCGGTTGATGGCGTTCGGCTCGCTGCAGGCAGAGCCGCAGCATCGCTTGCTCGCGGTCCGTGCGCTCCTTCTCGACCATGAGGCGTTGCAGTTCGCCCTGGCGCTCCGCGAACTCCATCTCGTGCGCGATCTCGGTCTCGAGTTCGCGCAGCACGAGCGCCGTGCGCCAGCGACGGATGCGGCTGCTCACGTGGACGTCCGCATACATGTGGTCGCCGACGTAGAGGATCGGCTCGCCGCCGCAGCCCAGGTACTCCTGCACGAGCCGCGCGTTGCCGCCGCGGTAGCGACCGCCGGCGCGCAGCGCGTGCTTGCCGTCGATGACGTTGCCCTGCGCGTCGATGCCGAAGAACGGGCTCGCGCTGTCGAAGAACGACGGTTTGCGCGACTGCACGATGGTCAGTTCGAACAGTTGCTCCCAGGCGCCCTTGCCCAGGAAGCGGTCGAACGTGAACTCCATCATCGGCTTCGTGTAGTGCCACTCGCTGTTCGTCGCGAGGAACAGGCGCTTGCCGGCTTGCTTGAGGTCGACGAGCGCGCGGGGCAGCGCCGGATCGACGTCGACGAAGCGCTCGGGGTCCGCGATGACCTCGGCCTTCAGTTCGCCTTCGAGATGCGCCGCGTCCATCGTCGTCTTGACGAGTTCGTAGAGCGCGCCGTAGCCGAGTTCGCCGAGTTGGCCTTGGTCGAGCAGTTCGACCATCTGGCCGTAGAGGCACGCCTCCGACATCGAGAACAGCGTGTTCAAGAACACCCAGCGTGGCTCGCCGAGGTCGATCCACACCTGGCTGTAGATCTTGCGTTGGTCTTCGTGCGTGAGGATCTGCGTGCCGTGCGCGGCCTTCACCACGTAGCCGAACCGGTTGGCCTTGACGATGTTGCCGAGGTCGAGGTCGATGACGAGTCCGCGCGAGAACAGCTCCGGATCGAAGCGAAGGTCGCCCACGGGCAGGCCCTTCTGCAGCAAGCGTTGCTGCACGTGCGCATAGGCGCGCGACTCCCACTCGGGCACGTCGTAGTGCACGAGCGTGTAGTCCATGTCGAATCCGATCGCCTGGATCGACCGCCTGTTCAGCGTGCGGTTGCAGAACACCCGGAACGGCGCTGGCGGCTGGAAGTCGTGCTCGGACATGCTGTTCATGTAATCGACGCACCAAGGCACGCAACCGGAGTTTCCCTTGGCAACGAACTGATCCCGAACGAGGGTGCGAACACGGGGGACTCGAGGCTGGCGTGGGGGTTGTCCGTGCCTAGGCTTGAACCTCATGCCCAGCACTTTCACGAACGCGTTCTTCGCGTGTGCATTGTCCGCGTCAGCGTTGCTCGGTCAGGATGCGCGCACGCGCATCGTGTTCGTCGGGGATTCGATCACGGAAGGCACGGTCCAGCGCCCGACCTATCGTCAGCCGCTTTGGACGCTGCTCCACGATGCTGGCTACTGCTTCGACTTCGTCGGCGCGCGTCGTGGCGTGATCGGCGGCCGCGCTCCCGCGCACCCGACCTACGACCTCGACCACTACGGGTTCTCCGGTGGATCGACCTTGGAGGTCTGCTTCCAGCTGTTCCATCCGCTGCCGCAGTTCGAGGCAGACGTCGCGGTCGTGCAGCTCGGCACGAACGACGTGATCAAGGGCACGGTCTTCTACCAGATGACCACGCAGCAGATCGCGAGCGTCGCGGACCAGTTCCTGCGCGGCATCGTCAGCGTGTTGCGTTCGCCGCAATACGACCCCGACATGCAGATCGTGCTCGCCAAGATCCCGCCGTTGCCTGCGGTCCTGGTGCCGACGTCGGCGCTCAGCCTGCCGGCGGGAACGGGCACGATCTACGGCCTCGACCAGGGCATCCTCGCGGTCAACCAGGCCATCGACGGGCTCGCCAACCTTCCCGGCGTGCGCATCGTCGACCTGCACACCGGCTTCGACGTGCAGACGCAGCTTGCGGACCAGGTGCATCCCAATGCCTCGGGCGAGCAGTTCATCGCCGACCGCATCTATGCGTCGCTTGCGCAGATCCTTCCTGCGCCGAACCCGAACAGCCCCTGCTACAGCGAATACGGCACGGCAGCGGGAACGGGCCGCCCGACCATGCAGCCGACTGCTGCAACGCAGGCTCCGGCGCTCGGGTCGATGTTCCAGCTCGACATCGCGAACATGCCTTCGAGCGCGCCGATCGTCGGCGTGATCGGCCTCACGCCGGCCGCGATCTCGCTGGCTGCGATCGACGAGTTCCTGTTCGTCGATCCCGCTGGCTACACCGACGCCCGCATGATCGGAGTCGCGACGGGCCTCGGCGACTTCTCGTGGTCGCTGCAGGTGCCTGCGGTCCAGGACCTCGCCGGTCTCGATGTCTACGTGCAGGCGCTCGCGTTCGCGAACGACTCCATCGCTGCCGTCACGAACGGCGGCATCCTGCGGCTGGGCAACTGATCCCGCCGCGCGAAGCATGCGGCCGGGCGGCCGCGCGTTTCGCCGCGAGCCTCGCGTCGCGGACTCGCTCCGTGAACTCGCCGCTACGCACTTCGCCTCCCGCTGCGTCCGCAGCATGGGGCGGCGCGCGGCACCTCGCTGCGGCCTAGGAGGGATGCGTCGGGTCGTGCGCGCGGCGCTTCGTCGCGCGCGTGGACCCGGCGAACGGCTCCTGAGGTGACGCATGCTGCGCATGCCTTCGTTGCGCGCGGACAATCGCGCGTGGATCGCGCCCTCGTTCTTCGTGGCCTGCGTCGCGCTCGTCGCGGGTTGCGCGACGCGCGCATCGGCGGACAGCGAACCGGCTCGCGGCCATGCGTTGTTCTCCCGGCACTGCTCCGCATGCCATGGGGAACGCGGCGACGGCGACACGCCGGTCAAGCCGCTGCTGTTCCCGCGTCCGCGCGCGTTCCGCGACGGGGTGTTCAAGCTCGCAAGCACGCAGAACGGAGTGCCGACGGAAGTGGATCTCGTCGCGACGCTGCGTCGTGGCCTGCCAGGCTCGTCGATGCCTTCGTATGGGTGGATGTCCGACGACGACCTGGCCGCGTTGGCGCAGCGAGTGCGATCGCTCGCGGTCGACGGCATGCGCGAACGCATCCAGTTGCGCGCCGCATCGCTGGGCATCGTCGCCTCCGACGAACAGGCGCAGCTCGAAGCCGAGCGCCGGATGCAGCCCGGGGCCAAGGTCGTCGTGCCGCCGCCGATGCCGGACAGCGAGGCCAACCGTGCGCAAGGCGAAGCGCTGTATCGCCGCCATTGCGCAGCCTGCCACGGCGAGGACGGCAAGGGCCGCACGCCGGAGATCGCGTGGGCAGGGGCCGCGGACATGCAGTGGCCGCGCGACTTCACCGCCGGTTTCCTTCGCGGCGACGCCACGCGCGACGCGATCGCGCATCGCATCCGAGCGGGCATCCCCGGCGCAGGAATGCCGCCGACCGACCTCTCCGACGTCGAGACTGCATTGCTCGTCGACCATGTGAAGTCGCGCATCGTCGACGGCAGCGAAGGGAAGCACGTGCAATGGCGTCGCACGTTCCGCGCGGTGCGCGTCGCCGACATTCCCAACGATCCAGACGACCTCACGTGGACCGATGTCGAGTCCGTTCGCATCCCGCTCGCGCCGCTGTGGTGGCGCAAGGATGCGGTGTTCGAGGTCCGCGTGCGCGCGGTGCACGATGACCATCGGCTCGTGTTCCAGTTGCAGTGGGACGACGCGACGTGCGACGACCGCGCGATGACGGGTTCGCCACAAGGCGACGGCGCCGCGGTGCAGCTCACGTCGGATGCAGAGCCGCCGATGTTCGCGATGGGCGGGACCGAGGGCGTCGAGATCTGGCACTGGAAGTCGTTCCGCAGCGATGAGGTCGCGGGCGGGCTCGACTTGCTGTCGCGGATCGGCCGCGACGCGGTCGATGCGCCGTGGATCGTTCCCGGCGTGACGCAACCGATGCGAACCGGCGAGGCGCTGCCGGTGCACGGTCCGATCGGCATGACGACGAGCCGCGGCCTCGGTCGTCCGATCGTCGCGACGCCACGTTGGCGCGACGGTGTGTGGACGCTCGTGTTGAGCCGTGGCCTGCGCGCGCGCAAGACGGACGAGCTCGCGATCGAGCCCAAGCAAAAGCTGTTCGTCGCGTTCGCAGTGTGGGACGGCTCCGTCGACCTGCACGCTGCGTCCAAGTCGGTCTCGACGTGGCACGCGTTGGAGCTGGCGCGCTAATCGACGCGATCAGCGCAGGTAGGGGCGGCGCAGCTTCAAGAACGGCGACTCGACGAAGCGGAAGCTGAGCCAGCCGATCGGAGTCATCGCGACGAACGCGATCGTCGCGAGCCCCGTGCACGTCCAGAATCCAGCGTGCGGACCGAGTTGCCGGGCCGCGAAGTCGCCGAGCTGGAACACGACGAAGAAGTGCAGCAGGTAGATCGAGTAGCTGTAGGCGCCGATCTTGCCGACGAGCCCCGACAATCCGCGGTCTGCGGGCTTTGCCAGCGCGTCGTAGAGCGCGATCGCCGACGCGTAGGCGAGGCCTTCGAGCGTCGGCAGGAGGATCCACGACGGATCGTCGGTCGGATAGCCCGAGGCCCCGAAGTAGCCGCCATTCGCGTCGAACCAATGGAACGCCGCGACGAAGCCGGCGATGCCGAGGATCGCGAGTCCCTTGCGTCGCGCGATCGCGTCGCGATGGCGCAGCGCGAGGATGCCGAGCGCGAACTGGTCGAAGCGGCCGACGAGCGTCGAGTAGGCCAACGTCTGCACCGTGCCTTCCGCGAGCCAGATGCCCGCGCGCATCGCGGTGACGGCGACGATCGCGAACACGAGCGGCCACGACGAGCGACGGCTCGCGTAGAGCAGCAGCGGCAGCAGCACGTAGAAGTGCAGTTCGACGGTGATCGACCACGCGCCGTTCGGCAGGGTCGGCAGCAGGAGGCCCTTCGCCACGAACACGAGGTATTCGCCGACGCTCGCAGTGCCCTTGTTCACTTCGATCGCGCCCACGATTGCGAGCACGAGCAGCAGCAGCGGCAACAGGCGGAGCGCGCGGTTCCAGAGGAACGCGGAGAACCGGACCGAGCGGCCGGCGAGCAGTTTGGCGAACAGGTAGCCGCTCAACGTCATGAACAACGCGACGCCCGTGTGGCCTTCGTCGAGCAGCGACGCGGGCCAGAACGACGGCGCGTTCCAGAAGGGCACCGGCGAGCCCGCGAGCGATCCCGGAGCCCACTGCGAGGCGACGAAGCGCCACGTCTCCAGCGAGTTCTGCAACATCGCCGACGGCCCGAGCGGCGGGATCGACTGAGGGATCGGCGCCGGTGGCGCTGCGGCGGGGTTGCCGTGGTTGAAGTGCCAGACGAACACCAGCCATGCGGCGACCGCGCGGATGTGGTCGAGCGCGAGGTAGTGTTGTCCGGTCGAGGAACGCATCGAGGAGCGCGGCGGGTGGAGCGGTTTCGCTGCGCAATGGCCGCTGCTGTTGGCCATCGCGGCGGAAGACCGCCTCGCGAAGTCGAATCGAATCTAACCGACGGGCGGTTGCGTTCGCCTGCTGCTGGCGGCGATGCGCGTGGGCTCGGCGATGCGCAGAGTCGGTGGCTGCGTTCGAGGCGCTGCGCTGCGCGATGTGCGAGGCGTGGCCTCGAGCGCGCGCGGGACGGGTGAGGTGTAGCCTGCTGGCTTGCTGTGGTCTGGTGGCCGGGATCTCGATCGATCGAGGTGCTGGCGGGCGCTCGTGCATGTCTCCCCGCGGTGCTCACCTGGCTCTGCCGGATTTCTGGTGAACCGCCCTTCGGAGCCGTCCGTTCGGCGGCGACCCGCGTCGGATCTCGCGACGCCCGTCACT
>CAZEQF010000007.1:0-34775 GCA_964514315.1 uncultured Singulisphaera sp. | reverse complement strand
ACAATGCTGCCTGCCGCAACGGGGCCCCGACGCAAAGAAATAGCCTGTTCCTGATTGCCCCCACTTGTCCTTGGCCAGAGATCGGAGACAGTGACTTCGGAGGGTGTCGGCTGGTCCGGTGCGGTCCGGACCCTGCGCGCACTCTCGGCGCCAGCTCCTCTCCCATGCCCACCCGCCGCCTCCTCGGCGTCTGGCTCCTGCTGCTTGTCGCAGCGGTGTCACGTGCCCAAATCCAGGTTTCGCGCGCGGATTCGCCGCAGAACCTGCTCGTCATTCTCGTCGACGACCTCGGCACCGATTATCTGGGGTGCTACCAGCAGAATCCTGCTGCACCGACGACCCCGAACATCGACGCGTTGGCTCTGCAGGGAGTTCGCTTCGACAGCGCCTACGCCAACCCGGTCTGCACACCTACACGCGCATGCCTGATGACCGGGCGCCATGCATTCCGCAATTCCCTGGAGTTGACCTGCATGCCTGGCGACGCGGGACTTCGGGATGAGGAATGGACTCTGCCGGAAGCCATGACTGCGAGCGGATACGCGCAGGCTTTCATAGGAAAGTGGCACCTCGGCGACCGCCACGGTTCGCGCACACCCAACATGCAAGGCTGGCAGCACTTCGCCGGCGCGCTCTACGGCAACATCCCGAATTACTCTCAGTGGACCAAGATCGTGAACGGCGCAACCGTGCCTGTCACGACCTACGCAACCACTGACCAAGTCAACGACGCACTGTCGTGGATCGGCAGCCAGCGCCGTCCTTGGCTGATGTTCTTGAGCCTCTACGCGCCCCACACGCCGCTCCACACGCCACCTGCACACCTGCACCGGCAGAACTTGGCGGGCCTGCAACCATCGACATCGCCAATCCCCTTCTACAAGGCGATGATCGAAGCAGTCGACACCGAACTCGGAAGGCTTCTCTCCGGATTGGGCTCCGCTCGAGCTCGAACCAATGTCATCTTCCTGAGCGACAACGGGACTCCATCTGCAACCGCATTGGCTCCTTACACCAAGGCCAAAGGCTCGCTTTATGAAGGCGGCGTTCGCATTCCCCTGATCATCCAAGGCCCGGCAGTCGTGCGACCCGGGCGCGTGGCATCGGATCGAGTGCATGCAGTCGACCTCTTCCCGACACTTCTTGAGTTGGCTGGCGGCCGACACAAACAAGTTTCCGCCCCCATGGACGGCAGGAGCTTCGCTCCGATCCTGGCAGACCGACCGAATCCACCCCGTTCGATCTACTCCGAGACCATCGGAACAGGGTTTGGAAGTGGCTACACACGCATCGACGGCGACTACAAGCTGATCCGTTTCACGGACGACCCCGTGATGATGCCGCACGAAGAGCTCTACAACGTTCGAGTGGATCCGCGTGAAACCAACGATCTGCTTGCGCCCGGAGCGACGACAACGGCTGCGGACAGGGCTGCATACCAGGCCCTCTCCGACGGCCTCTGGGAAATGCGAAGTCGCGGCTACATCGTGGCCTTTGGAAACGACTGCCCGACTTCGGCGGGTTCCGTTCGGCTCAAGAGCTACGCGCCGCCTTCTATTGGCGTTCCCCACTTCCTGCGCGTGCTGTCACCCGGAGTCGGAACCAACGCGCAGACGTTTGGATCATTTGTCTATTTTGGATTCGGCCCTGGATCGTGGGACGACCCATCCCTTCCGCAATCGCTCGACCACATGGGCATGCCTGGATGCACGCAGTATTCGCGCCAAGACACCTTGGTGTATGCGGGCCCCACCGACACGCTCTTCTGGGTGCCAATGCCGACAGATCCCGCAATGCTTGGGACCGTGGCAGCGGCCCAAGCATTCGTATCCGAGCCTGGTCGAAACGCTGCAGGCTTGGCAGTGTCCGGAGGCTACCGCTTCACATTGGGAGTCTGGTGACCCATGACCCGCCTGGGCATGCAGTTGCCAGTGGCGGGATGGGGTCCTCAGGCCTGCGTCGACGTCTCCCCGAGGACCTTGCCGAGCAAGGCACGGTCGCCCTGGATCGCCGTCCGCTGCATGTAGAACGACAAGCCGCGCAGAGCGCCCAGCTCTTCACCGCCACCCGCACGGCCCGGACCGCCGTGGATGGTGCCAGGCAGCACGGCGCCCGGCCCGAGAGCCTGGCCCTGCGTCTTCTCGCTGCCGACCCAGAGTCGACCGTGCCAAGGCGCCATCGACCGAATCCAGCAGTCGAGCGTGTCCTTGTCATCCGAGTAGAGGCTCGCAACGAGTCCACCGCCGCCGAGGTTGGCGAGACGCGCAGCCTCCGCCGCGTTGCCCGAATACGGAACGATCGTCGCGCACGGCCCGAAGACCTCGAGCTCGTGCACCGCGGCCGCATTCGCGTCCTTGGCACGCAGCAGCGTCGGCGCAACGAAATAGCCGCGATCCGCGATCGGCTGCGGGCCGCCGCACAGTGCGTCGCACACCGAAAGCAATTGCGCCATGCCAGCGCGCACCGTTGCCAACGCCTCGGCGCTGGCGACCGGCCCCATGCGGACCGCCTCGTCCGCAGGATTGCCGACCTTGGTCGCCGCGATTCGCTCCAGCAACTGCTCCTGCGCATCGGCAAGAAGGGCTTCGGGGACGAGGATGCGACGCACGGCAGTGCACTTCTGGCCGGCCTTCTGCGTGATGTCCGTGGCCACGTTCGCCACGAACTGCGAGAAGGTGTCGCCACCGATGTCGACGTCGGCGCCCAGGACCGCGGCGTTCACCGAGTCGGCCTCGATGTTCACGCGCACGTTCCTCGCCACGAGGTTGCGGTTGCCGCGGATCAGCGCGCCGGTGCGCGACGAACCTGTGAAGGCGACGGAGTCGAGCGGCTGCAGCAGATCGAGCGCCCCCGAGACGGAGCCCGCAACGAACTGGAAGCTGCCTTCCGGAAGGATCCCGCTCTCCACCACCAGTTGCGCAATGCGCCACGCGAGCATCGCGCTCGCGGCGCCAGCCTTCTCGATGACGGGCACGCCGGCGAGCAATGCGCACGCCATCTTCTCGCCCATGCCCCACGCGGGGAAGTTGAAGGCATTGATGTGCAGCGCGACGCCGGGCCGCGGCAGGAACACGTGCTGCCCGGAGAAGCGCGGCGTCCGGCCGAGCTGGATGCTGTCGCCGTCGAGCCAGATGCCGTTCGAAGGCAGGCTCGTCGCGAGGCTGCCGTAGAACGCGAGCGTGCCCGTCATGCCGTCCAGGTCGAACTTTGCATCACCGCGCGTGTTGCCGCCGTTCTGCGTGCTGATGGCGATGAGTTCGTCACGCTTCTCGTGCAGCAACTTGGACAGGGCCTTGAGGGCCTCACCTCGCTGCGCAAAGGTCATCGCCTGCAGCGCAGGCAGGCCCTTCGTGCGCGCGTGCGCGAGCATTCCCTCGAAATCGACGCCGCCCTCGTGCAACTGCGCGAGCACGGCTTCGGTGGACGGATCATGGAGCGTCTTCGTGGCGCCGCTGCCCGTCTGCCAGCGTCCGCACACGTAGTTCTGGAGCACGTTCATCCGAGGGAGACTAGGCACCGCCGCGGAAAGTTCGCGCCAAAAATGCCACGCGCAGCCCGCCGCACGCGTCTTCTCGGGACCCGTCATCTTGCGAGGTTGATCCTGCCCACCGGTGGGCTAGGTTCGCTGCATGCGCCTGCGCAAACCGCCCGCTCTGCTGCTCTGCTTGTCCTTGACCGCATGTGGCATCGGCCGCATGGAGTCCAACGATCCGATCGACGCGGAGGCGGTGCGATCCCTGACGCCCTGGCGCACCACGGCGAAGGAAGTCGTCGAGAAGCTCGGCGCACCGACGGAAGTCGTCCAGTTGGGCAAGCGTTCGGCCTATCGATACGACGCGTCGAGCGCGAAGAGCGCCGGGCTCGTGCTCGTGGTGTTCAACATGTTCGCGCAAGACATGCGAACGGACCGCGTGTGGGCCTTCTTCGACGAGAACGATGTGCTCACGCACGTCGGCGCCACCTACGGCACCCATCGCACGCAGTATGCGTTGCCTTGGGAGACCGTCCACGAGGCCGAAGACGACGCAGCGCGCGACGCGCAGCGGCCCGGAGTGCTCGGCAAGTGATCCAACGGCGCAGCGCTGCCGTCTTCGCCGCTGCGATGCTCGCGGCGTCGTGCGTGCAGTTCACCTACGCGGTCCAGCACGAAGACAACCCCGTGCCGGACACAACGCTCGAGCAACTCGTCCCCGGCGTCGACGACCTTGCGTCGTGCCTGTCGAAACTCGGCGCGCCGCACCACGTGTTCGAATACCGCTACGACGGGCTCGCGCTGCTGTGGCACCACCTCGACAGCTCCGGATGGGGCGCACGCTTCAGCATGAGCGTGGTGCGCGGCGCGCCCGGGGCCCGCTTCAGCATGGACTCGGACAGCGCCGAGATGCCTGGAGCCATGCTGTGGTTCGACGGCGACTACAAGCTCGTCGAATGGCGCAAAGGCATGATGCGCGACCTGACTGCCGGATTCCGACGCCGCCCCGCAGACCTGGACCAGCAAGACCGCGAGTTGCCCTGATCGCTGCGCGTCGCCGCGATCCAGCGCCCCGTCTTCAGCCGATCTGATCCAAACGACCAGATCAGGCGGATCAGATCTGCACGAACTGCAGCAGGTCCTGATAGCGACGCTCGATCACCGCACGATCCGCGCGAGCGATCGCATCGACTCCAACCGCCTCGACCGTGAGACTCGCAGCCACGGTGCCGTATGCGACGGCGCGCTTCATGTTCCAGAGGCTCACCGTGTCGCAACTCGCGAGGTAGCCCATGAAACCGCCCGCGAAGCTGTCGCCCGCGCCCGTCGGGTCGAGGACCTTCTCGGTCGGATAGGCCGGCAGCGCGTAGTGGAAGTAGGGGCTGAACACGAAGCACCCGTGCTCGCCCTTCTTGACGATGACGAGTGACGGGCCCATCGCGAGCGCCGCCTTGCCAGCCTTGATCAGGTTGCTCTCGCCCGTCAGTTGCTTCACTTCCTGGTCGTTGACGATCAGGCCGTGGATTCGCTTCATCAGCGCGCACAGGCCGTCGCGTTCGCGGTCGATCCACAGGTCCATCGTGTCGGCCACGACGAACTCGGGGCTCTCGACCTGGTCGAGCACCGACATCTGCGTCGCCGGCGCGCCATTCGCGAGGAACACGAATCGCGAGTCCCGGAACTTCGTCGGCACCTTCGGCTGGAAGTCGCCGAACGTGTTGAGCTGCACGTCCAACGTGGTGCGCGAGTTCATGTCCGCCGAGTAGCGGCCGTGCCAGGCGAAGGTCTTGCCTGGCTTCGTCTCGAGCCCGCTCAGGTCGATGCCGCGCGACTCGAGAAGTTGCCGGTGCTCCGACGGGAAGTCCTCACCGACCACGCTGACGAGACGCACGTTCGTGAACATGCGCGCAGCGAGCGCGAAGTAGGTCGAGGAGCCGCCGAGGCAGCGCTTCGCGGCTGCGTGCGGGGTCTCGATGGTGTCGAACGCAGTGGAGCCGACGACGAGCAGGTTCATGAGTGCGCGCAGCATGGCAAGCCGAGGCTGGAGCTACAAGCAGCGGCTCCTTGCCGGCTCACAACTCGCCGCGCGCCAAGCGTCACTCGGTCTCGAGCTTCTGTTCGCGCTCGATGTCCTGCTGGGTCACGCGCTCGCGCTCGAACAGCACGAGCAGGCCAGCCAGCAGCGACCACAGGGTCGTGTGGAGCCTGTAGAGGACGGACAAAGCCACGGCACGCGTG
Organism: uncultured Singulisphaera sp.; assembly: GCA_964514315.1. Taxonomy (GTDB): domain Bacteria; phylum Planctomycetota; class UBA1135; order UBA1135; family UBA2386; genus SXPK01. Next base: position 29,065 of record CAZEQF010000007.1, on the reverse strand, counting down.
CCCATGATGCGCGCGCCGGTCTCGAGCGACGCGCTGCCCGCGGCATACGACGCGCCGTAGGTGGCAAAGAGCTTCTGGTAGAGAACTTCGCCGAGTCCCCAGCCGTTCGGCATCAAGGGCACGGCGCTGATGATGTTGATCACGGGGATCAGCACGAAGTACTCGGTCCACGGCATCCCGATCCCGAGCGCGTCGCCGACCAGCACCACGCTCATCACCGACACGACGTGGTTCAACACGCCTGCCAGCAGGCTCGCCAGCACCACGTTCTTGTGGCCGCGGTAGACGTAGACCGCTTCGTCGAAGAGCCGGAGGACGTTGCCGACCTTGTGCGGCAACTTCTCGAGGAGTTGCTTGAGGCGGACCAGGCTGCGCAGCCGGCGACTGAACGCTATCGCGAACAGCACACAGAGACCGCCGATGACGCCCCAGATCGCAATCGCGATGTCCGCGAACCGGTCGAGCGCGAACAGGACGACTACCGCGCCGAGGATCGCGAGCGAGGCAAGCCCGAGCACGCGGTCGACGATCACGGAGACCAGCGCCGGCGCACGTTGGCCGGGACAGTGCTTCATGATGTAGAGCGCCTTGATCAGGTCGCCGCCGGTTGCGCCCGGGACCACGGTGTTGAAGAACACGCCGATCCACGTGAACCGCAACGCCTCTGCGAGGGTCACTGCGAGCCCGTTCACGCGCAACAGCCACCACCAACGCGCACCCGCCACCAGCACCGTGAGGAAGTAGCAGAGCGCGCCGAGCGCGAAGAGTCCTGCGTCCACGTTGCGCCAGTAGGTCCAGAAGCCGGGAACGACCTCCACCTCCGAGCCATCGGGCTGCGGCCCCGGCCGGACGCTCCGCTCTGCGCCGTCCTGCCCCACCACTCGCACGACTTCCTCGGCCCACTTGCCCTGGAGCTGCACGACCTCTTCCACAGGCTCCGCGCCGCCGCGGCGCACAACCAGACGGTCGTCCCACTGGACGGTGCGGAACACCAGGGCCATCAGCGCGAGCACGACCGCGAGCTTCACCAACCTCACCAGCGCGGTGCGGTTCATCGCTGCCACTCTCCCTTGGCGCGCACCTTGGAGCGCGCCGTACGGATGCTGACCTGTTCTTCGGCGACTCGCACGAGCAACGCCTCCGCAAATGCACGAGGGTCGACGCCGAGATCCGAAAGCGCAGCGATCTGCACCGGCGCGCCGCCGTGCGCAGCGTTCATGGCGAAGTGGATCAGGGAGCTGACGGGCGATGCCGTGGCAATCGAGATCGAGAGCTTCCCGTCGCCGACGAACAGGTCGTCCCCGTCCCTGCGGACCTTCGCGTGTGGCGCCAGCTCCGCGAGGACTTCACGCGCGCTCGCGCTCAGGAGGCGCTGCCGATGCACGGCAAGCGTCAAGTTCGTGTCGTCGAAGCACTCCCAAACGAAGTGCACCATGTCGTCCGCGGCGATGCCGGGGCCGTCGATGTCGGCCAGATCGGCGATCTCGTCGAGGAGCACACGGCATGGCCCGCGAAAGGCGACGAGGGCGTCACCGGCATGGCCGGTCTCCGCGAGGATCCAATGCGCGCGCAGTTGCGATCCGTCGTAGGCAATCGTGCGGTCGATCCAGGATGCGATCACTTCAGCGGCCTCTGCTTGCGGTATTCGTTCCACCACTCGGCAACCCAATCCGCTCCGGCTTCCGCATCGGGCGCAGGGACTGCGCTGCGCCGCTGCAAGCAGAACGCGAGGGCTTCCCTGGCGGGCAGGGCCGTCGGCGAGAAGTATGGATCGCCGTCCAACGCGAGCCGGGCAAGGTATTCAGCGGGCGCCACTTCCTGCCAGGACTCGCGGCCGCGAATGCGCACTGCGCGCAATGCGCGAGCCTCGTCGAGTTGCCCGCAGAGGTGCACGAGGCGAAGTCGCATCGACTCGTTGTCCTCGAACTGCGGTTCCCCTGCCTCGATCTGCTGGGGCGATGCGGCGAGCAGGGCCAACAGCAACGGCACGGAATCGGCGCCGGCAGAACGGTGCAGCAACTCCACTGCGCAGATCCGCACTTCGAGCAACTCGCGGTCTCGCCCGAGGCTCGCCTGCACCACCGAAACGCGCAGAGCATGGCCCAAGGCCGACTCCAACGCAGTGCGGGTGGAGGCACGGAGTTCCCGATCGCCTTCCTCGGCGGCGGCATTCTCGAGGTCCGACAACAGCGCGAGCCGCTGACGCCATTCCGGCAACGGCGAGCTCACGAGACCGGCAATCGCGCTGCGGTAGATCTCGGCGTCCGAAGGCGACAACTCAGCTCCGATCGGCTGACGCGCGGCTGGGCGCAGGCGCGCAAAATCGTCGCGCCAGCGCGGAGCGTCGGCGAGCAGAACGGGCTTCGGACCGAACTCGGCCACGCCGTCGGCCAGCGACAGCTCGCGCTCCGATGCGAGGCGCGCAAGACCCGTCAACGCCGTGATGCGATTCAGCGGCGAAGGATCCAACTCGGCGATGCGGACGAGGCGCTGCGTCGATGCGCATGCCCGGTCCAGCCGTGCGCCGGACTTCGGAGCGAGCTCGCCGGCAAGTTCACGCACGTACTGCGATGGGTTCTCCAATTCGCGCGTGACACGTTCGCCGAACAGCAGGAACAACGGCCAGCGGAACGGAACGAGCAACGACCAACGCGCGATGCCCCACGTCGCATCCACGGTGTCGCGGTAGACCAGCCGCTCCTCGGCCCCTTCGCCCTCGACCACGACTGCTGCGTCGATGTCCTGGACCACCATGCGGTAGTTGAGGTTGCGAACCGAGCAAGCACACAACGCCCACGATGCCGCAACCAGGGCGATCCCACCGAGAACGGACCTCATCGCAGCGTCGTCTCCTTGTTCGAGTCCATGCGTGCACGACGCTGGCTCACGATCGAGGCCCGGTAGTCTGCATTCTCAGCCTTGCCAGCATCCGCCGGCAGGAACGTCGTGCCGCCGCACAGCCCGGCATCCAGCACCGCGAAGGTCGCAGGGTCGGACTCGGCAGCCAACGCGGCAAGCAACAGCGGGACCCGCTCCGACGACGGCAACTCGCTTGCGCGCATGCAGCCCGCTTGCCGCACGCGCGGGTCACGGTCCGTCAACGCAACTGCGCAGAACTCGGCTTGCTGATCGGACTCCAGGCGCGCACCGGCGACCGCGGCCGCCCGCACGGCGCCGTCGACGTCGCCTACAGCGATCCGGTGCGCAAGATCGCGAACACCGACGGCCTGAGTCTCCAGCATGCGCAACGCCGAGAGGCGCCGCGCCGCATCAGGTGCACCGCGAAGGTCGCCGAGAAGGTCGCGCACGCGGACCGCGCGTGGAGCCTCGCGCTTCGCGACACATCGGTCCAAGGCACGAACGTCGGCTTCTCGCTCCTTCACGAAAGACGCCCCCGGGACCGAACTGCGGAGCACTGCCAGCGCGGCGGCCGCGCAGTCGAAGTCCCCGACAGCGCACGACAATTCTGCAAGCTCGAACCAGAGCCCAGGACCGAACGATCCCTCGTCGCGGTCCCGCAACCCGACCAGTTCGCGGTGGGCCTCGCTCCTCTTGCCGACGTCGCGCAGCACGCCAGCCCTCGCGGCCGACAGTTCCGGTGCCGGGCCGAGGCGCGAGATCGCGTCCTCGAGGAGCCGCAGGGCTTCGACGTGCTGTTCGTCACGATCGCAGCGCGCGACGTCGCGCAGAACTTCGGCCAGCGGGTCGAGCCCAGGCTCCTTCGAATCCGCAGCATCCGCCGCCGGCGCGGCATCCACGACGCGCGTCGTGGCATCCACTGCGACGATGCTGGAGCCTGCGCCGCCGAAGGCCGAAGGCCGCGCGGGCTCGGGCGCGGAGCAGCCCCCGAGCGCCAGCCAGACAGCAACGACGACCGCACGATGCATCGGCGACGTGTTGTAGCCATGCAGCATCGGCGCGCACTCTTGTTTTCCTCGTCCTGAACCTGATCGTGAGCCCATGACGCGACGCCTGCTCGAGCCTTCCATCCTGCGAACTGCGTTGAAGTCGGCGGTGGACGCCGTGCTCATCGCCGCAGCGCATGCAACCAAGAACGCGGATCGTGCCTCGGCGCGCAAGGCACGACGCAAAGGCCCAGGCGATTTCGTGACCAGCGTCGACGAGCGCTGTGAGTCGCTCATGCGCCGCACGTTGCTCCGAGGACTGCCGGATGCAGGATTCGTCGGCGAGGAAGGCGGAGCGGAAGACGCGGACCGGGAGCTTTGCTGGGTCGTCGATCCGATCGACGGCACGAGCAACTACGCACGCGGCCTGCCGCAATGGGCAGTTGCCGCGGCGCTCATGATCGATGGCGTCCCTGCGGTGGCCGCCATCTGGTCCGAGCCGGAGTCGGCGCTCTACACGGCCGTTCGCGGCGAAGGCGCGCTGCGCAACGGCGCGCCGCTGCCCCGGCCGAAGCCGCGCTGGGACGACGGTTCGGTGATCGGGTGCCAGTGGCAGCCCGGCAAGGCCAACCTGGAGTTGCTGGCTTCGCTCCAAAAGAACGGGGCCCGCGTGCGCACCTACGGATCGACCATCGTGCAGATGCTCGACGTCGCGTGCGGACGCCTCGACGCCAACGTGCAGCAGCAAGGACGGCCCTGGGACCTGGCTGCGGCGTCTCTCGTGCTGGAGGAACTCGGCGCCACGGTCACCAGCTGGAAAGGCGATGCGCTCTTCCCGGTGCCGGACCTCGCGTCGGGGCACCACCCATCCCTCGCTGCGATGCCCGGAGTCCACCGCAAGCTGCTCCCGATCCTGAAGCGGGTCCGCGTTGTTGTTTCGAAGAAGTAACGCGCCTGGGTCTGCGTGTGCGCCGTGAGTGACACTTCGCGCCTTGGGCGACGAAGCCGCCGCTGTGCAGCGAAAAATCCTGGCCACCGGACCCTCGCTGGCCCTCTTCTTGCGCATATCGCGCGGGCAGGTCGCTATCCTGCCGCCCTCGACCGATCGGCCGGCTCAATCGCAGGCCGTGACCCTGGAGCAACCCATCATGAAGAAACTCGTTCTTGCAGGCCTTTGCTGCGCCGGCGTGCTCGCGCTGCTGCCGCAGACCGGCAATGCCCACGGCGGCCAGTATCGCGGCCCCGGTGACGTTGTGCCGCCGAACCCCGGCGGCGGTCGTGGCGGTGGCCCTGGTGGCCCTGCGACCCCCGGCCCCGGTGGCCCCGCGACTCCTGGCCCCGGCGGCCCCGCTGCCCCCGGCCCCGCTGGCCCCGCGACGGGTGGCCCTGCCGGCCCCGCAGCAGGCAAGGGTCCGACGACTGGCGGCCGCGGCATCCAGCTCGAAGACGACCTCAACAAGTGGGAGTTCTGGTGGGAGTTCAACAAGGACCCCTACATCCGACTCCGCGACTCGATCCACAGCACCTCCGCAACCTCGGGCAGCGACGAGTTCTATCTCGGCGCGACGCGCAAGGTCGATTCGCAGGACACGATGAGCCCCTCCGACGAGGAAAAGCTCAACGTCATCCTCCCCGCCTTGAAGAAGGCGATCGACTCCACCGAGGACCGCGACATCACCTCGTCGTGCATGGTCGCGATGGCCAAGGTCGGTCGCAACCACAGCGAGTTCAAGCTGCGCGACGTCTTCATCCCGCGCCTTGCGCGCGGTGACCAGGAGATCCGCGAGACGGCGGCTCTGGCGCTCGGCATCGCCGCGCTGCCCGACGCCGAGAACATCGACATGCTCACCGGCCTCGTCCTCAACAACGACGCGGGCAAGAAGGCGAGCGGCGGCGACGTCAACGACCGCACTCGCGCGTTTGCGTGCTACGCGCTCGGCCTCGTGGCCCACGCGAACGCCGACGTGGCACTGAAGCGGAAGGCCTTCGACGCGCTGCGTCAGATGGTCGACGACGATTCGAAGAGCACTCGCAACACGAAGGTCGCGGCGATCAACGCGATCGGCATCCTCAATGCGGCCGGCGCCGCGTCCTCGACTCCTGCCACGGGCGGCGACGCTCCGGCGGCTGGCGCCGAAGGCGACAAGACGCTCGTTGCCGACGCGCTGAAGTGCCTCGAGGGCTACTACATGAAGGCCCTCGGCTCGGGCGACCAGCTCCTGCAGTCGCACTGCGCTCCGGCGATCGCGAAGCTGCTGGGCAAGGACTACGCCGACGCGAAGGTCGTCGACACCTACAAGAAGCTGTTCGCGGACGACCTTGCCGACAAGGGCAAGACCAAGCGCAGCAGCAACGACGTCCCGCGCGCATGCGTGTTGGCCCTCGGCCAGCTCTGCAAGCCGATCGACGACGAGAAGTCGGCGGACGCCGAATACGGCAAGCTCCTGCTGGAGACCTGGAAGTCGCACCGCGACCTCCAGACCAAGTACTTCGCGATCCTGGCCCTCGGCCAGATCGGTGGCAGCTGGTGCCGCACGCAGATCCTCAAGGAGTTCGACAAGGCCGGCAAGTCTATCGAGAAGCCGTGGGTCGCGATCGCGATGGGCGTCTACGCCTACAAGAAGTACGAGGCGGACCAGGCTGCAGGCCGCACGGTCGAGCTCGAGGAAGAGTTCGGTCGCACGCTGCGCGCGGCGCTGGAAGACGTGAAGGACCCGAGCGCCCAATCGGGCCTCGCAGTCGGCCTCGGCCTCTGCCGCTACGAGGCAGCTGCCGACGACATCCGCACGCTGCTCGTCAAGAGCCGCAGCAAGGATGACCTCGCCGGCTATCTGTGCATCTCCCTGGCGCTCATGGGCGACGGTCGCTCGATCAACGACATCCGCGACATCGTCGAAAAGTCGGTGCGTCGTCCGGAACTGCTGCAGCAAGCCGCGATCGCTCTCGGCAAGCTCGGCGACAAGGGCGTCGCGGACGAGCTGCAGAAGCTGCTCGGCGACGGCGACACGAACCTCGCCAAGCTCTCGGCCGTCGCTTCGGCGCTGGGCTTCATCGGCGATCGTCGCACGATCGAGCCGCTGAAGCGCATGCTCCAGAACGAGCAACTCACGCCGCTGTCGCGCGCGTTCGCCGCTGTCGCCCTCGGCGGCGTCGGCGACAAGGAGAAGCTGCCGTGGAACAGCAAGATCAGCACGAACATGAACTACCGTGCTGCAGTCGACACGCTGACGGACAAGACCGCCGGCATCCTCGACATCCTGTGATCCGCGCTCGCTTCGCGTGAAGCGATCCAACGGGCAATCGCGACGAGCGGTTGCCCGTTTTCGTTTGCAGCGATCTCCGCGGAACGCCTCTTGCCAAGGTTGCGCATGAACCCGCCCCATTCCGCGCAGGCTTCCAGCTGCTCCCAGCAGCAACGCAGCAGGGACCACGGTGATCGGATGGAGCTCGCGCGTGCGAGCTTTGTCGCCGTCCTCGCTAGTTGTGTGACCTTCGGAACAGCGAGTGCTCACGGAGGCCAATACCGGGGCCCGTCCACCGTGGTGCCCCCGGCCTCGGGCTCGACCAATTCGGCTGGAAGCGCGTCGGGTGGCGGCGCTGGCTCCTCGGCAACCACATCCCAGCCAGGTCCGTCCGCTTCGAACTCAAGCTCCGGCCCCGCAGGTCCCGTCGGCGCCGCTGGAGCTGGAAAGGTCGGAGGCCGCGGCTACGCGGTCGACGCCGACCTCTCCAGCTGGGAGTTCTGGTGGGAGTTCCAGAAGGACCCGCTGCTGCGCGCGCGCGACGGGCTCGATCTCCGGCGCGCGATCCATGCAACGGATGCGCTGCTGGGCGGACGCGCTGCAGTGGGATCGACGCTCGAGGCCCCGACGGAGCGAGAAGTGCGCACCGTGGTGATTCCTGCGCTCGTGGCCGCGCTGCGGAACGCCGCAGACCGCGACACCACCACGGCCGCGATGATCGCGCTCGCGAAGATCGGCCAGGACCCGGACGGCCTGCGACTGCACGACCTGTTCCGGGAACGGCTGACGAGCCTCGACCAGGAGATCCGGGAAACCGCAGCGCTGGCGCTCGGCATCGCACGCCAGTGCAGGCGCGAGGACATCGACTTGCTCGTGGCGCTTGCGACCGACTCTCCCGCTGGCCATCGCGCGACTGCGCGCAGCGAAGTCGACCAACGGACGCGTGCGTTCGCGTGCTACGGCCTCGGCCTCTGCTTGCCGAACATGGAGCCCGTGCGTCGGAACACGCCCGTTCGCGCGCTGCTGTCGCTGCTGAAGGCCGAGGGAGCGGCCAGCGTGCATCGGAACGTCACGGTCGCCGCGATCGCAGCGCTGGGTCAACTTCCATCCGAGGCTGAGCCGGCATCTGGCGCCTTGGTCGACCTTGCAGCTTCGGGGCTCCTCGCGTTCTACGACCTAGACCTCGGCCCTGGCGCGCAACTGGTGCAGTCTCATTGCCCGATGTCGCTCTCGGCGTTGCTCGGCCGTTCGCATCCTCTCAGCGCCGAGTGTCGCACCCGTTTCGTTGCGCGCCTGGCCAGCGAAGCAGCTGCGGACCTCGGCCCTGGATCGAAGTCGAACGACCATGTCGCACAGTCGTGCGCAGCCGCGCTCGGGGCGCTGTGCAGGCCGTGGGAGAACGAGGACTCGCCCGACCGAGGAGCCTGTGAGACGCTGATCCGCGTCTACCGCACGGCGCGAGACCACCAGACCCGCTACTTCGCCGCGCTCGCCGTCGGCAGGATCGGCGGGTCGAAGGCGCGCGGCGCCCTTCTCGCGGAGCTGCGCGGAGCAAGCCGCGCGATCGAGCAGCCCTGGATCATGCTTTCGCTTGGGTCGTTGGCGGCGGACCACATCGAAGCCCAGAAACGCGAAGGACAGACGCCGGAGCCGGACCTCGAGATCCGCGACGCGCTGATCGCGGCGCTGGGCGCATCGAAGAACCCGCAGACGATCGGCGCCGCATCGATCGCCGTCGGACTGTGCCGGGCCCCAGGATCTGCGGATCGCCTTCGTTCCGCGCTGTCGACCTACGGCCACCGCGAGGACGTCGGCGGCCAGATCGCGATCGGGCTCTCGCTCCTCGACGAACGCGGCGCGGCTCCGCAATTGCGAGAACTGCTCGCAGGTTCGGTGCGGCAACCGCAACTGCTCGTGCGTCTCGCCACCGCGCTCGGCAAGCTCGGCGACGCCGACGCAGTGACGCAGTTGGTCGCCATGTTGGAGACCAGCGAAGGCGGCCTCGCGCGCATGTCTGCGTTGTCGTCCGGCCTCGGCCAACTCGGCGACCGCCGCTGCATCGCGCCACTCGTGCAGATGCTGCAGAACCCGCAACTCACGCCGCTCACCCGTGCGTTCGCCGCAGTTGCGCTCGGCGGTGTCTGCGATCCCGAGCCGATGCCTTGGAATGCGCGCTATGCGGCCGCCGTGAACTACCGGGCCGCGGTCGAAACGCTTACCGACGGCGCGACCGGCATCCTCGACATCCTCTAGGAACCCGCCGGCTCGCTTCAGACCGCGAGCGCAGGCCGTCGCAGCGGGACCAGCGCAGCCGCCACCGCCACGAGCGACACGACCACCGCGAGCACGAGGTTGCGGTCCGCGACCTCGCGAGCCCGGGCGATCGGCGCCCACTCCGCCTGCAACGCGTCGCGCTGCGTCGCCAACGAAACGCGCAACGGCTCTGCGGGATCCATGGCGAGACCATCGAGCGTGTGCGCGAGCGCAGCCTGCAACCGTCGCTGCGACCACCTCGCCGCGCCGGCGAGATAGCAGAGGTAGGGACTGGCCTCCACGCTGCGCCTGCAGGCTGCGACCGTGCCGTCGAAATCACCTCGGCGGTAGGAGTCGAACGCGGCCGACTCCGCCCATTCACGACTCTCGGGACCGCCGAAGGCGAGGTCCTCGAAGCCTCGGTCCGCATCGAGGTAGGACTGCAGCAAGAGTTCGTCGAGCAGCGGGCGATCGTCCCGCAGCGTCGGCGCCGATACATGACCGGGCAGCTCTTCCGCGCTGCGCCAAGTCCCGCCAGCAGCCTCGCCGAGAACGCGCCGCCACAGTCCCGCTTCTTCGTTCGAAAGCGTGCCCGTCGGCAGGTCTGCACGCCCGAGGCACGTCGCGTCGATGCGCGCGTCCTTGCGACCCACCAGCAGCACGTTGCGCGAGTCGGGCACGCGGAACGCCGCCACGTCGCGAAAGCGCTCGCGCATCGTGCGCGCCATCGCGACCAGCACCGGGTCGTCGAACCCTAGCCCACCGACATTGCACGCCACGATGCCGCGCGGTTCGAGCCGATCGTGCACCGCAGCGAAGAACTCGACGCTCGCGAGATGCGGCGGGATGTAGACCTGATGGCTGTAGGCATCGACGTGGATGCAACGCCACGTGCGCGTGCTCCGGGCAACGACCACGCGGCCATCGATCCCCGCAAACACATCGCCAGCGCTGCGTGCGCCGGGGAACCAAAGCGTGCCCAGTTCCACGACCGCAGGATCGAGTTCGACAGCGTCGACCCGCGCCGCGGGATAGATCGCTGCGTAGATGCGCCGGAACGTTCCCGCTGCGTCGCCGATCGAAAGCGCCGACAAGCCTGGCTCGACCGCGCCGTCGCCCGCGAGCAGCGGCGCGACCAGGTGGTAGTCGTAGTAGGAACTCGGCCGCCGCCCCTCTTCCAGGCTGCTCGTCAGCACGCGTCCGTCGACCGCGACCGAGTGGTAGCTGTCGAGTCCTTCGTTGATCTTGAGCTCCGTGCGCGCAGGCAGACCAGCTGCCGCGGGCGTCCGGACCACGCGCAGATACTGATGGCGGGACTCCACCTCGGCGAGCAGTTCCTGGCCTTGCAGCGGTCCGCGCAACGGCCCGAGTGGCAACAACGCAGTCGCGAGGGCTAGCCCGCTGATCGCCAGCACGGACGACCTGCCGCGCACGACGAAGGCGGCCAAAGCGAGCGCAGCGGCGGCGCTCCAGACCGCGGCACGGCAGCCGAAGTGCGGCACGAGCCAGTGGGTCGCCAAGAACGTGCCGACCAGGCTGCCGACGGTGCCGGCTGCAGAGACCGCGCCCGCAGCCCGACCGATGCCAGCGCCCGAACTCGCGGCGCCGACCACGAGCCCCGGCGACACCGCGCCGAGCAGCCACAGCGCGGGCCCGAACAACAGGACGGATGCGGCGAGCGAACCGCGCACCAGCGCCGGCATCGCGGCGTCGAGCGGCAGGTCTTGCGGCAACAACCAGTCGCCGACCGCAGGGCCGACGAACGGAACGACGCACAGCACGATCGCGGCGAGCCAGAGCAGCCGCGATGCCGGAGCGCTGCCACTGCGTTCTGCGAATCGGCCTCCCGCCCACGCGCCGAGCGCGAGAGCCAGGAGGATCACGCCGATGACGTTGGTCCAGACGTAGGCGGAGTCGCCGAAGAACGGAGCCAGCAAGCGCACCGCGCTCAACTCCACCACCATGCATGCGCAACCGGCGAGCGCCGCCGCCGCGCACGCGCGGCCGACGCTCAATGCGCCGGGCGCAACGTCACTTGCCGGCACCGGCGTCGTCCGCCTTCTTCTCCGTCGCCGGCACGTTCACGCGGAACTCGACCGGGAACAGGAACTGCGTGTCGTTCTTGCGCACCATTCGCTTCAGCAGGCTGTTGAAGTCGCGGTTGCGCTTGCCTTCTTCCCACGCCTTCTCGTTGACGACCAGCGAGATCGGCTTGTCGAGGTCGACGATTGTGTCGTTGAGCGACAGGATCAGCGACTCGACGCCGACGGCCGTGATCTTGATGCGGTTCTGCGCGCGGTCGGCTTCGACCTCGACGCGCGGCTTGCTGCCTTCGGGCGACGTGTGCACCGAAGTCTGCTTGAGGATCGACACCCAGTAGGCCTTGTTGAAGCGGTCGTCGTTGGGCTCGATGACGATCTTCTTGCGGTTGACGACGCGCTTGCAGCCCGCCATCCACTTCTCGATCTCGGGCGCAGCGGCCGCGAACGGATAGGCATCCGTCGTCGGCAGGATCGTGCAGGTCGCGCCCTCGACCTTGTCGAGACGCGCCTTCAGCGAATCGCATGCGGCCGAGGTGTCGCTCGACGACAGCAGCAGGAAGTTCACGCCGCCAAGGCTGCCCAGGCGAAGGTCGTCCAGCGCCGTCGGCGAACGCAGGATCACGCCCGCGAACAAGTCCGGGAAGTGGCTCGCGAGGCGCACGGCAAAGCCGCATGCGCCCTTGCCCGCGTCGAGGAATCGGCGCGACCGGTCCACGTTGTAGCTGCGCTGCGTCTCGCCGAAGGACTGGATGATCTCCTGGATGCGCTGCTGTTCCTGCGCTTCGGAGCCGTCCTTCGAGTAGTCGGGCATCGCGTCGAGGTCGACGGCCTTGGAGACGACCGGCACGTGCACGATCGAGTCGCCGGCAAGCACCGACTTGTCCGTCCACGTCGTGTCGAACCACTTCTTGCCGTCGGTCCACTCCTGCTTGTCGTCGAAGCCGGGGACGAGCAATACCGCGCGCGTCGGGGCCTCCGCCTTGTAGGCCTTGGGCACCGAGATCCAGTAGGCAGCCAGGGCGTCCTTCGCGTCGACCTTGCGCAGCGTCAGGGCCTGCTTGCGCTCGTACGGGATCGCGTTCGCGAAGATGACCTCGAGGTCCGCGTAGGACTTCAGGAGGTCGCCGTGCTTGTCGCTCTGCTTCTTCCAGTCCGCATAGAACGCCTCGCGCGCGCCGTCGTAGGCCTTCTGCGCCTTCTCGCGCGCCTTGCCCACCGTGGCCGGATCGTCGTAGACGATCTGCGTCTCGACCATCTTGGAGAGCTTGCCCTGCAGCGCCTTTTGGTCCGCCGGGGCGAGCTTGGGCGCCGGATCCTGTGGCATCCACGCCGCGCCGGAAACCGGGGTCATCGATCCGAGGCACACCAACGTCAGCGTCGCGAACACAGGCATCTGGGGTCTCCGAGGGGCTACTGGTCGATCCGAGGGGTTTCGGCAGCGCGCCGAAGGCAAGACAGCGCCGCAGCGCGGCGGACGTTAGCGCACGGTCTGCCGCTTGTCAGGATCTAGTTGCCGCACGGCCGTTGTCACCGCAAGGTCGATCGCGGCACGGCGAAGCAATGCGGCATCGGGCCGCACGCGCAGCGCCGCCGAAGCTGCGGCAAGCGCCTCCTCGCGCGCAGCGGGCCCGACGTCCGTCGACACGGCGTCGACCACGAGGTTCGTGATCGCCGGGCCTTCGCCCGGCCGCGTGTCGCACGCGAGGCTGCGCCGGAACGCCGCGAGCGCGCCTTGCCGATCGCCACGCACGCGCAGCAGGAGCCCGTAGTCGTTCCACGTCCACGAGTCGGCCGGCGCGGCGAGCAGGGCTCGATCGTAGGCCTGCAGCGACTCGTCGAGACGGCCCGCATGACGCAGCGCCAGCGCGAGGTTCGACCAGCGCACGCAGTCGAGCGGCAATCGCTCCGCAACCGCGCGGAAGATCCACAGCCCGCTCTCCAGGTCGCCCTCGCGCATGGCCACATCGGCAACGGCGACGCACTTCGCTTCGTCTGCAGCAAGCGCCGACACGACCGCCTCCGGCCGCCCGTCGGCGACACGCTGCGCGACGGCCGCGAACTCTCGACCTCTGCCGAGCGCGATCCGACTGCGCAGGAACGCGACCTCGGCGCGGTCCGTCAACGAGGCCGCGTCGCTCGCTTCGCGATGGAACTGCGCGCAGCGCGCATGGTCCGAGGCGACGAACGCAACCTCCACGGCGCGCGCCAACCGTTCATCACGCTCGTCACCTGGCCCGATCCGCAGGAACGCCGCGAGCGCGCTCGCGGCCGCTGCCTGCGAGATCTCGCCGTCGCCAACCGCAGCGTCGAAGGCCGCCGCCTGCGCACAGCAGAACGACTGCGTGCACGCAAAGGCGAGGGACAAGGCAAGGCAACGAAACCGGGATACGGATCGCATGTGCGGCAATCGCGGCCGGACCGGCACGGCCTGGGCGCGAAGGCCGCCATCTTGGTGCCCTCGCGCTCGTCCGACAATCCCGTGCGTGTTCCCCTTCGTGCTTTCCCTCGATGCGGACTGCATGATCCGAGCGTGCAGAAGATCCGCGTGGCCATCCTCGGGAGCACGGGCTCCATCGGCACCCAGGCGCTCGACATCCTCCGTCGGAACCGCGATCGCTTCGCCGTCGCTGCGCTGCAAGCGCATCGTTCGGAAGAGACGGTCTATGCGCAGGCTGCAGAGTTCGGCGTCGCCGACCTGTGCCTCAGCGGACTCGCGGAGCCCAGTTTGCCGTTGCCGACGGGGTCGCGGTTCCACGGCGGCGCGGAAGGCGTCGTGCAGATGCTCGAACGCTCCGAGCCGGATGTCGTGCTGAACGGCATCACGGGCGCAGCCGGCCTCGCCGCTTCCGAGTGGACGCTGCGCGCGGGCAAGCGCCTCGCGCTGGCGAACAAGGAATCGCTCGTGCTCGCCGGCGAGTTGCTCATGGACCTCGCCGCGCGCAACCGCGCCGAGATCCTGCCGGTGGACAGCGAACACTGCGCGATCCATCAGTGCCTGCGATCGGGCAGGCGCAGCGAAGTGCGCCGCATCCACCTGACCGGCTCGGGCGGTCCGTTCCGCCAGCGACCGATCGAGACCTTCGCGAGCATCACGCCCAAGGAAGCGCTCCACCATCCGACCTGGACCATGGGCCCGCGCATCACGGTCGGCAGCGCGACGATGATGAACAAGGCCTTCGAGGTGCTCGAAGCGCACTGGCTGTTCGGCCTTCGGCCAGACCAGATCCAGGTCGTGCTGCACCCGCAGAGCATCGTCCACTCCATGGTCGAGTTCTGCGACGGCTCGATCGTCGCGCAATGCGGGCTGCCCGACATGCGACTGCCGATCCTCTACTGCCTCGCCCATCCGGAACGGCTGGAGTTCCCGTTCCAGCCGTTCGAGGCGACGAAGTGGAGCAAGCTGGAGTTCGCCCCGGTCGACCCGCAGCGGTATCCGGCAATCGGCCTTGCCTACGACGTCATGCGCCTCGGCGGCGACTCAGGCGCGGTGCTCAACGCAGCCGATGAAGTGCTGACGCAACGGTTCCTCGACGGCCGTCTGCCGTTCCCCTCGATCTCCTCGCACGCCTCCGCGATCCTCCGTTCGCGCGCCCCGCGCGCCACGAAGACGCTCGCGGACGTCGTCGCAGCAGACCGCGAGGGGCGCGAGCGGGCAGCTGCGCTCGCAGACCTCGACCGCCGCGACGACCCCCTCGGAAACGCATCTTGATGACGGACTTCGGCAACGGCCTGCTCGTCGCGATCGGCATCGGCATGCTGATCTTCGTGCACGAGCTCGGGCACTACCTCGCGGCGCGCCTCATCGGCGCTCGCGTCGACGTGTTCTCCCTCGGCTTCGGCCCGCGAATCCTCGGCTTTCGCCGCGGCCCGACGGACTACCGGCTCTCGCTGATCCCGCTCGGCGGCTACGTCGCAGTCGCAGGCCAGGACCCCGAGGACATGCGGCACCCGGAAGAGAGCCTGCAGAGCAAGACCGTCGGCCAGCGCTTCCTGTTCTTCCTCGGCGGCGTGTTGATGAACGTGCTGTTCGCTCTCGTCGCGTTCCCGATCGCGTTCGGATCCGGCGTGAGCTTCCCGGCCCCCGTCGTCGGCAACGTGCAACTCGGCAGCCCTGCGTGGGAAGCCGGCATCGAGGCGAAGGACCGCGTCCTCGCGGTGAACGGCAAGGCGATGTACTCGTTCGAGAACCTCGTCGTCGAAGTGGCGCTCGCCGGGCCGCGCCGCATCGCGCTCGTGCTCGAACGCAACGGCGAGCCGAAGACCGTCGAGGTCGAACCGCGCTACAGCCCGCAGGACGGCCTCTACTCGATCGGCATCGAGATGGCTCTCGCCGATGCGCCCGCCGAGCTCGTGGTTGCAGCAGGC
Organism: uncultured Singulisphaera sp.; assembly: GCA_964514315.1. Classification (GTDB taxonomy): domain Bacteria; phylum Planctomycetota; class UBA1135; order UBA1135; family UBA2386; genus SXPK01. The sequence continues at coordinate 13,318 of CAZEQF010000007.1, read as the reverse complement.
GGCGCGGCCGACAAGGCCGGGCTCCGCAGCGGCGACGCCTTGTTGGCGGTGGACGGATCGCCCGCGCGCATCGACGCTCCGCCCGACGCCGCGACCGAGCAACGCGTCAAGAACGGCGAGCCGGTGGTCGTGACGGTGCGCCGTCGCGACGCAGACGGAAGCGCTCGCGAGATCACCGCGACGCTGCAGCCGGAATCCCGTTCCGCCGACCGCGCCCTGCTCGGCGTCGAACCGATGCGTCGCAAGGTCGTCGGCATCCGCCCAGGCAACCTGCTCGTCGAGCGCTTGGGCATCCAACGCGGCGACGCCCTGCTCGCGGTCGACGGCAACGCCTACCGCGGCGCTGGCTTCGCCGGCAGCGACGCGTCGCTGCGACTGCTCGTCGAACGCGCAGACCGGAAGATCGAACTGCGCGCCCCAGCCACGGAAGAGGACCGCGCGGCCCTCGCCACCGCCATCGCGCTCGGCGCCGACATGGACGACACCGTCGTGTTGCCGGCCGACGACGGCGCCGCGCGCACGGCCGGCGTGCTCGCGGGCGACCGCATCCTCGCCATCGACGGCGACAGCGTCGAACGGTGGCAAGACCTCCAGGAACGCGTGCGCGCAGCCGACGGCAAGGCGCTGCTGCTGCTCGTCGAGCGCGCATCCGACGACCCGAGCAAGGCGCCCAGCGCGCTGTCGCTCACCGTCGAGCCGAAGCGCCCGCAGTTGCACGACTACGGCTACACGCGGCAGATCGAACGCATGCGCCACGAAGTGCGCGCAACGGGACTCGGCGACGCGATGCGACTCGGCTCAGTCTGCGCGCTCGACCTCGTGAAGCAGCTCTACGTCACGACGAAGCGACTGATGACGGGCGAAGTCGCCGCGAGCAACCTCGGCGGCATCATCCAGATCAGCCGCGTGAGCTACCAGAACACGCAGTGGGGCCTTCCGCGGTTCCTCTACTTCCTGGCGCTGCTGAGCATCAACCTCGCGTTCGTGAACGTGCTGCCGATCCCCGTGCTCGACGGCGGGCACCTGCTCTTCCTGTTGATCGAGAAGATCAAAGGCTCGCCGGTCAGCGTGCGCGTGTTCCAGTACAGCCAGGTGCTCGGGCTCGTGCTCGTGTTGGCGCTCGTGGTGTTCGTCACCTACAACGACATCCTGCGCCTGCTCTGATCCTTCGGAAGAGTCCGGCGTCTGAGCATGGCCGGAACGACGACTCTTCTCCGTCTGGTGCGCGCAGGCACCTTGTTCTCGCCCGCAGCCGACGCGCTCGCGGGCCGATGCCTCGTCGCTGGAGCCTCGGGCGCGATCTGGGATGCGGACAGCCTGCGGCTCATGGCGGCGAGCGCGCTCGTCTATGCCGGCGGCATGGTGTGCAACGACGTCGCCGACGTGGCGGAAGACGCGAGGAACCGGCCGGAACGGCCGATCCCGAGTGGCGCCATCTCGCGCACGCTCGCAGCAGTCTTCGGCTTCGCGTTGCTGCTCGGAGGCGCGGCGACCTCGCCGGCTCCCATGCACCACGCGCTGCTTGCGGCGCTCGTGCTGGTCTACGACTTCGCGGCGAAGCGAGCCGTGTTGCTGGGAGCCCTCTGCATGGGATCGCTGCGCGGGCTCAACCTGCTGTCCGGCGCCGCCCTCGTCGGCGGATCGATCTCGACGCCGGTCCTCAGCGCCGCGTTGTGCTACGGCGTCTACGTGTTCGCCATCACGATCCTCGGTTCGTTCGAGGAAGACCGGACAGTGCGGCCGCGCGCCGTGGCGGCGCTGCAAGGCGCGCCGATGTGGGCAGCGCTCGGCGGCCTGCTCGCAGTGCAGGACGGCCTCTGGCCGGCGCCTGCCATCGGATTGCTGCCGGTGCTCTGGCTCGCGCGCCGCAACCGCGCGATCGCGAACTGGGGCCAGGCCGAGATCCGCGCGTCGATGGGCTACTTGCTGCTCGGCACGATGCTCTACACCGGGCTCTTGTGCCTCGCAGCGGGCCGCCCCGCCGAATGTGCGGGCATCGTCGCGTGCATCCCGCTCGCGCGCGCCGTCACGAGACGGCTGCGCTTGCTGTCGATGAGCTGAGGCCGGGCCTCAGGCCTTCGACTTCTTGCGCGCGGCGATCGCCGCGTTGGCCTCGGCGCGCGTCATCTGGCCCTTCTTCACGAGCTTCTCGAGCGCCTTCTGGAAGCGATCGAGGTCGCCCTTCTCGTCGGCGCGAGCAGCAGCCTTCGGCTTCTGCGTCTCGGCGACGAGGTGTTCCTCGATGTCTTCCTTGTGCCCGACGACGGGCTTGTTGTCGGAACGCGTGCCCGGATCACGGCCCGTCGTCGTGAGGCGCAGGCCCTCGCCCATGCCTTGCGGCATGTGCGCGAGAAGGTCCTTGCGGACCTCGTCGAGGCTCTGCGCCATCGGGTCCTGGCCGAGGTGCTTGTCCGCGGCCGCGGTGCCGGCCTTGCGGAACTCGTCCAGCAGCGTGCCGACGAGATTGTGCATCAGCGGCTCGATGACCTGCTCGGCCGTCGAAGACGTGTTCGTCTCCAACACGGCTGTCACGATGTGCTGCACCCGCGTGATCGACTCACGCAGGAACTCGGCCATCTCCTCGCTGAGGCGAGAGTCGAGCTGGACCTTCGCCGAGGTGGCGACCTTCTGCACGATGTCTGCCGCGACCTTCGTCGCCGACGTGAAGAAGTCCTGCATCTCGATGCTGAGTTGACGGTCGCGCTCCTCGCGGCGCTCGACTGCCTCGAGTTCCTGCAGCGCATTGGAAGGGCCCGAGAGCGGCCGCTTCTCCGTGATGCCCATGCGACGCATGCGCTCGCGCTCACGACGATAACTGTCGAACCCGTCCCCGATGCCTTGATGCATAGCTTCCCCTTGGCGGCGATGCCGCGCGTTGGACGGCTATCGGCCAGCCCGGATCAGGGCTTGACGTGCTGCGAAGCGAGCTTTGCCAGGATCGCCAAAGCAGACTCGCGCGACGCCTCGACGCCATCGAGGGAATCGAGCGCTTCCTCCACCGCGCGCAGCAACTGCCCCACAACGGGACCATTCGGAACTCCCAGCGCCAAGGCGTCCCTGCCGGTCACCAGAGCGGGCCGCTCGGGTGGCAGCTCGGCGAGCATCCGGACCGCTGCGTCGTGGATCGAGAGGTCTGCGTGGCTCCCGAGGCAGTCGGCTCGATGAAACGCGAGGTGCTTCAGGAAAAGCGGGTCGCGCAACCAGCGTTCGCGCCGCCGCGGCCGCATCTGCAGCAACGACGCGATGCGGATGTGGTCGCGGCTGATCGAGACGACCTCGGCACGAAGCGACTTCGGCGCGTGGAAGCGCTCGAGGATCGAGTCCGCCATCCGCGCCGACAACACGTCGTGGCCGTCGAATCGGATCCGATCCTCCGCCACGCGGAACGTCGGCGGCTTGCCGACGTCGTGCAGCACTGCGCTCCATGCGATCGTCGCGTCGCCTTCGTCGGCGTGGTCGAGCACGAGGCACGAGTGCGTGAGCACGCAGCCTTCCGGGTGGTATTGCGGCGGCTGCGGCACACCCTCCATCGCCGCGACTTCGGGCAGGAGGATCGAGGCGAAGCCGAGTTCGACGAAGCGGCGCAACGCGCGCCCGCGCCCCTTGCCCGTGAACGCCTTCGTCAGCTCGGCGAAGACGCGTTCCTTGGACAGCGTGGCGAGCCCGTCCGTCGCGGCGCGCGCGGCAGCTTCCGTTCGTGGATCCGTGCGCAGCGCGAATCGCGCCTCGAACCGCAGCATGCGCAACAGACGAAGCGGATCTTCAGCAAAGCGGACCGTCGGATCGCCGATCGCGCGCAACAGGCCCGCATCCAGGTCGCGAAGGCCGCCGGTCGGGTCGAGGATCTCGCCCGTGTCGCACGACGCGTAGAGCGCATTGCACGTGAAGTCACGCCGCACCGCGTCGCGCACCGGATCCGCGACGAAGCGCACCCGGTCCGGGTGGCGCTGGTCCGTGTAGCCAGCCTCTTCGCGCAGCGTCGTCACGACCACCGGCCACGGCAGGCCGTCGATCCGGCAAGCGCCGTATCGAGCATCCTCCAGCGCGCCGTCCCCGACGGCTGCGGCAACTGCATGCGGCTCGAGATCGGTCGCGAGGTCGAAGTCCGCCGTGTCGAGGCCCAACGCGAGGTCGCGCACCGTCCCGCCGACGAGCCAGCACCCGCCACCGGCAGACTCGATGCGCCGCGAGATGCTCTGCACCTCGGCCGGGATCCTGTCTGCGTCGAGCTTTGCGCGGACCATGTTCGCCACCATACTGCGCGCATGGCGAACGTGCCCGCCGCAGCGACGGCCGACGACACCACCGAGGAAGCGACGCTGCCGCAGCGCCCGCCCCGAAGCCCGATGACCTATTGGGTCGCACTCGGACTGTTCGCGCTCGGCGCGACCTCGGGCCTCATCCTCATGACGGCGCGCCGTTCCGCCCGCGCCGAGTCGCGCGGCGACGAGCTGGCCCGGTTGCTGCTGCAGGAAGCCAGTCCGATGGCGCCCATCGATTGGCCGAGCGAATGGCAGCGAGCGCACCTCGAGGCGCGCCTCGTCGCGTCGGCGCTTTCGTCAGGCTTGCTGCTCAACGAATTCGCCGAACGCGCTGCCGACGACAGCCCAGGCATCGGCTTCACGAACAAGCACTACGCGGTCGTCCTTCGGCCGTCGCCGCACCTCGAAGTCGACGTCGCAGAAGACGAAGGCGACCTCCCGCTCGAGGCCGTCGCGTTCCCGCGCGAAGCCGTGGGCCCGGCCAAGTCGATCTTCTTCCACCCCGAAGACGCAGACCGCGCCTACTCGCGCAACCTGCAGTCGGACTACACCGACGACGACGCCGGCCGCCGGCCGCCGCCCGGCATGTTCCACCGTCGCCCCGACGGCAAGCGCCGCACCTGGGACTACCGCGCGTTCGACGACGAGCGCTTCCTCGTGCCGTCGCGTTCCTGATCGCCAGCCTGCGCAGCCCGGCGCTCGATCCGCAGCCCGCGTCGCCATCGGGCACAAGGTGGCGCCAAGCCGCGCAAAGGATCGCGGCACACCCGACTCTGGCTGCGGCAGCTGCACAGCGGCAGCTCGGGGACGAGACGGGATCAGAAGTATTCGAACAAGAAGTCCTTCACGAGCGTCCGCATGGGATCGCCTTCCCCGCGGCCCGCGCTCTCCTGCAAGCGCGTGAGACGACGCACGTCGTCGAGGTCGAGCCAGGGCCGCGTCAACGCGTTGAGTGCCTGGATGCGAAGCTGCGGAATCTCCGTGGCGTCGAACACGACGGCCCGCAGCAAGTCCGCGACCTGCTTCGCCAACTCCGGCGACGAACGCTCCACGCCGATGCCGGAGAGCGCCTGCAGATAGAGCGAGCGACGCTGATAGTCCTTGCGGTCGAGCTCCGGCCACATGGCGATCAACTCCTGCTCCTGGCCGCGCAGGTTCGGCAGGATCACCGGCACGTAGGAGCGCGTGTCGAGCTGGTTGCCCAGCGAGTCCTTCGAACTGACCGCGCGCGCGTCGCCCTTGTAGATGTCGAACAGGGCGCGAGCGGCACCGGGAGCCCTGCACAGCGCGAGCGCGATGAGGAACTGGCGTCCCTCCTCCGGCGGCGACTCGCGGAAGCGCTTCTCGAAGAGCTCCACCATGCGCGGATCGCCGCTCGCGCCGAGCATGCGCAGCAGCAACTGCAGACGCGAACCCGTGGCCGAAGCAGCCTGCTCGATCACCGCCGTGACCGCATCCGGCCGGCCGCGAAGAGTCAGTTCCCGCAGCGCGATCGACTTGGTCTCCACGAGTTCTTCGGTGCCGGAAAGGACCTCGTAGGTGGCGGCGACGTCGTCGCCCGCGACTCCCGCCAACGTCTGTGCCACGGCGAGACGCACTTCGGGACGCGGATGCGTCGACAGCCGCAACACGGCATCGCGCAGCTGGCCGAGATCACGGCCGCGCAGTTGCTTGACGGCTTCGGCGGCGGTCATCGCATCGTCGCCACGCAGACACTGGTCGAGGTAGATCGTCCCCGACGCCCGACCCGCCGAATGCAGCACGCCGGCACAGATCACGCGGAAGTCGCCGATCGCGTGTTCCCAGATCGCTTCCAGCGCGACTGCGCCCTTCTCGGGCGGCAGCAGCAGGATCTCCTTGAGCACGAGGTCGCGGATCGCGATCGGCGTCTCGGCGCGCATGATCTGCGCGAACAGCTTCGGACAGTCGTCCGGCAGCCGCAGGCGAGCAGCACGCAGCCACGAGATGCGAGCGCGGCCGTCCATCCCGGTCATGAACTGCGATGCCGTGGCCCGAACGGTCTCGGGCTTGCCCGAGGACCCCAGCGCGCTCAGCGCCGCCTGGCGCACGCTGCCGTCCGGGTGCTCGAGAGCCCGGCGCAGCGCATCGTCGAACTCCTGCCGTTCCATGCGCCCCATCGCATCGACGGCGTTGCGCACCGCGTCCACGAGCATCGGTTGCCCGAACGCACGGTCCATGACGCCGACCAACACCTCCACCGCGTCTTCGGGCGCGCGTGCGAAGAAGTCGGTCGCCATGAGCCAGACCTCGCGGCGCGTGTTGCCCTGCAGGTTCGCCGCCACGCGTTCCAGCGCCTGCCGACGCGACCGCTGGTAAACCGGCGCAAGATTGGGCGTCGGCAAGTCCAAGGGCACCGGATAGTCCGCATGCCACGTGGCAAAGCCGTAGCGCGCCGGATTCTGCGTCGGTGAGGTCGCGGGCGCGGGCGCTGGTTCGACTTCCCCCTGCGCATGCGCCGCGCAGACGAAGGACAGCCCGAGGTTCGCGAAGAATGCGGTGCGGATCGCTGGGTTCACGGCGGAGGGACGCAAAGGAGTGGCAGAGCCTATCGGCAGGAACGCACGCCGCACCTCCAACGCTCCCGGAACGGAGCAGGAACCAACACGGGGCGAGCCGGTCCTTGTCGACGGGCAGGGACCGTCCGTCAGTCGAGCGAACCGTCGAGCAGGCCTTGCGTGTGCAGCAACCGGCTCTGCGCCTTGCGGTAGTCGAGTTGGTTGCGCAGCAGGCGGCCGCGCGCCTCGCGCAGCTCCTGGTTGCGGCGCTGCACCTCGAAGGCCGTCGAGGAGCCGACGCCCAGCTTGACCTGCTCGGTCTCGAGGTTGGTCTGCGCGAGACGCACCGACTCGGTGCTCGCGGCAATCGCCTGCGACAGGCTGTCGAGGTTGCGCACCGCTTCGCGCACTTCCTTCGAGACCGTCAGCATCGAGCCGTAGAGCTCGCGCTGCCGGCGTTCGACCTCCAGTTGCGCGTTGCGTTCGCGCGCGCGCGCAGCCTGGTTGCCGATCGACACGGTGAACTGCAGCCGCAAGGCCCAATCCGGATACTCGTTCTCGAACGAGTCGTTCCACGCGTCGCGGAACGCGCTGTCGCGCACGCCGTCGGACGAATAGCTGCTGACGAGATCGAGCGCCGGCAGCAGATCGCGGTCGGCCTTCACGAGGTCGAACTCCGCCTCGGCGACGCGGCTGCGCGCGGCCTTGAGGTCGGGACGGTTCGCGAGCGCCACGTCGATGAGCGCCGGAATCTCGCCCTGCACCGGCGCGAACTCGGTTTCGATCGGCTCGATCGGCTGCAGGTTCCAGCGCCAGATCTGGCCGTCGGCGTCATCGAACAGGAGGCGCCGCAGCTCGTCCTCGCTCTTGCGGATCTGGTTCTCCGCGGCGATGCGCTCTTCGAGCCGCCGCGCGACTTCTGCGTCGTCTGCGACGCGATCCCGCGGCGCCAGCGCGCGCACGCGGATCTGCTCCAACGTGATGCGCAGCTGTTCTTGCGCGACCGCGAGGGCCGACTGGACGATGCGGTAGTTCTCGCGGCTGTAGACGAGGTCCCAATACGCCTGCACCACCGCGAGCAGCGTGTCTTGGACCTGGCGCGTGAACTCCTGTTCGCTGCGCGCGACGCCTTGCTGCGCGATGTCGATGTCGGCGCGGCCGTAGTCGACCCACGCCCCACGCAGCAATGGCTGCGTGTAGGTCAGCGCGAACTCGGACGAGAACTGCTTCTCCGGGAACGCTTGGGCCAGCGAGCTGGACGTGTCGAAGCGCGCAGGCCGGTAGGAAAGGTCGAACAAGCCGCCGGTCATCACACGCTGACGCCAACCAACGGTCGCGTCCAACGTCTGGCGTTGGATCGACGGCTGGAACGCGTTGCGTTGCGGCGCTTGCGAGTCGGCGTAGCCCGTGTCGCCGTAGAGCTCCGGGTGGAACACGGCTTCCGCGCCGAGCAACGCCTGCCGCGACTGTTCGGTCGCGAGTTCTCCCGCGCGCAGTTCGACGTTGTTCGTCCGAGCCAGCCGCAGCGCCTCCTTCAGCGTGATCTCACGACGCGGAAGGCCGAGCTGCTCGGCCTCGGCGTCGACCGGCAAGGGCCCCATGGGATCCTGCGGCGCTGTGGCCGCAGGCTTCGGCTTCTGCGGATCCTGGCTCGCTGCGGCATTCGCGAAGACGCACGCCACGGCCAACGACAGCAACCAACTGGAGCCGCCCGGGATCATGCGGGGATCGAAGAATGCAGTTCGGCGCATCACGGGGCGGATTTGGTAGCGGATCCGCGGCGTCGTGCCTAGCACGGACTTGTCCCCGAGAACTCCGGGAGCAGGGAATCACGCCAGCGCGGGGCCACGGAGACGACCGAGGCCGGAACCGCCTTCGCGCTACAGGCCGGCTGCCGTGCCGCGGTCTTCGCAAGCAGGCAGGCTGTCCGCAAGGCACAGGCACAGGGCAGCCTGGTCCACGAGCCGCGAAGGTGCAGGCATCGTCGCGACGCGGCGAAGGTCGAGCTGCCAGCGCGCGAAGCCCTCTTGCTCCGGGCTGCGCGTCGACGCGAACTGCTGCAGCGAGAGGTAGTCGGGAACCAGCGCCTCGGGCCGCCAGCTGCGCAGCGAGCGTTCGATTGCCGCGCGGTCCTCGCGCGCGAGCAGGTCCTCGAATCCGTAGACGAGCGCCGTCGGCACATCAGGCGTCTCGACGCGCGAACTGCGGCGCTCTGTGAGATGCGCGCACAGCAGGAGCCGCACGGCGCGGGCTTCGCTCGCGTCGATGCCGAACTCGGATGCGAACCGCAAGAACCGGCCGGCCGCGGCAAGGCCCGCAGCAGGCTCGGACGGCTGCAGCATGCGCGGACGGCGTCGCGCCCAGATCTCGTCGCCGACCTCGAGAACGCTCGCGACGAACCGCCGGCCGTGCTCGCGCATCGCGTCCCGCTCCGCATCGGCGATCGCCACGCTCGACTCGGCGAGCGCCAGCAACGCCGTCGCGAGCTCGCCGTCGTGCAGTTCGGGGAGCCGGCTGGCCAACGCGGCCGCGATTCGCGTCGCAGTCTCGTCGTGCGACTCGCCTGCGTGCACCAACGCGCGCAGCGCCATGGCCGCATCGTTCGCCGACACCGGCTCGAGGCTCCCGCACTTCGCGACGATGCCGCGCGCGAGGCCGTCCACGCGCGCCGCGATGGCCTGCATGAGCGCTGCGTCGTGCATTGCCGTCCGACGCTCAAAAGCCGTCGCGCGCAGTTCGCGTTCGAGCCGCATCATCGAGACCGCGTTGCGCGGCGACAGCCATTCGGCAAGTCGCGACTCCGCCGACGGATCCTCGAATCGCGTCCACGCCGAGGCGAGCGGAGTGCCCGGCGCGAGCCGCTGCGTCGCTTCGATCGTCTTGGCGATCGTCGACGTCATCGTCTCGGCGACGAACGGCTTCGGCCGAGCAACTTCGGCGGCGAGCCTCGGCTCGGCCGGCACAGGGCCCGGCACGCTGCGGCGCAGCGAGAGCGGGTCCGCGATCGCCAGCAGCGCGAACAACGCTGCTGCGGCGACGAGTCCGATCGGCAACCAGCGCAGCATCGATGGCTCGCGGCTCGCGCGACGACGGCGCGCGAGGTCGCCGAGACGCTCCATGCGCAGCGCGAACGACGCGGACGGCTCGCACTCCAACGAACGGAACTGCTCGACGAACCCACGCGTCTCCGCGAACTCGCACGCGAGCAACGGATCTGCCGCGATCTTCGCGCGCAATGCGTCGAGGTCCCGCACGCGGCCTTGGCCGAGCGCGAGATCGAGCAAGCCGGGGACGTTCGTCGCGTCCTCGCCGGTTCCTTGGTCGCCCGCGTCGTTCATCCGCCCCCCGAGGCCTTGCGGCCGTGCTCTTCGCCGTCACCGGCCGCAGGATCGAGCAGTTGCTTCAGCGCCGCGACCGCGTTGTGCATGCGCGACTTCACGGTGCCGACCGGGATGTCGAGCAGTTGCCCGATCTCCGCGTAGGGACGCTCCTGGTAGACCGCGAGCTCGAAGACGATGCGATGCGGCGCGGTCAGCGACTCCATCGCGCGACGCAAGCGCGCGCGTTCCTCGTCGTCCGAAGCCTTGGCCGAAGGATCGGGCTCGTGGCCGGCCACTTCGAGCACCGGCATGTCGAGCGTCGCCTGGTCGAGCGAGAACAGCCGCCGGTGCGGACGCTGGGACCGATAGTGGTCGATCCAGAGGTTGGTCGCGACGCGGTAGACGAACGTCGAGAGCTTGCCTTCGGGCCGGTAGCGCCTGCATCCCTGCATGAGCTTCAGGAACAGGTCCTGGCACAGGTCCTCTGCGCGATCGCGATCCCAGCAGAGTCGGTAGAAGAACTGGACCATGCGGTCCTGGTAGTGCGCGACGAGCGCCTGGAATGCGTCCGGGTCGCCGTCGCGGTACGCGAGCAGCAAGTCAGGATCGCGGTCAGGGTCTGCGATGCGCTTGCGCATGGTCGGTTGGCAGGGACGGAACAGGCCACGCAACGGAGGCCCGATGGATCCGGTTCACCGTTCGGACGGATTCTCGCCCAGACTTGCGATCCAGGGGAATCCCCCTGCGTCGCCGCAACGGAACGTGCAGATCCTGCCGCCGTCCGATGCCATCGCGAGTTCGATCCAGAGCGCGTTGGCGGGCACGAGCCCGGGCAGGCGGTCGGCCCACTCGACGCACGCGACCGCGCCCGGCTGGAACAGGTATTCGAGGCCGCCGTCCTCCAGGAACCCCGCGAGCTTCTGCGGCAGGTAGGCGTCCGCATGCAGCAACGGGACCCTTCCAGGGTGCTCGACCACGAGCAGGTAGGTCGGGCTCGCGACCGCATCCGGGTCGTCGAGCTGCAGCCCGCGGCCGAGCCCGCGCGCGAAGGTCGTCTTGCCCGCGCCGATCTCGCCCACGAGGGCCAGAGTGTCGCCCGGCCTAAGGCGCGCGCCGACGCGCTCGCCGAGGACTTCCGTCGCGACGGGATCCGCGGGCAGCGCGATGCGCAACGCGACAGGCGGGAGGTCAGCGTGCGGCGACGTCATGCTCGTGTCCCGTGGGTTCCACGCGGGTCCTGGCTCCGTTGTGCACGAGGAACAGGCCGGGCTCGCGCACCACGCGGCCGATCGGCCGGCGCGCGCGACTGGTGAGCGGCCCGCCCGCGGGCAACTTCGCGCCGCGACGCACCGTGAAGAGCAGTTCGTGGTCCTCGCCGTCGCCGAGCGCGCGCCGCAGCGCAGCCTTCGCATCGCCGCCCGCAAGCCGGCGCGCTGCCGTCGCCACCGGAACGGACGCTGCGTCGATCTCGGCGCCGAGTCCGCCCGATGCCTGCAACATCGTCCACAGGTCGAGCAAGAGGCCGTCGCTGACGTCCATGCACGCAGTGCACGGGACGTTCTTCTTCGCGAGCCATGCGCCTTCTTCGAGCGGCGGCGAGAACCGCAGGTGCTTGCCCGCGATGCTGCCACCGAGCGCGCCGGTGACGTGGATCGCGTCGCCCACGCGCGCGCCGCTGCGCAGCAGCGCGCGGCCCGCGAGATGCCCCACGGCGGTCACCGTCGCGACGAGCGGACCGCGCGTCGACGACACGTCGCCGCCGACCACGAAGCACGTGCCGCGGCGCGCAGCGGCGCGGATCCCGAGCAGCAACCGTTCGAGCCGCGCTGCAGGCAGCCCGCGCGGCAGAAGCAACGAGACGAGCAGGTAGTCAGGAACGGCCCCCATCGCGGCGATGTCCGCGAGGTTGCGGTTCACTGCCTTCTGGCCGACGAGGAACAGGTCCGCGTCGGATTCGAAGTGCTCGCCTTCGACGACCGGGTCGACGCACAACACCGACTCCTTGCCGCGGTTCTTGCAGATCGCCGCGTCGTCGCCGATCGCGATGCGCGCGTCCGCAGGCTGCGGAAAGAACTCCTGCAGCCGGTGCGTGAGCGCGCGTTCACCGCCCACGCGGGACCTCGACTTCGGCCATGGCCGTGTCGCCGGCGAACACCACGAGCACGACGCCGCGCACCGAAGAACGCGGCAACGGACCGAACGCGCGCGAGTCCGGCAGGCGCGACTCCTTCGCATCGTGTCCCAGCACGAGCGCATCGTCCGGCGTGACGGAGACGACGCGCGACAACACGGTGCCGCCGTCGGGGACGTCGCAGAACACTTCGTGGCCCGGCATCGCGACCGATCCGCGCTTGTCGACGAGGCAAGCGGAACCAGCCGGGATCGACGGCAGCGTGTCCATGCCTTCCGGCACACGGATCACGCCGTAGCGCGACCAGAAGAACAGACCCGCCGCGACCGCGAACGGCAACGTCAAGCGACGCACCAGACGCGCTGCGCGAACGGGCGCGAGTTCGGCGCGCGGGCGCCTCGTGTCGATGCTCTCGGCGCCTTGGCTCGGGTCGCTCATGGAAGTCGTGAGGATCGCACGGAACGGTCCGCGGCTCAATCGAGCCGCGAGCCCACGTCGTCGACGCGGAAGACGGAGGACCAGGCGCGAAGCATCTCGCGCACGGAAGCCGCGGGATCGACCGCATCCGCAATCGCGGACATCACCGCGACGCCAGCCGGACGCTGCGCATGCGGCAATGCGGCAACTTCGGCGGCGCGCGCAGCGGTGATCCCCCCGAGCCAGACGACGGGCAAGCCTGCGCTCGCGGTCAACGCGCCCGCGCGCACGATGCCGAGGCCCGCGTGGCCAGGCTTCGACCCCGTGGGCCACACCGGCGACAGCAGCGCGAAGTCGGCGGCTGCAGACTTCGCGCGCGCGAGTTCGGCCTCGTCGTGGCACGACACGCCGAGCAACGCGCCGTCGCCGACTGCACGACGCGCGAGCGCGGGCGGCAAGGACCGCACGCCGACTTGCGCGCCGTCACAGAGTCCGCACGCAGCGAGGTCGCAACGGTCGTTCACGAACAGCACGCCGCCCACTTGTTGCAGCAACGGTCGCAGGCGCGCGGCGCACACGGCCAACTGCGCAGACGACCACGCCGGTTCGCGCAACTGAACCGCGCGACAGCCGCCGCGCACCTCGCGGTCGCCAAGAAGGCCACCGCCAAGA
>CAZEQF010000006.1:0-36162 GCA_964514315.1 uncultured Singulisphaera sp. | reverse complement strand
GATCATCGGCATCAGGATGCGGTTGGCGACGAAGCCCGGGTAGTCGTTGGCCGCGACGGGGATCTTGTTGAGGCCCTTCGACCACGTGAGCACCGCTTCGGTGGTCGCGGCGCTCGTGTCGTTGCCGTTGATGACCTCGACGAGCTTCATCAGCGGCACCGGGTTCATGAAGTGCATGCCGATCACGCGGTCGGCGCGCTTCGTCTTGGCGCCGAGCACGGTGATCGAGATCGACGACGTGTTGCTCGCGAGGATCGCGGCGTCGGCGGCCTGGAACACCTTCGTCTTGACGTCGAGGTTCTCGGTGACGGCCTCGACGCACAGGTCGACCTTCGCGAGGCAGCCCATGTCGGTCGTGGCGACGAGGCGCTTCTTGGCGTTCTCGGCCTGCTCCGCGGTGAGCGTGCCCTTCTCGGCGAACTTCGCGAGGCTCTTGTGCACCGTCGCGATGCCGCGGTCGAGGAACTCCTGCTTCACGTCGACCATGAAGGTCTCGACGCCGCAGGTGGCGAACGTCTGGGCGATGCCGTTGCCCATGGTGCCGGCGCCGATCACGGCGACGGCCTTGGGAAGGGATTGGATCGTGCTCATCGTTGTGTCCTTGGTTCGTGCCTGCGTGGGATCAGATGCGCTCGACGGCCATCGCGACCGCGTTGCCGCCGCCGAGGCACAGCCCGGCGATGCCACGCGACTTGCCGTGCGCCGTCATCGCGTGCAGCAGCGTCGTGAGGACGCGCGCGCCCGAGCAGCCGATCGGGTGGCCGAGCGCGACCGCGCCGCCGTGGACGTTCCACTTCGCGGGGTCCATCGCGAGCTGGCGCTGCAGCGCGACCATCTGCACGGAGAACGCCTCGTTCATCTCGACGAGGTCGAAGTCCTGCGGCGCGCACTTCAGGATCGCGCACAGCTTCTTGGTCGCGACCTCGGGGGCCATCATCACCCACTCCGGCGCCATGCCGCCGGTCGCGTAGCCGAGCACGCGCGCGATCGGCTGGATGCCGTGCGCCTTGGCCCAGTCCTCGTCGCAGACGACGAGCGCGCTCGCGCCGTCGTTGATCGAGCTCGCGTTGCCGGCCGTCACGCTGCCGCCGTCCTTCTGGAACGCGGGCTTCAGCTTGCTCAGCGAGTCCACCGTCGAGTCCGCGCGCGGGCTCTCGTCGATGCGGAAGTGCGACACCTCGCCCTTCTTGCCCTTGATCTCGACCGGGACGATCTCGGCGTCGAAGCGGCCGGCCTGCTGCGCCGCGATCGCGCGGCGGTGGCTCTCGGCGGCGTAGGCGTCCTGGTCGGCGCGCGAGACCTCGTACTTCTTGGCAACGAGCTCTGCCGTGTTGCCCATGTGGAAGTTGTTGTAGTGGTCCCACAACCCGTCCCAGACGATGCCGTCGATCGCCTGCGCGTGGCCGAGGCGCATGCCCGCGCGCGCGGTCGGCAGGTAGTAGGGCGCGTTGCTCATCGACTCCATGCCGCCCGCGACCGCGACCTTCAGGTCGCCGGCCTTGATCGCCTGCGCGGCGAGCATCACGGTCTTGAGGCCGCTGCCGCAGACCTTGTTGATCGTCACCGCCGCGGCGGCGTCCGGGATCCCGGCGAGGCGCAGCGACTGGCGCGCCGGGTTCTGGCCGAGGCCAGCCTGGAGCACGCAGCCCATGAGGACCTCTTCGACCTGGTCGGCCGGAACGTTCGCGCGGCGAAGGGCTTCCTTGACGACGAGGCCGCCGAGCTGGGGCGACGTGAACGAGGCGAGAGCACCTTGGAACTTGCCGATCGCGGTGCGGCAAGCGGAGACGAGGACCGGACGACCCATGGGTTGCGCTTCCTGGGAGAGAAAAGGGCGAGGGATTCTATGCATCGCCCCCGCGCGGACGCCCCCGGAAATATGGTCACTTGCGGCGGGCTCGACTGCCCGGGCCCACGGCAGCCGCCCCGTTCAGAAGGTGTCGATCGGCGCGCGGCCCGCGAGGCCGGTGTGCAGCGGGTGCCAGTGCGCGACCGAGGACTCGCCGAGCCGCCAGCAGAGGTAGACCTCTTCGCCCTGCCGCATCGCGCGGAAGTCGATGAGCCCCGTCCGCGGATCCTTCAGCTCGACGCCGAGTTGCTCCAGCTCCGCGTTGAGCTCCATCCAGCGGTCGCGCAGCGGCTCGAGCCGGTCGTCGCGCTCTTCGCGGCGAATGCCCTCGACGTCGTCGGGGTATTCGGCGAGCACGACCGCGATCTGGTCCGTGAGGCCCTTCAAGTCCCCCACGATGCGCGAAACCAATGGCAGGCTTCGGTTTGCGAGTTCTGGGGTGTAGTGGCGCGGCACGGGGAAACCGGAAGGGAGCGGGGGTGCGGAACGAGTTGCGGGCACCAGGAGCCGGTCGCCCGGCGAGGCGAAATCAGCCGGCGAGGCGCATGCGGCGAGCGAGCCAGGGAGCCAGCTTGCCCCTGGAAAACAAACCGCCTCTGAGCGCCTTGCGGCGATCAGAGGCGGAATCTGGTGGAGTCGAGGGGGGTTGAACCCCTGACCTCTGCATTGCGAACGCAGCGCTCTACCAACTGAGCTACGACCCCGCAGATGGGGGCGCGGACCTTAGCGACCCGGCGCGGCGGAGTAAAGAGGCAGGTCGCGGCTCACGGGAACAAGCGCGCTGGGACGCGGCCGCCCCACAACCACGAAGCCCGGCAACGCAGTCCGCCGCAGCGACGGAAGTCGCAGGCCCGTGCAGACGAGTTGGCCCGAGCCGGCTGCGCCGAGGCGGACGCCGTTCCCACCCAGCATCACGGGTCCGTGGACCACCGCGCGCCGCGCGGCGACATGGACGTTGCCGACGCAAACCAGCCCGAGGTCGAAGTCGAGCAGGTCCGCCGATTCCCGGGGCAGCCCGAGGTAGACGTTGCCGCAACCTTCGACCGGCCCCATCGCGTCGCTCGACGCACGCGGCTCGCCAGCCGACCACCGGCCGTTGCCGTCTAGGTCCGCGAAGGCCGAGTCAGCGGAAGTCGTCGCCACCAGCAGCCGGCCTTGGCCGCGCACGCGGACCGAACGGCCGAGGTAGACGTTGCCGTCGACCAGGATCGTGAGGTCCCGATGCAGGTGGAGTTCGAGCGGCGCGCCGACGGAATCGACCCACAGGTTGCCGGGCACGCGCACGACCCCGCACTCCGGAGCCTGCGGCCCCTTCTCGCCGCGGCCTGCGCCCAGCACGTAGTCCGCGCGGTCGGTGCCCGCCGAGAATCGGAGCAAGGCGAGCCCGGCGTCCTCCCCGGCGACGGCGGCCACCACTTCTGGCGGCGACACCTCGACGTCCGCGATCTCCGGCATCGGCGAGCGTCGCACGCTGTCGTCCTGCAGCCACTCGGACGGGACCGCGGCGTCCGGGCCCAACGTCAGCGCGTGGCCGAACGGCAACGGCGTGCCGCCGTCGAGGCGCTGGAAGACGAACTCGAACTGCTGCTCGGCGACCGCCGCGGTGAGGCGGAGCTGCGATGTCTCCGCGAGCGGCCGGACGGCCGTCTCGACATACAGCCCGTTGCCCGCATCGACCGCACGCCGGGCGACGGATCCGCCACTCTGCACGTAGGCGAGCGCCGACTCCTCCGCCGCGACGCGCGCGGCCAGTTCGTGGATCTGCCGACGCAGCGCCGATGCGTCGTGCACGGTGACCGCGGCACGCGCGAGCACGACCGCCGACACGACGCCGGTCGCCAATGCGGCGACGAACAGCGGCGAAGTCCAGAAGCCGCGGAGGCCAGACCTGCGAGCGACTGCGCCGCGGGCACGAACGACCTGCGATGCGCTCATGAACGGCCTCCTCGCGCGCGATTCGCGAACACGACCGCCGGACCGAGGTCGGTGTTCACGCGCAGCAACGTCCGCCCGAACATGCCGTCGAGGCCGTCGATCGGGCCTTCGTCCGCGACGTCGGGCCGCGCGACGCACTCGGCGAGGCGCCGGGCCTGCGCGCGGCGGAGTTCGTTCTTCTGCGAGAGCGACTCGACGCCAGAGGCGATCACCGCGCAGCCGAAGCCCGCAACGAACAAGAGTGCGGACAAGAGCCGCCGTTCGCGCTCGTGCCCGCGCAAGGTCACGGACGCGCCTCCTCGAGGGTGGGCTCGCGCACTTCGTCTTCGAACGCGACGTCGACAAGGTCGTTGCCCGTCACCGCGCCCGTCGGCGGGTTCGCGTTGAGGTAGTCGAGGAGCGCGTTGCACTCCTGCGCGAGCCCAGTGAGCAGATCGCCGCGCCGCAGGCTGACACGGAATGCGAGGTCCCCTTTGCGGACGCGGCGCAGCGACTGGATCAGACGGTGTTCCGGGCCGGCGAGCCGGTGCGCGGTGCGCGCGCCGAACACGACGACCACGAGGCACGACACGATCAGGCAGCAAACTGCAGTGAGGTAGATCGGCGCGACATCAGGCGGCGCAGCTGCATCGGATGCAGCTGCATCGAGGGCAACGTGGCTCATCGCGGTGAGGGCCAGGAGGCCGAGCGCGATCGTGCCCAGCACGAGCACAGGACGACGCGACGTCGGATCCGTCGCGATGCCTTGGCTCTTCCTCCGCTCCCACGAACGCATGCCCATGAAACCCTCCGAGACGCGCAATGCCGCTGCCCAGGGATGCAACAACTTGTCGCGTTCCCCGACAGGCGCATCCATCGACGGAAGGCCGACTTCGGTTGAACACGAAGAACGCGAGAGGTCTCGCAATTGGACGCAAGATGCGCGAGTGCAGATGCCGAAGGTTGCCTGAGCGCCGGCGGACGTCCGGTGCGATGAGACGAATCACTCATGACGGACTCGGCGAACGGCAACGGCAGGGACACGCGCGCAGGCGCGACGGTCTTCGCTGTGACCTCGGGCAAGGGCGGCGTCGGCAAGACGTCGCTGTCCGTGAACCTCGCTTGCGAGTTCAGCCGACGCGGCTACCGCACGATGCTCGTCGACGCGGACCTCGGCCTCGCGAACGCGCACATCGTCGCGGGCATGAAGGCGGGCAAGACGCTGACCGACTACGTCGAAGGCCGCGCCACGCTGAACGAAGTGATCGAGGAAGGCCCCGCGCGCGTGCGCTTCCTGATCGGCGGCTCCGGCGTGAAGGAGATGGCGAACCTGGAAGACCAGGGCCGCCGCAAGATCCTCGACGCGATCGAAGAGCTCCGCCCCCACTGCGACGTGATCCTCGTCGACACGGGCGCCGGCGTGAGCAAAGGCGTCACCGACTTCGTCATGGCGGCGGACCACGCCGTCGTCGTGACCACCAGCAACTTCGCGGCGATCGCAGATGCCTACGGCATCGTGAAGGTCGTCGTGCAGGACGGTTTCCGCAACCCGATCCACTGCGTCGTCAACCGCGTGCGATCGCCCGAGGAAGCGGAACAGGTGTACATGAAGCTCAAGGGCTGCACGGAGCGGTTCTTGAACTTCGACCTCAACTGGCTCGGACTGCTGCCGGAAGATAACTCCGTTGAAGGAGCTGTCGTGAAACGACTGCCCTTCAGCGAAGCCTTCCCAAGCAGCGTCGCCTCGAGATACCTGGCAAAGCTCGTCACCTCGCTCGCTCGCTATGTGAGCGCGAGTCCGAAGACGCAGCCGAGCCACTCGAAGTGACGAGGGCGGAGGAATACGGGCAAAGGATTACTGGGAGAGGGCGGGTCCACCCCGCCGGGAACAAAGGGAAGAAGAGGAAAGAGGGATGACCCGACTGACGAAGACGGATGCGGAGACCAACGTCGACCGCATGGATCACCAGAACGAGGAAGCCTTTGCCCGCCAGGCGAACAAGGGCATCCTCGCTGATCAGGTCGCGATGGAGCTCAATGTTCCTCGCCGCACCGCGGCCCGCGTCCTCGACGCGGTCCTCGACGCGATGAGCGAGCTGCTCCGCTCGCGCGGCAAGGTGGCGGTGAAGGGCTTCGGCACCTTCGAACGCCGCATCCGCAAGGGCCGTGCCTACAAGCACCCCCTCACGGGCGAGAGCATCGACGTCGCCAACAAGGAGACGGTGATCTTCAAGCCGAGCGACCAACTGATCATCGACACGCGCACGACGGCGACGGCGCGCACGCGCAAGCCGCAAGGCAACCCGACCGACGACATCCTGTTCAAGGGCTGATCGTCAGGGAACGACGCGCGGCAGCCGCCCTGCGGCGCCGCGCGTCTGCCTGTACGGACCGTGCGCTTGGATCGCCGGCGGCAGCGCCGCTATCGTGATCCGCGCAGCGCGGCTGCCGCCATGACTCAAACCCAAGACGACGAGCCGCAGACCCTGGTCGCTGCGTGCGTCCAGTTCGACGTCCGCCGCGGCGACGTCGCTGCCAACCTCGCGCAGGCGGAAGCCGGCATCGAAGAGGCCGCCGAAGCCGGAGCACGGCTTTGCGTGCTGCCCGAGATGTGGTCGACGTCGTTCTTGCCGAGCTACGACGATGCGTTGATCGCAGCGGCGGCGGCAGCCGAAGCGCGGCTGCTCGAACTGTCGAAGCGACATTCGATGACGCTGATCGGCAGCAGCCTGGAGACGGCGCCCGGCGTCGTCTTCAACTGCGCGCGCGTGCACGACTGCGGATCGACGCTCGGCGCCTACCGCAAGCTGCACCTGTTCTCTGCGAACGCAGAGCATCGCCACCACCGCGGCGGCGACGAGCCGTTGGTGCTCGACACGAGCGCCGGCCGCATCGGCGTGATGATCGGCTACGACCTGCGGTTCCCCGACCTCGCGCGCTACTACTTCCGCAAGGGCGCGGAGATCCTCGTGGTGCCCGCGCAGTGGCCCGAGGTCCGTTCGCAGCATTGGCGCACGCTGCTGCGCGCTCGCGCGATCGAGAACATCTGCTTCGTGCTCGGATCGAACCGCACCGGCCACGACGCGTCGCTGAAGAGCGAAGAGGTCCTCTCGTTCCTCGGCGACGGCCGCATCATCGACCCGACGGGCGAAGTGCTCGCCGCGGGCAGCGGCGAAGCGGGCGCGCTCACCGCAGAACTCGACATGCGCACCGCGCGCACGATGCGGCGCATCCTGCCGGTGCACCGCGACGAGCGGCCCTCGGTCTACCGCAGGCTCTGGGACGAGACGTTCGACTCGATCGTCCAGCAGAGCCGCGAGAGCCAGCCCAAGAAGTGATCGCCGGCGCGACGCGCGCCGGATCGATCACTCGACGAACGCTGCGAGCAGGCTCTTCGGGCCCGGCTTCTTCAGGCGGCCGAGCGCCGCGCTCTCGAGTTGCCGCACGCGCTCGGCGCTGATGCCGAAGTCGACCGCGATCTGCCCGAGCGTCTCGGGCTCGCCGCCGCCGAGGCCATAGCGACGACGCAGGATCTGCTGTTCGCGTTCCGACAGTTCGCTCATCGCATCCGCGAGGCTCGCGCGCAGGTCGCCGACCGGAACGCTGTCCGGCACGGGCACCGCGTCCTCGTCGGCAAGCGACTGCAGCAAGGTCATCGCGCCCTCCTCGCCGCCGCGCTCGGCGTCGAGGCTGACCGCATACCGCTTCGTCGACAGCACCCAGTCGACCTTCTCGACCGGGATGTCGAGCTTCTGCGCGACCTCCGCGTTCGTCAGTTCGTGGCCGGCGCGGCGGCCTTCGTCCTGCGTGCGACGGATGCGACCGAGGATCTTCTGCACCCACACCGGGATGCGGACCGTGCGCGAGCTGTTGTAGAGCATCTTCAGCACGGCCTGCTGCACCCAGTATTGCGCGTAGGTGCGGAAGCGGACCTCGCGGCGCCAATCGAAGCCTTCGATGGCCTGGAACAGCGACGCGTTGCCTTCCTGGATCAGGTCCGGCGAGTCGACGCCAAGGCCGCGGTAGCGCTGCACCGTGCCCAGCACGATGTGCAGCGCGCCTTCGATGTAGAGATTGCGCAGGTCCTCGAGCTGCGCGATGCAGCGTTCGAGATACGGCTTCTTCGCGCGGTCCCCGAGCGCCGCGTCGATCTCCGAACGCGCCTTCGAGACGAGCTCGGTCGCACGCGCTTCGTCGAAGCCGGCGCGTTGGAGTTCGCTGCGCAGGCGCAGCTTGAAGAACTCGTAGCGGCGCGCCATCCGGAACTCCTCCTCGCGGTCCATCGGCGGCAGACGGCGAAGGTCCATCTGGTAGAAGCCGACACCGCGCACATCCGGCAACGACTGCTGCGACGCAGCAGGGCCCGAGGCGACGAGACGCCGCTCGCGGTAGCCGTGCACGTCGATGTCCGCGTCGGCACGGCGCAGTTGTGCGACCAGCTGCTCCACCGTCTTGGCGAAGCGCGCCGTCGGAACGTCGAGGGCCGCATCGATCTGTTCGATCGTCACGGCCTGACCGGGAACCAACGAGAGCGAGGTCTTGGCGAGGATTCTGGGGATCACGAGAGCCTCCTGACTGCCGCCGCCGGCGGAAGCCGCGGAAGCCGACGAGCAAGGTTGCCGAGGACTCCGCAGCAGCCGTCAGGCTGGATGCAGGCGTGACCGAGCAGGGAAACAACATCCGTGCCCGGTCCGGTTGCCCCCCTTCAACGCACGACGGCCCTGGGAAGATTCTCCGCACAAGGTGCCAGCACGAACGACCCTAGGCCGGGAACGGGGCCGCCGATGGCCGCACGCCCGGGCGTAGTGGATCGCCGCAAACCCTGCTGTTGACTCAGCGACGGCGCATCATCAGCACCGCAACCAGCACGATCACGACGGCGGCTCCGCCACCGACGAGCAACAGGCTGTCCTTCGTAGATTCTTCGACGGCTGGGGCCAACTCCGCACTGGAACCCATGTCGTCCTGGCCTGAGTGAGGGGCTGCGACAGGCGTTGGCTCTGTCATTTCGGCAGCCTGCGGTGTTGACCTGTCAGATTGGACGTTGGCGTCACCGCCCTCGACCAGCGCCGGCTCGACCAGCTTCGCGGGCGCAGCCTCGGCAGGCGCGGAGCTCGGAGCGACCTGGGCCGACGGCAGCGAGACCACGTTGGGGTTGAGCGCGACCCCGACTTCGCACGGGACACTGACACTCTCGCGGAAGTGCCCGAAGCTCTGCCCCGTGCTGCCGCTGCTCAGGTCGAATTCGAGGTCGAGGACCGCGCTGCGTTTCTCGCCGAGCCGAGCTTCCGACGGCATCGTCACGGTCGCCTCGATCACGGCCCAGTTGTCGTAGACCGGCTGGCCCATGTAGGCCGGCGCGATGCGGCCCGGCTGCGCCGGAAGCATCGACCAGGAGCCGATGGCCATGCCGCCTTGCGCGCCCTTCAGCGACAAAGTCGAAGGGGCCGGCATCACCGAGTCGCCTTCGAGCATCATCGTCAGGATGAGCTTGCCGGTCTGGCCCGGCATCAGGCGGCGCGGCTGAATCGTGCCGTCGAACCGGCAGTGGCCGCGGGCCGTCTGGATCGTCGGCTGCTTGTCGAGCGTGAAGCCCGTCTTGGCCCCGGTTTCCGGGTCGTAGCCTTCCTTCTCCGACTTCTCGACGGCTTCGGTGTCGACCGCGCGGATGCCGCCTTTGCTGCCGCCAGCGCCTGCGCCGCCGCCTTGCTTGGCGTCTTGCACGCCTTGGGGCGCATCTTGGGCCATGAGCGGCATGGCCAGGACGAGGGTGAGGACACTCCGGAAGAGTCGGCTCATGGGTCGCGCAAGAATACTCCGGACCGAGCGAGGGAAGAGCCTGCTTGGCGTCGGGAGGCGCGTAGGACGCGGATCGGTCCGCAAGCCGCCGCGAAAGTCCGGGATCTGCCTGACAGGCTCGCACCGTGCCGCGAAGTCCGTCCGCACGCATCCGAAGTGCCCCTGCCGCCGGACACACGGCGCCACCCGGCCGGTCGCCTTGATATGGCCCCGTGGCGAGGCTAGTTTCCCCGCCCCCCTATGTCCGCCAGCACGACCCCGCAAGCCAGCGAATCCTCCGTCCTCGACGCCTTGCGTGCAGTCCGCGACCCGGATCTCGGCCAGGACATCGTCGCGCTCGGCTTCGTCAAGAACCTCCGCATCTGCGACGGCAATGCGGCGTTCTCGATCGAACTCACGACCCCCGCCTGCCCGGTCAAGGACCTCATGAAGGAGCAGGCCGAGCGCGCAGTCCGCGCCGTGCCCGGCATCAAGGGCGTGCAGATCGAGATGACGGCGCGCGTGACCGCGAGCCGCCCGCTGCTCGGGGACAAGGGCACGATCCCGGGCGTGAAGAACGTGATCGCGGTGTCGTCCGGCAAGGGCGGCGTCGGCAAGTCGACCGTCGCGGTCAACCTCGCGTGCGCGCTGCAGCAGTCGGGCGCGCGCGTCGGCATCCTCGACGCCGACGTCTACGGCCCGAATGTGCCGCTGATGCTCGGCGTGAAGGGCCAGCCCGAGGTCAAGGACAAGAAGATCCAGCCGTTCGAGCAGTATGGGCTGCAGATCATGTCGATGGCGCTCCTCGTCGCCGAGGACCAGCCGGTGATCTGGCGCGGCCCGATGCTGCACTCGGCCGTGCGCCAGTTCTTGTTCGACGTCGCGTGGAACGACCTCGACTACCTCGTCGTCGACCTGCCGCCAGGCACCGGCGACGCGCAGTTGTCGCTGAGCCAGCAGGCGCACCTGATGGGCGCGGTGATCGTCACGACGCCGCAGGACGTTTCGGTCCTCGACGTGAAGAAGGCGATCCGCATGTTCCAGTCGGTCAACGTGCCGATGCTCGGCATCGTCGAGAACATGGCGTGGTTCACGCCTCCCGGCAGCACCGAGAAGTACCACATCTTCGGCGAAGGCGGCGGCGCGCGCATCGAGCGCGAGTTTGGCCTGCCCCTGCTCGGCCAGATCCCGATCGAAATGGCGGTGCGCGAGGGCGGCGATAAGGGTCGCCCGGTCGTGCACGCGCAACCCGAGTCCGAGACGGCGAAGGCGCTGCGCGCGATCGCCGGCAAGGTCGCCCAGCGAGTCAGCATCCTCAACGCGGAGTAACCCATGAACCCGACCCAGAAGACCAATTCGCAGCCCGGCCAGTTCACGGCCAAGTCCACGATGCTCGAGTGCCTGACGGCCGACCCGTCGCTCGGCATGGTCCTCATGCGCGACTTCCACATCGGCGGCTGCCGCAACTGCGGCTTCGACCCGCACTCGTCGATCGAAGAAGTGGCGCAGCAGAACGGCATCCCGACCGAGCGCCTGCTCGCGGCGATGAACCGTTCCAACTGATCCACGATGCGCTGCGCGTGCGACTCGCCCTTGCGCGAGTCGCACGCGTGGCCAAAATGCCCCGCCACGATTCCCGGACGAACCAGAACCCGAGCACCATGAGCAAGGCCCCCGAACTCACCGACGACAACTTCCAGACGACGATCGCCAACGCCAAGACGCCGGTGCTCGTGGACTTCAGCGCCTCGTGGTGCGGCCCGTGCAAGGCGCTCGCGCCGACGATCGACAAGCTCGCCGCCGAATACGCGGGCAAGCTCGCGGTCTACAAGGTCGACATCGACAACGCGCAAGAAGCCGCGTCGGACTTCAACATCAGCTCCGTGCCGACCTGCGTGTTCTTCAAGAGCAGCAAGGAAGTCGACCGCTTCACGGGCGCGCTCGACATGCGCACGATCAAGTCGCACATCGAGAAGGTCCTGGCCTGATCGAAGTGCCGCGCCGCCATCCTGGCGGCGCATTGGGCTCACGCGCGCGCAGCCTCTGCGGTTGCGCGGCGCCTGCGCAGCGAGTTCCACAGCAGCGCGAGCCCCAGCGGCGTGCAGACCGCCGCGTAGAGCCACCGACGTGGCGCCGCGACGACTTGCAGCGGCGCGACCCAACGCGTCTCGCCTCGCTTGGCGACGAACAGGTGGCGCCCCACGGACTCCGGCACGAACTGCACCTTGCCGTCCTTGTCAGTGAGCCCTGCATCGCGGACCGATCCGTCCGGTTGCTCGACGACGATCGGGAGACCGACCACCGCAGCCCCGGCTTCGCGCGCGGCGAACACGGCGGGCTGCCCCACTTCACACGGGTACGGCAAGACGCTGAGTTGCTGCAGCGCCAACGAAAGGACCAGTGCCGTCGCCATGTTCGGTTCGTCGAGTAGTCTGTCGGCCGTGCCGATCGAAATCGAGGACCTGGGACGCGCCGCGTATGCGCCGACGCTCGAACACATGCGCGCGCTGCATGCGCGCGTCGCGAACGGCGAGGACGCGGGCCGCATCCTGATCGTCGAGCACGAGCCGGTCTACACCGCGGGCCGCGCGACGCCGGCGCACGAACTGGTGCCACAGGCGGTCCCGATCGAACGCGGCGGCAAGATCACCTACCACGGCCCGGGCCAGCTCGTCGTCTACCCCATCCTGCCGTTGCCGGTGCGCGACGTTCGCGAATGGCTGCAGCGCCTCGAACGCTTCGGCGTCTCGGTGTGCTCGGCCTTCGGCCTCGAGGCCAAGGCGTCGGTCGACGGCACAGGCGTGTTCGTCGGCGCGCACAAGGTCGCGTCGATCGGCGTCGCGATCAAACGCTGGACCAACCTGCACGGCATCGCGATCAACGTCGCGATGGACAACGCGCCGTGGTTCGCCGTCCGCCCCTGTGGCCGCGCGCCGGAAACGATGAGCGACCTGTCGACGGCGCTGGGCCGCGCGATCACGCTCGACGAAGCCCGCGTTGCAGTCCGCGAGCGAGCCGGCATTCTCACCGACCCCAGGCGGTCTTCGTGAAGGAGCCCTGGAGCCACGGAGCCCACGCAGGATGAGGAACGAAGTCGACCTCGCGCCGGACGGAGCAACGTTGCGGATCCGCTTCGGCTACCGCCCTGACCTCGTCGCGCTGGTGAAGGAACTGCCCGACCGTCGCTTCGACGGCATGACGAAGACCTGGTCGGTTCCGGCTCGCCACGCCGAAGCGGTCTACACCAAGCTCGCACGCCACCTGTTCGACTTCGCGCCCGACGTGATGAGCATGGTCGCGGGCACGATGAGCAAGCCTGCTGGAGCGAAGCCCGCCGCGACGCCAGCCGCGAGCCCGCGCAGCGAACTGCCGTTCGCGGACGGCGACGAATCGGGAGCAGCGGCGACGACGGCCGTGCCCGACACGATCTCGGTCTCGCAACTCAACGAGAAGATCAAGGATGCCCTGCTCGGCAACTTCGCGCAGCGCATCTGGATCACCGGCGAAGTGTTCGACTTCGACAAGAACGCCAACAAGCCGCACAAGTACTTCGCGCTCGTCGAGAAGGGCGAAGGCGCGTCGAAGCAGAAGGCGCGCATCGACGCGGTGATGTGGGAGGGCAAGGCCAACGAGGTCTTCCGCAAGCTCGCACAGCAGGCGCCGGACTTCGCGATGCGGGACGGCATCGAGATCCGCGCGCTCGTGAAGGTCGACTTCTACGTGCCGACGGGCCGCGTCAGCGTGCACGTCGAGGACATCGATCCCGCGTTCACGCTCGGCAAGCTCGCGCTCAACCGCGAACAGATCCTGCGCGCGCTGCGCGAACAGGGCCTCGCCGACGCCAACAAGTCGTTGCCGCTGCCGATCCCGGCTCTGCGCATCGGCGTGCTGACGAGCCCCGACGCCGACGGCTGGAACGACTTCAAGAAGCACCTCGAGAGCTCCGGCGTCGGCTTCGCCGTCACGATCGTCCCCGTGAAGGTCCAAGGAGCAGAGGTGCGCGCGACCGTGCTCGCGGGCCTCCGCTGGTTCGCCGAACGCGCCGCCGACTTCGACTGCGTGTGCATCCTGCGCGGCGGCGGATCGCGCACCGACCTCGCGTGGTTCGACGACATGGACATCGCGCTCGCCGTGGCGAAGCTGCCGCTGAAGGCGCTGATCGGCATCGGCCACGAACGCGACCGCTCCGTGCTCGACGAGATCGCGCATTCGGAGAAGACGCCGACCGCCGTCGCCGCGTTCCTCGTCGACACCGTGCTGGGCCTTCGCCGCAAGGTCGCCGAGCGCGCCGTGCAGCTGCAACGCAGCGTGGGCCGGCTGCTGCAGCGCGAAGCGCAGTGGCTCGCGCGCTCGACCTCGTCGCTCGAGAGCGGCGTCAACGCGCGATTGCGCGGCGAACGCCAGCGACTCGCGACCGCGACGCGCGACCTCGCGCGCGGCTCGTTGCTCGCGCTCGCGAACGGCAAGTCGGCGCTCGCGAGCGCCGCCGACAAGCTGCGCACGTCCGCACTGCAGTCCTGCGAACGCGAACGCAACGCGCTGCTGCGCGCCGCGGACCGCGCCCGCCACGCAGCGCAGCGCAAGGTCGAACGCGCGGGCGAACGCCTCGAACGGCTCTCTCTGCGCCTCCGCCTGCTCGACCCGCGAAAGGTCGTGGCCCGCGGCTATGCCCTCGTCCGCGACGAGAAGGGCCGCGTGCTGCCGTCCGCCGCGCGCGTCGAAACGGGCCAGAACCTCGTCCTCCAGATGCGCGACGGCGCCGTCCGCGTGCGCGCCGAGTCGATCGAACCACAATCATGAGCGACAAGAAGAAGAAGGGCCAAGAGCCCACCTACTCCGAAGCCAGCGCCGAGCTGGAGGCGATCCTCCAGCAAGTCGAGTCGGACGAGATCGACCTCGACGTGCTGTCCGAGAAGGTCGAGCGCGCCGCCGAACTGCTCGCGCTCTGCCGCGAACGGCTCGCCGCGACGGAGACCAAGGTGAAGAAGGTCGTCGCCGACCTGCACGCCGGCACGAACGACCGCGCCAGCGACGACGCGGGCGACGGAGACGAAGAGTGATCGCGCTGCCCGCGTACGACGTCACCGCCGCGACGACTCTGTTCATCGTGCTGCTCGTCAGCAACACGGTGCACGAAGCGTCGCACGCGCTCGCGGCGAAGATCGGCGGCGACCTCACCGCGTATCGCGGCGGGCAGGTCTCGCTCAATCCGCTGCCGCACATCCAGCGCGAGCCGTTCGGCATGGTCGTGTTGCCGTTGCTCACGATCTTCGCGAGCGGCGGCACGATGTGCATGGGCTTCGCGAGCGCGCCGATCGACCCGATCTGGGCATTCCATCATCCCAAGCGCGCCGCCCTCGTGTCGCTGGCCGGACCGATCGCCAACCTGCTGCTCGCGGGCCTCGCGTTCGGCGTGCTGCAGTGGATCGCCTTCCCGGAAACGAGCGAAGCCGAGAGCGTGCGCTACATCGCGGGCTACTTCCTGCTGCTCAACCTGCTGCTCGCGGTGTTCAACCTGATCCCGCTGCCGCCGCTCGACGGCGCCGGCGTGCTGTCGGGCTTCTTCAAGCCGCTGCGCGTGTTCTACGACAACTTCGCGCGACTGCCGATGGCGGGAGTCGTGACGCTGCTCGTCGCGATCTACGTGATGCCGGAGTTGTTCGGGCCGGTGTGGCGCGAAGTGAACTCGTGGCTGCGGATGCCGGTCTGACGCGAAGCGCTCAGCGGCTGCGCGGCCCGACGAGCGCGTCTTCGATCATCTCGCCCGCGCGCACGCACGCGCTCATCGAACGTTCGTAGGCGAACTCCTGGTCGCGCGCGTCCTGCTCGCGCAACAGGTAGCCGAGTTCGTCGTCGCACAGCGAGAACACGAGCAGATCAGGCACCCCGGCTCGCGCGCGCACGCGCTGCGCGAACGCAGGCTCCGGCTCGCCGGGCATCGTCACCGCCTGCAGCGAGCCGATGCGCAACCAGCCCACCGAAGTGCGTGCGCAGCCATCGTGCATCTCGCGCGGGATCGCGGCCGTGAGGCGGCCGAGACGCAGGCCGAACGTGTCGAGCGGCACATAGACGTCGCGACGCCGCACTTCGACGGCGTCGACAGGCATCGGCTCGGCCGAGCCGAGCGCGGCTTCCGCGAGCGAAGCCAACTGCGTTCCCATCTCGCGCGCGCCGCTCTCGTCGCGGTTCTTCATGCGCGGCGACACCATCGCGCCGAGCGCGCCGTTCACGAACACCGCTTGCCCGTGCCCGCGCTGCTTCCACTGGTCGCACATCTCGCCCACGAAGTCGGACGACCACAGGCCGAGGCGGCGCGACAGCACTTCGGGATGACACGCCATGTGCAGCAACGTGCCGAGCGGGCGACCGTCGTCGACCGCGCGTGCGTGGACCACTTCGAGACGCCGGTCGAAGCACGCGCCGAAGTTGGAGTTGCGAACCGAGCCTTCGGGCACGAGCCGCGAACTGCCGCGCACCAGCGTCGCGGGCGCAGCGTTCTTGCGCGCTTCGGCCACGGCCTCGGCGGTCGCCACGGCGAGCTGGCGCAAGTAGTCGCGCGAACGGCCCGACGTCAGGAAGTACCAGCCCCAGAGCCCGATGAGGTCCGGCCCTGCGTGCGTGTGGCTCGCGCAGACGAACACGTCGCCGTTGGCGAAGCCGGGCAGGCCCTGCTTGATCCAGTCCGTGTCCTCGCGCATCACGCCGAGGTTGTCGACGCCGACGATCGCGAAGCGACGCTCGCCGATCTCGAACACGAGCGCGCGCACCTTGAGCTGCGATCCGACGCCGTCGCTCTTCCGCGCGAGCGAGAAGCCGGCCATGTAGCCGCCGATCGGAGGCGTCACGTCGCGCTCGGCCGCGCCGACGCGCAGCACCGGACCTTCCGCGCGCACTGCATAGGTCGCAGGCCGATCCGGCGTCGAGCGCTGGAACAAACCGGTGCAACCGGACAGCGACGCAGCGAGCGACGCGAGGATCAGAGGAACGAGACGAGAACCCGAATCGGATCCGTTGTTCACTTCGGCCTTCAGTTTGCGCCCAACTTGGACAGAGCCGCGCCGAGCGAACGGCGCGCGTCATGACAGCCACGGTGGCCCGCGGCGCGCTGCAGCGCGCGCAGGTAGTGCGCGAGCATCTCGCGGTCGGAGAGGTCGCGCATGTGCTCGAGGACCTGGTCGTAGCCGAGGCTCTTCAAGTGACGGATGCAGTCCGCCTTGGTCACCGTGCGGCCGCCGTAGAAGGGGTCCACGAGCACCGGGCGCACACCGTGCAGGCGCACGAGGAAGTGCTCGGGCATGCCCACGCCGCTGACCGACAGGCCAGCCCAGCGCGCGACGAGCAGATACACCATCGACAGGCTCACCGGCACGCCGATGCGGTTGTCGACGACGCGATCGAGCAACACGTGGTCGAGCTCGAGCTTCGACGCTTCGCCGCCGCGATAGCCGAGCGACTCGTTGAGGTGCTCGCTGAGCATGCGCGCGCAGAGGTTGAGGCTGCGGCCCTGGAAGCGCGCACGGAGCACTTCGGCCTCGCGCCACAGCTTGGCGCGCAGTTCGTTCGCGTCGGGCGCGAACGTGCGCACCATGTGCGACGCGAACACTGCGCCCGCGAGCAACGGCTCGGGGCTGCGCCAACCACCGCCGTCGAGCTCGAGGCTCGAGAAGCGTTGCAGCCACTGCTCGACTTCGAACGAGCGAAGCAGCGCGCGTGCGCGCATGCGCGTCGCCGCGCAGCCCGACTCGCTCACGCGCTCCAACGCTTCGCGGCCGGCCGGCCCCGCAGCGAGCACGAACTCGCGAGCGGCCTTCACGACGCGCTCGCTGGAGTCGCCGAGCAGCTTCGCAGCAGAATCGAGCGAGCCGCTGCGCGCGGGCCGCTTCGGCTGCGGTGCTTCGGGTTGGAGTTGGTGCTCGGTCATCGACGCAGGCATCGCGGATTGCAGCCGCGAAGAGGGCGTGACTATAGCGAGCGACACTGCTCCTACATCAGCTCTGTCGAGGACGACTCCAGCCGCACGCTGCATGGCAAATCGCGTATGCGCTGCATCGCGCCAACGCATGCGGCGATGCCACCGGAGCAACGCAGGTCCGATGCGCTGACGCAGCAACGTTGCGCGCCGTTCCGCATCGCGCGCACGGTCGCGCCGCACGAGCCGCTGCCATCGGCCTCGATGCGCCAGACGTCGCGCCGCGAAAAAAATCTGCGCGCGCAGCCGAGAAATCCGTCCGCGAAGCCCCTGGATCGCGCGCGAGAGCCCCCGAGAAACCGAGGCCCCTGCCGCCTGCCCGCCCGGCCCGAGGCAGCGGTTGACGTCGGCGCGGCTCCCGGATCCCGCGCCCCACGCTCGCCGACGCACTGTTGCATCCGGGCTTTGGCCAGCTATGGTTCCCGCCCCAACTCGCGCCCAGGTGGCGAAACTGGCAGACGCACCAGCTTGAGGTGCTGGCGCCCTTTACCGGGCATGCAGGTTCAATTCCTGTCCTGGGCACCACTCCCCGCCGCTGCGCTCGACGCAGCGAGCGGGGATGACTTTCCTTCTGCGAGTTGCGGCAACGGCGACCATCGACGGCCCTGCAGCGCCGCGCACTCCGCGACGCGCTCCACGCAGACGCCCCACTGCCGCAAGTCCCACTGCTGCACCGACCGCCGCCGCATTCCTGCAACGGCGACCGCAGCGCCTCACCAGTTGGTGACGGCCTTGCCCTGGAAGCGGATGTAGTTGTTCTCGAGCTCCAGCTGCAGGTAGGCGGCGTCGAGCATCTTGGCCATGCCGCGCAGCTGGTCGAGCTCCGGCAGGGTCTCCGCCGAGAAGCCGGGAGCCGCCTTGGACCACTGCTCGCGCAGGTAGGCGCGGACCTCGTTCTGGAACTCGCCTTCGAGCAGGTTCTTCGGCATCGAGGCGAGGCTCGGATACTGCGCGTACTTCGCGCGGCGCACGACCTCTTCGGCCGACGACCGCTGCGCCATGATCCACTCGGGATCGGGCTCGGTGTTCTGCTGCTCGCTCGCGGCGCGGTAGTCGTCGAGCACCGACAGCAGCTGGCTGCCGCGCAGCCACACGAAGCCGTTCAACGCGTGCGGCAACTCGTCCGACACGCGGCGGAACGTCGCGTCTTCGACGATCGAGCGCATCGAGCCGAAGTTGTAGCGCGTGCGCAGGATGTCCTTGATGAGCGGCCCCGAGTTGGAGAGCACGAGGAAGTCGCGGAACACGATCGCCGCGATCTCGCCCGTGCCGGGGATCTGCGGGTTCGTGAACTCCCACACCGGCTCCGGCAGCGAATCGACCGGAAGGTTGTAGACGTTGCTGAACTTGAAGACCGGGCCGCCGTACTTGCGCAGCATCTCGACGAGGTCGTCTGCAGGCGTGCGACCCTCGGCGCCGGTGCGAACGTCCTGGCGCAGCCAGAAGATCCACGCGACCTGCGGCAGCGGCGCGCGCGCGACGACGGGCACGTAGAGCTCGCCCTTCTCGTTGCGCGACATGTCGGGCTTGTTCTTGCGGAACACGAAGCCCATGCGCGGGAGCAGCGACAGCTTGAGCTTGTCGATCAGGTCGCGCGCGTCCGCGAGCTGCGCGCCCTGGAACATGCAGCGCCGCATCGCGTCGTCGAACATCTCGCGTTCGTTCGGCAGCAGCGATTCGTACATCGCCGTGAGGAACTCGCCTGCGGGCATGCGCAGGGCCGCCGCGGCGCACGCGCTGTCGGGCACCATGAGCAAGAACGGCGTGAGCCACTGCTCCTTGTCCTGCTTCTCGGCGCGGTAGAACGCGGATTGGAACGGCGTGTGGAGGTTGCTGTTGAGCACCACGCGGCCGAACACGGAGAGCGCGTCCTTCTCGAACGTCATCGCGCCGCTGACCGAGTTCCACCCCTTCAGGTTGAGGAACGTCGCGAGCACGCGCTCGTTCATGCTGTCGCGGTTGTTCGCGTCGGGCCACTTCGCGGCCGACCGGCGGAACCCGTCGATCGCCATCGTCGCGGCGCTGAACTCCAGCACGTTGGGCGACTCGGCGTCGTTGGCCTCGACCCAGCGCGCGAGCGGCGCGGTCACGCCTTCGGTGTAGTGCGCCGCGAGGCCGAACGGCTGCTCGTCGTCCGTGTCGTCGGCGAGCCGCAGCGACTGGAGCAGCAGCTCCTTGCTGTTGCCGACCATCAGGCAGTCGAGACGACGCGCGAGGAACAGCGGCTGCGCGAGCTGGTTGGAACGCAACTGGAACAGTCCGTCCTGCGCCGTGATCTCCAGGCCGCCTGCGCGAGCCTGGTCCTGCACCATCGACCAGCCCATGAGCCCGTGCGCGAAGCGCAACCGCCAGCTCACACGGGCGTAGACGCACCACCACGGCTGCTGCAGCGGCTGCGGCGGCTGCTTGCTGCGGTCTTCGGTGTAGCCCGCCACGACGAGCTCGGTGCCGATCACGTCGCGGGCCACGTCGAGGAATCCGCCGCTCGCTTCCTGCAGTTGCGCCAGACCGTCGACGGCCTGCTGCAACTGCGGCCGCGTATCGCGACGGAACGAAGTCGCGAACGGCCCCGGCTGCAGGTCGAGCCAGCCGTTCGCGTCCGTCATCTGGCCCCAGAACTTCGGCTCCGGCAGCACGCCGCGACCGATCTCCAGACGCTCCCCTTCGCCACCGAAGTCGTCGCGCAGGTTCGCCTTGCGGACGTAGAAGTCCACCTCGCGAGGCACGACGTCGCGGACGTCGACGAGGTTGCCCTCGAAGGGGTTGTAGACGAAGGCGGCGAGGAAGAGGGCGACGAGCGCGAACAGCAGGAACGCGGCGATCGCGAGCTTCTTGAGGATCCGGAGCGGACGCTTCGAGGTCATCGGCGGAAGAGACTAGCCAGTGGGCGCGGCCGCGTCCGTGGCGAAATGCGCACGACGGGCAATGCGTGGACGAAGGCCAGAGCAAGGTCTTCCGCCTGCTCTGCGGCATCTTCGCTCCGCAACGGCGAGGCCTTTGCGTCCATGCGCGCGCATCGGTCTACTGCGCGGCCGCCCATGCAGAGCCTCGTCCCCAACCGTCGTTCGCAGTCGATCGAAGAGTCGGCGACCCTCGCGATCTCGTTCCGGGCCCAGCAGCTCAAGGCGCAGGGCAAGGACGTCATCGCGCTCGGCGCCGGCGAACCGGACTTCCCGACGCCCGCGCCGATCACCGACGCGGCGATCCGCGCGATCGAACAAGGCAAGTATCGCTACACGCCCGCGAGCGGCCTGCCGCAGCTGCGCGAAGCGGGTTCGAAGTGGCTCGCCGACGCGTTCGACCTCAAGTTCCGTCCCGACGAAGTGCTCGTCACCGCGGGCGCGAAGCCGGCGCTGCACATGGCGCTGTCGACGATCGTCGAGAAGGGCGACCGCGTGCTCGTGCTCGCGCCCTACTGGGTCTCGTATCCCGCCATCGTGCGCATGGCCGACGGCGAGCCGGTGATCGTGCCGCCCGTGCCCGAACAGGGCTTCGTGCACACGAGCGAACAGATCGCCGCAGCCGCAAAGCAACATGGCGCGCGCGGCATCGTGCTCAACTATCCCAACAACCCGTCGGGCGCGGTGCCGACGCGCGCGCAACTGGAAGCGATCACGCGCGTCGCTGCCGACCACGGCATGTGGATCGTCTCCGACGAGATCTACGCGCAACTCCGCTACGACGGCGCCGAGTATGCGTCGCCGGCGCACTTCGAAGCAGGCCGCGGGCGCACGCTCGTCGTCGGCGGCTTCACCAAGAGCCACACGCTCACCGGATGGCGCGTCGGCTTCCTCGCCGGGCCGTCGAACATCATCGCCGCAGCAGCGCGCATCCAGAGCCAGGTGCTCGGCAACGCGTGCACGATCAGCCAGGAGGCTTCGCTCGCCGCGTGCGCGGAACCGCCGCACGACGAGATCGCGCGCAGGCTGCCCGCGTTCGACGAGCGCCGCCGCTACCTCGTCGGCGCGATCAGCGCGATCCCCGGCCTTCGCCTGCCGGCGCCGAAGGGCGCGTTCTACGCGTTCGTCGATGCGCGCGGACTCTGCGAACGCCTGCGCATCACCGACGCGGAACTCTGCAACCGGCTGCTCGAAGAACAGCACCTCGCCACCGTTCCGGGCAGCGCGTTCGGCGCGCCGGGCTTCTTCCGCGTGAGCTACGCAGCGCCGATGCGCGACCTGCAAGCAGCGGTCGGACGACTTCAGGCCTTCGCGATGGAGACGGCCCAACGATGAACCACGACGAGAACGAGGTCCGCGTCACCGAGGCGGCCAACCTCGAGGCGATCCAGATCGCCCCCCATGCGTGGGACTTCTACGCGTGCCTCGAAGGCTGCAAGGTCCTCAACACGCGCAACGGCAAGCAGTTCGCCGTCGTGACGTTGTCCGACCAGTCGCGCACGCTCGAAGGCAAGATCTGGAGCGAACGCGGCCAGGCGATGAAGGAAGCACAGCGACTGAAGCGCGGCACGAAGGTGAAGGTCCGCGCGAAGGCCGAGGACTACGAAGGGAAGCTCGACTTGAAGATCGAGAACATCCGGGCCACCGACCCCGAGCGGGACCGCGGCGTCGACCTGTCCGCGCTCGTCGACCCGGCGTTGCTTCCGGTCGAAGACCTCGTCACCGGCACGCTCGTCATCGACATCGAGACGGTTCCCGCGCACGACGTGGACTCGCTGCCCGAGAGCGTCATGGACGCGCTCGAGAAGCACGCGCACCGCAAGGACACGACCAACAGCCAGGACGAGCTGCAGGCGCGCATCGGCATGGCGATGGGCTTGTCGCCGTTGTTCGGCAAGGTCGTCTCCATCGCGCTCGGCGACGGCGAGGATCCGGACGCCGAAGTGCACGTGCTCGCGGTGCCGAACGAGAAGTTCCCGGTCGCGAACCCGCCGTCGTGGCTCCGCCTGATGAGCGAAGCGGACATGCTGCGCGCGTTCTGGGCGCTCGCGGGCAGGGCCGAGGTCGTCGTCACGTTCAACGGCCGCGGCTTCGACGTCCCGTTCCTGCAGGGCCGCAGCCTCGTGCTCGGCGTGCCCGCGCGCTGCGACCTGCTGTCGAACCGCTTCTCGCTCCGTCCGCACCTCGACCTGTTCGAACTGCTGCGGCAAGGCGACAAGGCCCCGAGCAAGCTCGAAGTGATCTGCTGGGCGCTCGGCATCGAGAGCCCGAAGGGCGAGATGGACGGGTCCAAGGTCGCGCCGACCTACGCGCGCGGCGAGATCGTCAAGATCGCCGAGTACAACCGGCACGACGTGCGCGCGACCGGCGAGGTCTATCGCAAGGTGCGCGACACGATCCTGCGCTACCGCGGCGACTGGAAGTGACGCGCGCGCAGCGAGGCTGCGCGCATCCGCGGAACGTCAGAGCCGCAGCGCGTTCGCGACGCCTGCGGGCATCGCGGCGAGACACATCTCCTGCAGCTGCCGGCGCACGTTCTTGTCCTGCTCGGACGTGAAGACGTAGAGCTTCCACATGCGCGGATATGCGTCGCGCAGATCGCGCAGACGCGGAATGTCCGCGGCGAACGAATCCATCGGCAACGTGCGATCGCCCGAGCCCGGGAAGCGCACGAGCGTCTTCGCCTCCTTGAGCTGCATCGAACGCGCAGGGCAGTAGAGCAGCACGTCCATGTCGCGGCCGAAGCGCTTCTTCGCCTCGCGCTCCATCGACGCCTCCCATTCGCGACGCGCGTCCTGGCGGCCCGGCGCGAACCACGCGGCGATGAGCTGCTCCTGCATCGCGGCGTTGAGGTAGTAGGGCAGCACGAGCACGCGCTTGGGCAACTGCCGACGGCGGAAGCGCGCGACGAACCGCTGCAGGCGCTCGTGCGACTCCGCGTCCGAGAGACGCGCGGCCTGCAGCGAGATCACGAGCGACTCGTCGGTCGCCTGCTGCAGGTCGTCTGCGGTGAGCGCGCCTTCGCGCAGCGCCATCTCGACCATGCGCGACAGCAACGCGCCCGCCGCGATCTTGGCGTGGTGGTAGTAGACGCGCTCGCTGAAGTGGTAGCGCGTCTCCAGCACGCGCAGCAGCTCGGACACGATGTCGTCGCGCAGCATGCCGTTCTTCTCGCAGTCGACGAACATCTGCTGCGTGCGACGGTCGATGCGGAAGTAGTCGACGACGCGGCGGTCGTAGCGGAGCTCGAGTCCGGTGTAGTGCGCGTCGCGACGCAGGTAGTCCAACAGGTCGGCGTCGATCGTGTCGCTGACCACCTGCTTCCAGAACGGCGGCGTCGACTTGCCGCCGCCGCCGAGCACCGCGAGCACGTCGTCGCGCAGCCCCATGCGATCCAGTTCCGCGCCGAGCTCCGTGTCGCCGAGCACCGCGGCGAAGCGCTCCGGCTTGTCGTGTCGCGGCAGCAGGCCCGTCTGGTCCTCGATGTTGTGGCCGAACGGGATGTGCGTGACGTCGTGCAGCAGCGCGGCGATGCGCAGCACGCGCTTTTCCTCGTCGGAGACGCGCGAGCACGACGACGGGTCCTTGCTCGCGTTGCGGTTCGCGGCCGTGAGCAGCTGCTCGGTCATGTGCAGCGTGCCGATCGAATGCTCGAAGCGCGTGTGCATCGCGCCGGGGAACACGAGGTAGGCGAAGCCGAGCTGCTTCACGCCGCGCAGGCGCTGGAACTCGACGGTGTCGACGAGCCGCGTCTCTTCGCGCGATAGCTCGATGTCGCCGTGGACGGGCTCGCGGAGAACGGTCACTGGGGATCCTCGGTGCCTTGGGGACGAGTGGCGGTTGCCGCACACGGCGCTGCAGGCGTCGGCCTCAGTCCGCATCCGGACCGCGAGTTCTAGACGCGGTTCGATCCTCGACGCCAGACGAGCGGCGGAGAAAAAAAGAGGGCCGGCGCGACCCGGCCCCCCACCACACACAACCAAGAACGCGCTCCCCCCGGAACACGCACTTGTTCAATTCGGTCCGTGCGTTTCGCGCCTCACAGCGACGACGTGCACGCCGGAGAATACCGTCGTGGGCAGGTCGCGGTCGGCGCAGGGCTCTGCGCGAGCGGCCTGCTCGCGCACAACCTCGTCGCCATCGCGCGATCCGCGGTCCCGATGCGGGACTTCGCTCCGCAGCCCGTTTCTCGCCGATCGCGCAGCGATGCGCAGGAAGGGCCCCCTCAGCGGCCCGCGACGATCGCGGGCGGCAAGCCCGTCGGCGCGGTGACAACGAGGCCTCGCGCCTCGCGCGGCGCGGACCACGCGGCTCCGTCCGGCGTGCGAACCACCACGTCGGCGACCATCGCACCGTCGAGTTCTGCGACGAACGGCGCGTCCGCTTCGACCGCGACGAACTCGCCCTGGGTCACCGGATCGACGCGAACCGACCACGCAACGCCCGGCTTCGGCGGCGGCACGACGATCGACGGACGTCCGAGCGGGCGCTGCGGCACCACGACGCGAACCACATTGCTTGCTGGCACGAGCGGCTCCGTCTCGGCGACCGTGATCCCGTCGCTCGCCTGCACGCGCACCGCCTTGCCTTCGACGTGGCTCGTGAGCTGAAGCGCACCGCCGCGAACGCGCACGCTGCCGCCGCGCGGCGGCAACCACTCGGGCAACAAGAACGGACCGAGCGCCGCATCGGTTGCCGCGCGTTCCTGCGGAACGCAGCGCGCCTCGCAATCGGCGATCGGAGCGCCGCGCTCGTCGACCAGCTCGATCGCGACACGCGGACGGTCCGGCGCGGACAAGCGCGCGTGCACGGGGCCGTCGCCGCGCAGCGCGACCTCGACCGGAGCCGCGCGACAGACGCCGGGCCCGAGCAACAGCACGCCGACTTCGCAGCCCTGCGGCAATCCGTGCAGCACGCCGCGCCCTTCTGCGTCGAGCACCGTGTCGGTCCACAGGCCTTGCGCGAAGAACGGATACGTCTGCAACTCCGTCGACAGAACGCCGAGCGGCACGACCGCGACCTCTGCGTCGCGCAGCGACTCGACCGTCCCGGCCGCCTGCACGAGCACCGCTTTCTCGTCGAGCAACGAGAACGCAACGTCGGCCCCGTTCGCAGGCTCGACCTGCACGAACGCGTGCTTCCACGCCTTGCCGGCGGCGCGCACGACCACGGGCACGCCAGTCCCCGCCGCGACGAACGCCTCGAAGCGACCGTCGGCATCCGTCGTCGTCGTCTCGTCGGCGCGACCGCCGCACCAGACCACCGCGCCCGCGATCGGCTGCGCCTTCTGGTCGACGACGCGGCCGCGCACCGCGCGTTCGACGCCGAGCTCGACGCTCAAGACCCCGTCATCGCCTCGCGCCACGCGACGATGCCATTCGGCCGTTCCGACGCGAACTCGCACGACGACCGCGCCCTTCCTCTGCACGAGCGGGACGAACGGCCCGCCGGCGCCCGCCACCACCGACGCCTCGGCGCGCACCGCCTGGCCGAGGCGGATCACTTCGAACGTCTCGCCAACCGGCCGCATGCGCTGCACGGGCTTCACCTCGACCCACACGCGCGCGCTCTCGGTCGCAGTCGCGATCGGAGCCGGAAGCGGCGCGGTCGTCGCCTCGGGCGCGGAAACGTCGGGCAAGCCGATGTCGTGAGGCCCCGCGTCCGGCGGCAGCGGGTCGCCGTCGGTGGCCCAATGCACGATCGCGGCGCCGAGCACGGCGACCAACGCAATCGACAAAGCTGTGGTGCGGGCGCGAGCCATGCGGGAGAGGGCGGCGCAGTCTACGGAACCGACCGCGAACTGTCCCGCTCGCCGACGCGCCGTTCCACGACGCAGCAGCACGTCGTCGCGGCGGGCCGCGCATGCAGGCCGCATCGCACGCGCATGCGTTCGACACGACGTACGCGGAAGCCAACTGGCGAACCCGCAGTCGAATCGACAGCCTCGACGTAGAGTGCAGGCTGCGACCGCATGCTGCGCTTTCGGACGCCACGCGAACCGCCAACCCTTCCACCGAACGACTCGCCCCGACGCCCTTCCGTGCGCATCGCCGTTGGCATCGACTATCGGCCGGCCCTGCTGAGCAGGAGCGGCATCGCCCGCGCCGTGCGCGAGTTGGCGAAAGCGCTCGCGCGCCGCGACGACGTCGACCTGCGGCTCTACGGCCACTCGCTCGCGCGTGCGCGCGTCCGATGCGACATCCCGCGCGGGGCTAGGCTGCATCGCCTGCCGATCCCGGGGCGTGCGTTGCCTACGTTGCGTGCAATGGGCCTCGGCGCGGACCGCCTGTGCGGTTCGCCGGGCGTGCTGCACGAGACCGACTACGTCGAACTGCCGTCGTCGCGCGCGCGCACGGTGATCACCGTGCACGACCTCGCGTTCTTCCGCGACGCATCGTGGCACGGCGAGAACGCAGCGTCGTTCCGCGAACGCACCGCGCGCCGCGCGGCTGCGGCGCATCGCATCGTCGTGCCGTCGCGCACGACCGTGAAGGACCTCGCGCAGTTCGTGCCGGCAGCGACGGAGCCGACCGTCATCCCGTTCGGCAGCGACCACGTGCGGGCAATCGAAGGACCACGCCGAGACGACGTCGTGCTCTGTGTCGGCACGATCGAACCGCGCAAGAACCATCGCGCGCTGCTCGCAGCGATCCGTTCGATGCAGAAGAAGCCGCGCCTCGTCGTCCTCGGCGCTCGCGGCTGGGAATGCGACGAGATCGTGGGCGACCTTCGCGCAGCGTGCGACGAGGGCATCGCCGAGTGGATCGAGGACGCGGACGACGAAGCGGTGTTCGCGCACATGCGGCAAGCGAGCGTGCTCGCATATCCCTCGCTGTGGGAAGGCTTCGGCTTCCCGCCGCTCGAAGCGATGGCGACGGGGCTGCCCGTCGTCGCGCACGATTGCGAGCCGATGCAAGAACTCACCGACGGCGCAGCGCTGCTGTGCGACGCGACCGATCCGGAAGCGCTCGCGAACGCGATCGACCGAGCTCTGCACGATCGATTGCTGCGCGAGTCGCTTCGACGTGACGGCATGCTGCGCGCCGCGAAGTTCCGATGGGACGACTGCGCTGCGGCGCACGCAGCGCTCTACCGCGAGGCCGCGCGATGAGGGTGCTGTTCGACGGCGCGCCACTCGAAGACGGCGACGCGCTCGGCGTCGCGACCTCGTTCCTCACGGGGCTCCGCGCCTACGCCGCGATGTTCCCGGGATCGTGCGCGCTCGCGCTGCCCCACGACGCGCGCGATCCGCGCATCGACGGCGTCGACGTGATGCCTGCGCCGCGCGGCGCGTGGAAGCGACAACTCGCGTTGCCGCGGCTCGCGCGACGCGCGCGCGCCGACGTGTTGCACAGCCCGGTTGCCTCCGTGCCGCTGCTCTGCCGCATCCCGCGCATCGCGACCGTGCACGACCTGCCGTGGGCCGACGAACAGAGCGGCGAGACGCGGCCGTGGCGCGTGCGCGCAACGGTGCGCTCGTCGCTTCGCGCGGCGACGCGCGTCATCGCGCCTTCGACGTTCACGAGGGAGGCTGCGTTGCGCATAGGCGTCGACGCAAATCGCTGTGTCGTCGTGCCGCATGCGACGGAGATCCCGAGCGAGCCGCCTCGCCCCGCGAACGACCGCCACGGCCCGTTGTTGATCCTCGGCGACGAACGTCCGCGCAAGAACCGCACGCGCGTCGAGGCGGCGATCGCGATCGCGAAGCGCCGCGATCCGCGCGTTCCCGATCCGTGCTTCGCCGGCCCGCCGTTCAACTACGTCGACGAGCAGCAGAAGCGCGGACTGCTGCGCGGTTGCCGCGCGCTCGTGCACGCGTCGCTCTACGAGGGGTTCGGCCTGCCGGTGCTCGAGGGCCTCGCGCACGGCATCCCGGTCGTGTGTTCGGAGCTGCCGCCACATCGCGAGATCGCGCAGGACGCGGCGGTGTTCGTCGATCCGCGCGATCCCGGCGCGATCGCCGACGCGATCGTGCGCGCATGCGTCGACGACGTGTTGCGCGCACGGCTCGCGCACGACGGCCCGCGCAGGGCCGCGCAGTTCTCGCCCGAACGTCTCGCGCGCGCATGGCGCGCGATGCACGAAGAGGTCCTCGCGTGATGCACGTCGCGGTGTCCGGCTGGCTGCTCGGAACGCACTCCGGCGCGAACCGCCGCCTGCGCGAACTGCTGCGCCACACCGCGCCGCTGCTCGCGGACGGAGAACGCATCACGCTGCTGCACCGCGAAGGCGAGCCGCCGCGCGACCTTCCCGATCGCATCGAACTGCGCGCGATCGCGATCCCGAGCGGCCCTTCGTGGCGTCGCGCCGGCAACGAGTGGCTGCGCCTCACCAGCGCGCTTCGCGACCTCGGCGCCTCGGTGTGCGACCACGGGTTCCTCCCCGCGCCGCGCGTGCCGTGCGCGCTCGCGCTCACGGTGCACGATGTCCGCGACGCCGACGCATTTGGCTCGAGAAGCCGCTGGCTCGCTCGCGCCTTGCTGCGCCGCGCCGCTGCGCGCGCAGCTGCGGTCGTCGTGCCGAGCACGTTCACCGAACGCCGCGTGCTCGCATTCGCGCCGCGCGCGCGGACCGTCGTCGTGCCGAACGGCACGGACTTGCCGGATCCCGCAACGACTGCGACGTCGACGATCGCGCATGCGCGACTCGTGCACGTGGGCCACCTCGAACCGCGCAAGAACCTCGAAGTGCTCGTGCGCGCGCTCGCGCTCACGGACCGCGCCGCGCACAACGAACTGTGGCTCGTCGGCGCCGATGCAGGCTCGGGCGCATCGTTGCGCGCGCTCGCGCATTCGCTTGGCGTCGCGGAGCGCGTGACGTTCACGGGCCCCGTCGACGACGACGCATTGCAGCGCATCTACGCGACCGCAGGAGCGATCGTCGTGCCGAGCGCCTACGAAGGCTTCGGCCTCGCAGCGCTCGAGGGCCTCGCGCACGGAAGGCCGACGCTCGTCGCCGACTGCGGTGCGCTGCCGGAAGTCATCGGGGATGCGGGAATCGCGCTGCCTGCGAACGACCCGCGCGCATGGGCGAACGCGTTCGCGACGCTCGACGACAGCGAACCTGCACGACGTGCGCGCATGCGGCGCGCGGCGGAGTTCTCGTGGCAACGCGCGGCGCGCGCGATGCTCGACGTTTGGCGCTCGCTGTCCTGAGCGCCGCGCTACGACACCATCGTCATCAGTGCCCACGCGAGCGCGCCGGCACCGAGCAACACGGCGAAGACGATCAAGCCGCGCTTGCCACTGCTCATCTGCGACAGGTCATCGCCGAGCGGCGCAGCGGACTTGTTCTGCGAGAACTGCAAGACGCGCTGCTTCTGCGTGAGCTGGGGCTCGCCGGACGACGCGGCCGAGGGCGCAGCGCCGCGCTGCGGCGTCGCCGCGACCTTTCGCACTTCGACGACTTCGTCGGCGAACTCGACCGTCGCGCGCGGCGGCGGCGCGGAGGGTTGCTTCGGCGCGGGCATCGGCGAAGGCGCGGGGGCAGGAGCGGCCGCAGGCGACGCGAAGTCGAGGTCGTCCCCTTCTTCGTCCGCGGGTCCCGCCGCACCAGCAGCCGCCGGCTCGTCGTCGCCGAACAGATCGAGGTCGTCCGACTTCGCCGGCGGCTTCTGCGCCACCGCTTGCGCGAGGTAGACGATGCGCGTCGCGCCGATCTGGATCTCGTCGCCGTCGCGGAGCACGCGCCGTTGCACCGGCTTGCCGTTCAGCATCGTGCCGTTGCTGCTGCCGAGGTCTTCGACCTCGACCACGCCGTCCTGCGCGACGATGCGCGCATGGCGGCGGGACGCCTTGGTGTCGTCGATGACGATGTCGCAGCCGGCCACGCGGCCGAGCGTCAGCCCGTCGCGAACGGCGACGGTGCGACCGTCGGAGATCTGGAGTTGGCCCGTCACGGCGCGGGAAGATAGTGCGGCACGCGGGCGCAGTTCTCGGGTTTTCGGGACACGAATGCACAGCGCATCGATCGCGACGACCGACCTTGGCCCTTGACGGCAACGGCCGCGACTTCGGACCATCGCCGAATGCCCGCGATCT
The DNA here is from genome assembly GCA_964514315.1 of uncultured Singulisphaera sp. Taxonomy (GTDB): domain Bacteria; phylum Planctomycetota; class UBA1135; order UBA1135; family UBA2386; genus SXPK01. The sequence continues at coordinate 5,712 of CAZEQF010000006.1, read as the reverse complement.
CGGTGCGGCGGCTGTCCGTCACGTTCCCTGGCCGGTTCCGCCGGCCCGCGGTCGCGGCGCTGCACCCACTCGACCTCGACGTCGAACCCGGCCAGATCCTCGGCGTGCTCGGACCGAACGGTTCCGGCAAGACGACGTTGCTGCGCGTGCTCGCGGGCCTGCAGCGGCCGACCGGCGGCGAAGCGAACGTGCTCGGCAAGGCGAGCGAGGACTCGTCGCTGTTTCGTTCGGTCGCGTGGCAGCCTGCGGGGCCGCCGCCGCTCGCGCAGTTGAGCGGCCGCGAGATCCTGCAGTGGTTCGGCGCGCAACTCGGCCTCGACAACCGCGACGCGGACGCGCGCGCGGACGCATGGCTCGAACGCTTCGAACTGGCGCACGCGGCGCGACGGCGCGCGCAGACCTACAGCACCGGCATGCAGCAACGCCTCATGCTCGCGGCGACGCTGCTCGGCGATCCGCGCGTGCTGTTGCTCGACGAGCCGACCTCGGGCCTCGACCCCGTCGGCTCCGCGCTCGCGATGGACGCGCTGAAGGAACAGGCCGACAAGGGCGCCGCGATCCTGATGGCCTCGCACCAGCTGCAGGAAGTCGAACAACTGTGCAGCCACGTGCTCGTGCTGCACGACGGCAAGGTTGCGCTCTCCGGCACGCTCGACGAGCTGCTCGGCAGCGGCGACCGCGCGCTCGTGGTCCGCGGACTCGACGACCAGGGCGTCGCGAAGGTCGCCGACGCCGTTGCTGCAGCGGGCGGAACTTTCGTCCGCAGTGAAGCGCACCGACTTCACCTCCACGCGCTGTATCGCCGTCTCGCGGGCCGCGGCCCGCAGGCGGACTGAGCGATGGGCACGTTCCGAGCCTGCTTCCGCCGTTGCGCGGCCTGGACCGCGCCCGCTGCGCTCGCAGGGGCGGGGCTCGTCGCAGCAGGCCACGCGGCAAGCGGCACCGTCGATCCGTGGCTCCACGTGGCCGCGTTCTTGCCCATGGCCGCGAGCTGCTTGTGCGCGGTTTCGCTGTGGCCGTTGTTCGCCGCCGACGCGAACGGCCGCGAACTCGTGCGCCGCGCGACGAAGGGCCCGTTGCACGGAATGCCGACCGCTGCCTTCGCCGCGTTGGCAGCCGCTGCATTGGGCTTGCTCGCGATTGCTGCAGTGGCCGCGACGTTGGTCCCCGCGCCGCGCGCGCACCATCCGCTCGTCGCCACGGGCAGGCCGATCCTCGACGACGCGAACGCGTCGATCTCGTTCGCGAACGGACGCGAATGCGACGAGCTGCTCCTGCGGCCTGCTGCGCTGCTGCCGCAAGGCGCGCCCTTGCCGACGCGCGTCGAGATCTTCGTCGACGGCGAACGCGCGACGCCCGAGCCGATCGCGTTCTACGGCCACCGCCAACTCGCGATCGTGCCGCTCGGCGGCCGACGCGCAGAACGCATCGAAGCGCGGCGCGTCGACGGCAACGTGCCGCTGCTGTTCGACCGCGAAGCAACCGTCGTCGTCGAACACGGCGAGGCTTCGGCCCTTGCGGGCTGCGCGCTCGCGTTGTCGCTCTGCCTGTTGCCTGCGTTCGTGGCGCTGTGCATCGCGATGCTGACGGGATCGTTCGTGTCCACGCCGGTGCAATGGGTCGCGACGCTCGCCGCCGTCGTCGTGCAGACCGCCGGACGCGCCGGCCCCGCGGACGCCGCGCTGACGCTGTGCGCGCGCGGACGCTGGATCCCCGTCGAAGGACTGCATGGCTCCGTTGCGACGTCGCTCGCGGTCGGCGCGGCCGCAATGGTCGTCACCGCGCTGCTGCAACGCGGAGGCTCGAAGTGAAGCGCGTTGCGATGGCCGCGGCCCTGGGCGCTTGGATCGCCGGCGTCGCGATGCTCGGCAGACGCGAAGACGCGCTCGCCGCTCCCACCGCCATCGTGCGGCCCATGGCGCTGCCGTTCTTGTGGCGCAGCGTCGCCGACGCCGCAGAGCACGGCGACCCGCGCGAGATGTTCGAACGCGCGCAGTTGCTGCTGAAGGCCACTCCGGGATGGGCCGACGGCCACTCGGTGTTCGCGTTCCGCTACGCGCTCGACGGCGGCGCAGAAGCACTACCGCCGGACCAGCGCGCCGCCGCGGCCAAGGACCGGCTGCTCGTCGCGCTGCGCTTCCTCGAAGACGCACGCGAAGGATGCGGGCCGCGCGAACCGGCGCTGCTCGCGGACATGGCGTGGCTGGTCGAACTCGCGGCGCGCAACGAGCCCTTGCTCGCGACCTTGCTCGACACGGATCCCGCCCTGCTCGCCGATCGCTACCTCGCACAGGCAGAAGCGAAGGGCGCCGGCCGCAGCGTCCGCGAACAACGGCTCCACGACGTTCCGCGCCTGTGCGCCGCCCTGCTGCGCACCGGCGACCGCCGCAGCGCGCTCGCGCTGCTCGAAGAAGCGGCGCTGCGCTGCGCGTCCTCGGGAATCCCCGAGCTCGCGGGCGAGTGGCGGACGACCCTGCTCGGCATCCGCGACACGCTGCGCGACGAAGCCGGGACGCCGCCCGAAATCCGCGATCGCCAGAAAGCCGACCCGAGGTTGGCAGCGTTGCGACCCTTCCTCCGATAGGCTCCGCGCCCCCCAACCTGGCCCCATGTTCGAGAGCCTCGTCGAGACCTTCCGCGAATATCCCTACGTCGGGGTGGCGTTGGTCTTTGCGATCTGTGCCATCGGGCTGCCGCTGCCGGAGGAACTGGTCCTCATCGCGGCGGGCTACGTCTGCGCCAAGTTCCCGGACAACGCGACGGTCGTCGGGATGATGTGCTGGTCGGCCGGGTCGATCCTGAGCTTCGACCTCGTGCCCTACCTGCTGGGCCGCATCTTCGGGGCGCGCCTGCTGCGCATCCGCTGGCTGCGCGTGGTCGTCACCCGAAAACGGCTCGCCGACTTCGACCGCTGGTTCCGGCGCCGCGGCGACCTGGTGATCTTCTTCGCGCGCTTCCTGGCCGGCATCCGCACGATCGCGTTCTTCACGGCGGGCGTCATGAAGATGCCCATGCGGCGCTTCCTGCTGCTGGACGGGCTCGGGATCTCGATCATCGTCCCGCTGATGGTCTGGATCGGCTACCGCGGCGCCGGGGTCATCGACGAGGTGATCGCGCGCGTCCAGGCCGTCGAACGCGGCCTCCTGTGGCTGATCGTCGGCGGCGTGGTGGCGCTGGGCGGCTACCTGCTGCTGCGGCGGCGGGCCCGGCGGCGCGCGGCCGGGGCAGGGCCGACCGAGACGTTCGTGGAGCCGCAGCTGCCGGTCCAGGACGAGGACGTGCTCGAACTGCCGCCGGTCGGGATCAACGAGGCCCCCGAGCCGCCGAAGGTCGGGTCCGAGGACGAGGCCGACGAGCCGCGCGACGGCCCCCCGGACCGCGAAGCCTGACGCGCGGCAGCGCCGCTCGCGCCAGAGGCCGTTTCTGCAGCGACCTGGCAGCCCGTTGCAGAACGGCTGCGTCGCGGAGAGCAGGGCAGCCGGGTCGAGATCAGGGAGTGCGAACGGAGTCGAATCCATGGAATCGACGGAGTTCGCACGACGCAGAGATCGGCCTGGTTGCCGGGCTCGCAGGCAGCATGCGTTCTTCGACGGGCTGCCAGGTCCGCCGCGTCCTTGCGAGCAGCGTCCGGCGACGGCTATGGTCTCTGCCCCCTGTTGGCGCCGGGCCACGTCTCCCCGGTTTTCTACCTAACTCCATGTACGTCCTCTGGAACGTCCTGTCGCTCGCCATTGCCGTGGCGAGCATTTTCTACGCCGTCAGCCTGTTCAAGCAGATCATGGCCAAGGATGCCGGCGATGAGGTGATGCAAAAGATCGCCCGCGCCGTGCAGGAAGGCGGCCGCGCGTTCCTTCACGCCGAATACAAGTGGCTCGCGGTGTTCGTCGTGGTCGTGTTCGGCCTCTTGTGCCTGGGCCCGACCGAGCAGTTCCTCGGTTGGAAGACCGCGGTGGCGTTCCTGATGGGCTCGACGGCTTCGGCCGGCGCTGGCTACTTCGGCATGCACTGCGCGACGCGCGCAGCAGTGCGCACGACGCAGGCCGCGAAGACGAGCCTCGGTGGCGCACTCGACGTGGCGTTCAAGTCCGGCACGGTCATGGGCATGACGGTCGTCGGCATCGGCCTCGTCGGCATCACGGTGCTGATGCTCACGTATGACACGGGCGTGGTGAACGCGACCGACCCGAACTGGGTCAACTACGTGCTGGGCTTCAGCTTCGGCGCGAGCTCGATCGCACTGTTCGCGCGCGTCGGCGGCGGCATCTACACGAAGGCCGCAGACGTCGGCGGCGACCTCGTCGGCAAGGTCGAAGCAGGCATCCCCGAGGACGATCCCCGCAACCCGGCGGTCATCGCGGACAACGTCGGCGACAACGTCGGCGACGTCGCGGGCATGGGCGCGGACCTCTTCGAGAGCTACTGCGGCGCGATCATCTCGACGGCGATCATCGGCTTCGGCCTCGTGCCGAAGGACGGTGGAGCCTCGGCGATGACGAACCTGCTGATGTATCCGGTCGTGATCTCCGCGGTCGGCATCGTCGCGAGCTTCCTCGGCACGTTCCGCGTGAAGGCAACGGACGAGAGCAAGCTGTCGGCGGCGCTGTTCGGCGGCCTCGTCGCGGCCTCGGTCGCGCTCGTCATCGGCGCAGCGATCATCACGATGATCATGCAGCCGCAGCCGCTGATGGTTCAGGGCGGCACGGACGTGGTCAACCACTGGAACGTCTACATGTCGGTCGTGATCGGCCTCGTGGTCGGCGTCATCATCGGCAAGGTCACCGAGTACTACACGTCGGAGAAGATGGCTCCGGCGCAGACGATCGCGCAGCAGTCCCAGACGGGCGCCGCGACCAACATCATCTACGGCCTCGCGACGGGCATGGCGTCGACGTGGATCCCGACGATCCTCATCGCCGTCGGCGTCTACGCGTGCAACGCGATCTCCGGCATCTACGGCATCTGCATGGCGGCAGTCGGCATGCTCAGCACGCTGGGCATCTCGCTCGGTGTCGACGCCTACGGCCCGGTTGCAGACAACGCCGGCGGCCTCGCCGAGATGTCGCACCAGCCGCCTGAGGTCCGCAAGCGCACCGACTCGCTCGACGCGACGGGCAACACGACTGCCGCGATCGGCAAGGGCTTCGCGATCGGTTCGGCCGCGCTTACCGCGCTCGCGCTGTTCGCCGCCTACAAGGCCGCAGCTGGCAAGGACGTCAACCTCAGCCTCGACAACGCCGAGGTCGTCATGGGCCTCCTGATCGGCTCGATGCTGCCGTTCGTGTTCTCGTCGATGGCGATGAAGGCCGTCGGCAAGGCCGCGAACGCGATGGTCGAGGAAGTGCGCCGCCAGTTCCGCGAGATCCCGGGCCTCAAGGACGGCACGGGCACGCAGCCGGCCGACTACGCGCGCTGCGTCGAGATCTCGACCCAGGGCGCGCTTCGCGAAATGGTCGTCCCGGGCCTCATGGCCGTCATCGCGCCCGTCGCGGTCGGCATGCTGTTCGGCAAGGCGGCGGTCGGCGGCCTGCTCGCGGGCTCGACCTCTGCCGGCGTCATGATGGCGCTGTTCATGGCCAACGCGGGCGGCGCGTGGGACAACGCCAAGAAGTACATCGAAGCCGGCCACCTCGGCGGCAAGGGCAGCGACACGCACAAGGCCGCGGTCACCGGCGACACGGTCGGCGACCCGTTCAAGGACACGGCCGGCCCGTC
>CAZEQF010000005.1:0-36340 GCA_964514315.1 uncultured Singulisphaera sp. | reverse complement strand
GTGTGGCTCACGCTGCCGGGGATCGGCGCGGTGATCTTCGGCGAATGGGGCAAGGCGTTCGCCTGCCTCGCGAGCGCAGCCGCCGCGATCGCGGTCCTGCTGCGTCTCTTGCCGCGTCTGCAGCCGCGCGCCTGAGCGTTTGCTCCGCGCGCGGCGCGACTGCGAAGTGAGAGTGCGCCGCGAACGGCGCACTCAGCCGATCACGGCTGGATCGTGACGAGCAGCGCGTTCGTCGTGTGCCACTGGATCGACGCGGGGCTCGCGACGTCCAGGCAAGCGCCCTGGAACACCGCGGTCTGGCCGATCAAACCAGGGTTGGCCGGGATGCCGGCGCCGATGATCGAACGACCCAGGCCGTCCGCGAACGTGAAGCTGAACACCTGCGGGTTGAAGCCGTAGAGCGAGCAACCGTTCGGGAAGCCGACCGACGACAGCGGGATCGGGAACGGCTGCAGGGCGCCGTCGATCGTCATGATCGCCGGGAAGCCCGGGATGCCGCGGATCGCGCCGACCTTGAACGCCGGGTTGCCCTGCTGCGGCGCGCCGCCCCACGCGTCCATCACCGACTTGAAGCCCGTGCTCGGGAGCACGCAGCCGTCGCCCGTGACCGCGAGGCCTTGGCCGAACGGACCAGGCATCGTGCCGTCGTTGATCGAAGCGTGGCCGGTGCTGAAGTACGGGCCGAGCGTCGGGTTGAAGGGCGGCGGGAACGTGCCGCCGGGCGCCGACGTGTAGTACGTCATCGCGATCTCGCCCGTGTCGATCGTGTCGTTGAAGTTGGCGTCCTTCATCGTCACCACTGCGTCGGCGCCGCTGCCGTTCGCGTAGATGAAGTGGAAGGAGCCGTCCTTCGTCGCATCGACGCTCCACGTGCGGTCGGTCAGCGTGCTGATCGTCACGCCGCTCTGCGCGTTCTGGAACGTCGCGTTCGCGAGCGTTCCGACCGTGGCGCCCGACAGGTTGGCCCAGAGGCTGAGCTCGCCGGCGTCGATGACCTGGTTGTTGTTGAGGTCGTTGACGCGATAGATCAGGCCCGAAACGTGCTGGCCGTTGACGTTGATGTCACCGAACGTCGGCGGCGCCTGGATCGTGCTCCACGTGTAGCTGGAGGCGATGTAGTAGGCCGGGACCACGCCCGCCGTGCCACCGCTCTCGGACACCGCGAGCCAGCGCGCGAACGTGCGGCGCGTCGGCGTGACTCCGTTGACGTAGTCGATGTCCCACACCGGGTAGGTGCCGTTGGCGAAGTCCGGGTGCTGCGGCAGCGCGTTGAGCTGCGAGCAGTTGAACCACAGTTCGACCGTCGCGGCCGTGGCGCCACCATTGTCGGTGAAGCCGTACCACGCGTTCTCGTTCGTGCGCGCCGTCGCCGCCGTGTAGGTGAGACCGCTCGCGTAGCCGATCACCTTGCCGCCCGGCAGGATGCGGACCTGCTGCCAGAAGTTGGGCAGCGGACTGCCGAGGCCAGGGGTCGTGAGCGGGATCGTCGAGTTGACGAACACCGAGTTCTCGCCGGGATCCTTCGCGTCGCCGTCGCCGTTCAGGTCGACGAGCTTGTAGATGCCGCGCGCGAAGCCGAGGTTCGACGGGTTGTCGATCGCCGCGTAGACGCGCGTCTGGCCGCTGACGTTGTCGCGGTAGACGCCGAGCGTGTCGGGCGCGAGCAGGTTGACCGCGCCGGCCGTCGTGCGGATGCCGAAGTAGAAGAACTCGCTGACTTCCGTGTCGAGGATGCCGTTTGCGTTGGCATCTTCGCCGGCGTCGAGCACACCGTTGCCATTCGTGTCTTCGACGCGATCGAGCAGACCGTTGTGGTTGCTGTCGACGCCGCGCACGACGCGACCCTGCTCACTGTCCGTGAAGAAGAACTCGTATTCGCCGTTCGTCACGACCGCGCGCACGTCGGTCATGAAGCACGCGCCACCCGTCGTGTGGTAGCAGGTCGACAGGAACGTGTGCAGTTCGGTCGGCACCGTGATCGCGCCGTCGAGGTTGTTGTCCTTGACGCGCGCGGCCGGGTGGTTGCCGTTGTTCGACGTCGCCGGCGGGATCGGCGCAGGGGCGCTCGGGCCTGCGGCGCTGGCGAAGCCCATGGTGAACACGTGGTCCTGCGCGACGGCGGTCGCCGCGAGCAGGAGGATGGCGCTGGGGAATCGGGTCATCGGATGGTTGCCTTGGATCGGGAGGTCCGAGCACGGTGCACGCCATTGCCAACGCGCGAAGAAGATCGCGTGCAGATAGGCGTGCGGGACCGCATCGAGGCGAACAGGTTGCCCGTCCGCGCGAGGACTGCAACCACCCCCGCGGTAACAAACGACATCCGCGAACGCCTGCACGGGAACTCGTCCATGTCGCTGCACCGAACGCCTCGCCGCGAGTTCTGTCGTGCACACGAGTTCTGCGAAGCGGCCGGCCGATCCGGTTTGCGATGCACGGCGCCGCGCAAGCCTGCCGCATGGCGACGAAGGAGCGACGAACAGCTCGCCGAAGAACGCATGCGTCGCCGAGAGCCTGACAGCGTGCGTTCTCCGATGGGCTGCTAAGCTGGCCGGACATGCCGCCGTTCGACTCCATGCCCAAGGCGCCCCCAGAGCCCGTGCGGCTCACGACGTTGCCGGATGGCCCCGTGCTCGCATTCGCGCCGCACCCCGACGACGAGATCGCGGGCCCCGGCGGCGCGCTTGCGCTGCACCAGCGGCTCGGCCACTCCGTGCGCGTCGTGGTCGCGACCGACGGCGTCGCCGGCGATCCCGACGGACGATTCGACAAGGCGACCTACACGGCGATTCGCCGTGCCGAGTCGCGCAAAGGCCTCGCCGAACTCGGCGTCCACGATGTGGAGTTCTGGGGCTTCCCCGACAGCTGCCTGCTCAGCCAGAACGACCTCAACCTCGGCATGCAGTTCGCGATCGCGTCGCTGCAGAAGGCGAAGCCGCGCGTCGTCTACCTGCCGTGGGCGATGGAAGGACACCCAGACCACCACGCGCTGCACCACATCGTGGTCGCGGCGCTCGACCACGTGCGATTCGACGGCCTCGCGCTCGGCTACGAAGTGTGGAACGCGATGATCCCCGACTGCGTGCTCGACGTGACGAGCGTCATCGACAAGAAGCAGGCGGCGATGCTGCGCTACGAGAGCCAGACGGCCTACGTGAGCTACGACCACTGCGTGCGCGGCCTCAACGCCTACCGCTCGCTCGTGCACGGCCGCGGCAACGGCTACTGGGAAGCGTTCTGCGTCGTGCGCGGCAAGCTGCCCGTGAACTGACGCGAGCGCGCGATCCTCAACGGATCACAGGAACAGCCGGTGGCGGCGGAAGCGCGCCTCGATTCCTGCCTCGCCATCGACCCGGCGCTTGCCCAGCGGACCTGCGAGTTGCTCCAACCGCGTCGCGATCGCGAGCATCGCCGCGCTCGTCGCGGCATTGGGCTCGGTGACGACGAGCGGCAACTGGCCGAGGCGATGCTGGCCGACGCGCGGGTCGTCGAGCACTTCACCGAGGTATTGCAGCGAGATCCCGACGTGCTGGCGCGAGACGTCAGTGAGCTTCTTGAACGCCTGCTCGCCGCGCCCAGGAGTCTGCACGCGATTCACGAGCACGCAGAACTTCGCGTCGGCGCGCAGTTGCGAGACGCACTTCACGACGGCGTAGGCATCGACGAGCGCGGCGATCTCCGGCTGCGTGACGAGAACGATCGTGTCCGCGGCGAGCATCGTCAGCAGCACCGCCGGCGAGATGCCTGCGCCGACGTCCATCAGCACGACGTCGTTGTCCGCCGCCACCGCGCCGAGTTCGCGCGCGAAGTGCAGCATGTCCTTGTCGCCCATCGCCGCGAGCTTGCGCACGCCGGACGCGCCGGGCAGCAAGCGAGGCCCGCACGGAGTCTCGATGAGCACTTGCGACAGCGGCGCCTTGCCGCTCAGCAACTGCTGCAGCGTGTTGATGGGCTTCACGCCGAGCAGCAGATGGTCTGCGGCGAGCCCGAAGTCGCAGTCGACGAGCGTCGTGCGACGACCCGCGCGATGCAGCAGCACCGCGAGCGACGTGGCGACGAACGACTTGCCCGTTCCGCCCTTGCCGCTCGCGACCGCAATCGAGAACGCCTCGGAACGCGCGACCGGAGCCGAGCGCAGCCCGCCGAGCAGACGGCCGAAGAGCCCGCGTCCACGCGGACCGAGCGCGCCGACGCCTGCTGGAGCCGTTGCAGGCAGTTCTCCCATGCGATCAACCATCGGGTGTGAGTCCACGTCGCCCGCCCAGGCAACGAGGCCGCGGGATGATGCAACAACAGCAGCGCGATGTCTTGCCCGAGTCGACGGGTTTTGCGGCGTAGGACGCGACGGACAGGCGCGCAGAACGGGCGCGCAGCGTCAGGCGAGGCCGCCGCCGATCCACACCGCACAGCCCAGCGCGCCGAACACGAGGAGCAACGCGCCGACGAAACGGACGATCGCGAGCGCGCCGCCGCCCGGAGACCCGGCCAGCAACAGCGCGAGCGGCGCCGCCGCCGCCAGCAAGGCCGAGTCGCGCGGCAGGTAGCTGAGATGGAAGCCGACCACCAGCAAGCCGCTGTGCGCCGCCGCGAACGGCAACGCCGCCGACCGGTCGAGGGAGAATCCCTGCCGCCACAGCGCCGTGCCCGCAGCAGCGCCGAACACCGCCGCGAGCGCGCCGGCGAGCTGGCCTTGCTTGGCGCTGCCCGTGGAGACGAGCAACACGGAGTCCGCGACGAGGATCGCGCACAGCACCCAGGCCATCGCCTTGCCGGGCCGCATCTGCAGCGCGCGCCGCACCGGCGCGAACGCGCAGAGGAACGCGAGCACGGCGGCGACCTGCCAGCCGAGGATCTCCGCGTCCTTCCACTTCTGGTTCGTGCGCACGGTCTGCAGCGAGAACCACGCGTGCCCCCACGACAACGCCGCGGCCGGCGGCACGTAGGCCCACGCGGGGAACTCACGGCGCAGAGCCGCAGCGCTCACGAGGCCGAACACGACGAGGCCCCAGGTGAAGCGCTGCATGCCGTCGCCCTTGCCCGCCCACAACTCGTGCGGCCAGACCGGCCATTGCTGGCCGATCAGGTTCCACGCCGCGACGGCAGCGAGGCCGGCGGCGAGGCCTGTCCAACGCGGACCGAACAGGCCGACGAGCAACAGCGTGATGCCGAGCGAAGGCAGCACGCCGTAGAGAACGGTGCGCAGGGCGTCTTCCACGGACGGCCTACTTCTTCTCTTGCGGCTGCACGGCCTCGATCGCGACCGTCATGTGCACGTCGTCGCCGAGCACGTTCTTGGCCACGCCGTAGTCCATGCCGAAGTCGCTGCGCTTCACGACGAACGTCGCCTCGAAGCCCGCGCGCTTGCCGTAGAACTCGCCCGTGCCCGTCGGCGTCACCGTCGCGGCCACCGGCTTCTTGACGCCGTGCAGCTCGAGCTCGCCCGCGACCTCGAAGCCGCTGCCCGACTTCTTCCACGACGTGCTCGCGAACGTGATCTTCGGGTACTGCTTGCAGTCGAAGAAGTCCGGGCCGCGCAGGTGCTGGTCGCGCTTCTCGTCGCGCGTCTGCACCGACTCCGCGTCGATCTCGATCGACACCGAGCTCGCTTCCGGCTTCTGCTCGTCGAAGACGATCTTGCCGGAGACTGCGGTGAACACGCCGTAGAACCACGACGCGCCGGCGTGCTTCACCTTGAAGACGACGGAGCTATGGCCGCCGTCGACCTGCCACTCGTTGGCGGCGGGCGTCGAGACGACGTCGGTTGCGGGAGCGGACGGGAAGGAGAACGCGGCAGCGAGCGCCGCGACGCCGAGGAGGATCTTCATGGGCCTTGGGTTCCTGAGTGAGGCCGCGAAGGACACCGCCACCGCAAGGGCGCGTCAAGCGCGCGTGCCGCGCGACGCAGTTCTCTTGCAGAACTCGCCCCGATCGCCGACGTCGCAGCGGTCGCACTCGAGCGCGACGCGCGACGACGCTAGCAAACTCAGCGAAGGTCGAAGCCCGCCGGATTGCTCGCGAAGTCGAGCGGCGCGAGCGCGAGCCACGCGAAGTCGAGGCGACCGCCGGGCAACGAGGCGAACAACCCGGGCGGAACCGCGAGCGGAACCGTGCGGCGGCCTTGCGCATCGAGCGCGCCGAGCAACGTCGTCGACGGCGCGAGGTCGAGCAGGAAGTAGGTGAGGCCGTCCGGCACGAGCGGCAACGTCACGCCAGGAGCGAGCGCGATGCCCGGCGACGTCCCCGACAACGAGCCGAGCAACAGGTAGGGACGGTTGGCGAAGCCAGGGCCCGCGCGCAGCACCGCGTCGAATGCGCCGCCTTGCGATGCATCGACGACGCCGGCCGACAGCCACATCGAGTCGTTCGCGACCGTGACCTCGGGCGACGGCGAGATCTGCACCGGGCCCTGCCCGTCGTCGACGACGACCTTGAGCCGCGCAGTGCCCGCCTGCGACGAAGGCCCGACCGGGATCGTGTAGCTGCCGTCGCCGTGGTCCACGACCGTGCCGATCGGCATCGACGGCCCGCCGGGCTCTTGCGTGACCACGACCTGCGCGCCGCCGAACGGCAACTGCACGCCGCGCCAGTCGCGCAAGACGAGCCGCAACCGCGACGTCGTCGCGCCGTCGTCGAGGATGCGAGCGGGCTCGACATCGCACGAGGACAAGAAGTGGTCGGGCCGCAGAACGTTGCGCAGGCGCCAGTTCAAGAAGCTCGTGCGCAGCTGGTAGACGGGATCCGGCGCCGACGAGATCTGGTTCGCGATGTTGATGTTGAGGTGGTAGCGACCGGTCGCACAGCCGACGTTGCCGTTGCAGATGCCGTCGGTGTCGCCGGGGCGCGCGATGAGCATGTAGCCGATGTGCGCCGACTTCGTGAAGTTGGGCGGCGGCGCGCCGCACTGCGTCGCGACGTTGGGATTGCACGAGCAACGGCCATCGCCGCCGAACAACCGCGACGCTTCCATCGCGGCCATGAGCTTCTCGGCGAGATCGCCGGGCGTCGTGCGGATCGCCTGCTCCGCCGCGGTGATGACGACCGGCCCCGTGAGCACGTTGCCTTGCACCGCGTAGACGATGTCGCCGATCACGCCCGTGAGATGCCCTGAACCCCACCGCGCGGCCTTGCGTGTCGACGATGCCGTATTGGCGCGACTGGTGGCCGGTGTCGCTCGCCGCGAGTTGCGCGAGGATCTGCTGCGGATCCGCGCCGAGCTGCAGCTGCGAGAAGATCAGCATGCGGTTCATGCCCGAGAGGTCGACGAACGACTGCGCGGCCGCCGCGCCGCGGCCGACGACGACGACGCACGCGCCGTTCTGCAGGTCGAAACCCGTGAGGCACGTCGCGGACGCGATGGCGACTTCGCCGGTGCGGCGGTTGACGAGGATGATCGACCACGTCGCACGGACCGAGTCGACGAGCATGAGCGCGGCGAAGAACGACAGCAGTCCGCGGAGAAAGGGCATGGCGAGCAGTGTAGCCGCAAGGCAGACTTCGTGGCCCGCGCATGGCCATCACCGACGTCACCTCCCTCCAGCGCCGCCTGCGCGAATGGACGCTGCAGCCCAGCACCGAACGCAACTTCCTCCGCGGCCCGCAGCAGATGGTCGAGTCGGCGCTCGGCGACCCGCGCCGCACGACGCAGCTGTCGATCTCCGGCTACCTGCTCGGAACGTGGCACCTCGGCTGCGGCCAGCTCGCCGTGCTGCAGGGCGACATGGACGGATGGGACCGCGTCCGGCTCGGCGTCGCGTTCCAACGCACGGCGCTGTGGCTGCGGTGCCAACGGCGGACGCAGAGCCGCCGCGGCGAAGCGGCCGACCTGCCCGTGCTGCAGACCGCGAACTGCGCGGTGCTCGCGCTCGCGTTCGACGACCCGGAATGCGAAGAGCTGCTCGCTGCGTTCGCCGAATTGCCCGACGACCGTTTCGGTGAAGAGGACGCCTATCCGCTGTTCGTGCGCGAACTGCTCGCGCTGCGCGACCATCGGCGGCCCGTGATCACGCCCAAACTCGACATCTATGGCGACGTCCTCCAGCTCTGGAAGAGCGACGACCATACGCTGAGCCGCAGACTGCTCGCGCTGTGCGAACACCACCTCACTCGCACGCGCAGCGCGCCGGGCAAGCCCGCCGAATTCGACGAGCCGGGATTGATGCTGTTTCCCGCAGAGATCCTCGCGGTTCGCGCAGTGCGCAAGAGCCTCGACCTCGCGATGCCGAAGGTCGAGCACGCATTGATGCACACCAACCTCGTGACGACGGCCCCGGAAGGCGATTGGCCCGCAGACCCGTTGCTGCTGCGTATGCGCGCGGCAGTAACGCGACCGTCGCGCTGACACGCAGCGCGGCAACGCGCGGGGATTGCGCAATGCACATCCCGCGCTAGCCTCATGGCCGAGCGTCCGCCTATGGACGCCCCATGCGGCTCCTATCGCCGACTCACAGTCGGCCCACGTCGTGCTCCTACGATTCCTCCTGGCCATCTCCGCGCTCGTCGCGGCCGCGCGCGCCCAGGTGACTTGGTACTCGTGCCATCTCGATGGCGCGCACCAGGTCCCCGCGGTGTCGACCAGCGCCACCGGATGGGCGATCGCGAAGCACGATGCCACCGCTGGGACCCTGCAGATCTACTGCCGGCACGAACAGCTCTTGTCCGCGGCCACGACTGCGGTCGTGCTCGTCGGCGCAACTGGCCAACCCCCGTCTCCCGGACAACTCGGCACCGGGCTCGTTCCATTGTCGCAGTCGGCCCAGGACATCTGGACCGGCGTCGGCTCCTTGAACGCAGCCCAGGCGCAAGCGCTCGCGCTGGACGGACTGCATCTCAAGATCAACACCGTCGCGAACCCGGCCGGTGAGATCCGCGGCCAGATCACGAAGGCGAAGAACACTCTGCTGACTGCGGTGCTGAGCGGCTCGCAAGTCTCGCCGCCCACCAACAGCTTCGCGTCGGGCACTGCGGTCGCGTTCCTGCACCAGCCGCAAAACAGGCTCTGCTACGTGATCGAGACCAACGGCATCGCAGGAGCCACTGCAGCGCACGTGCACTTCGGCACGCCCGGCACCAACGGCCCGATGCTGGTCACGGCCGGCACCAACGGCGGCAGTTGGTGCGGCGTGTCCGGCAGCCTCAGCGACGCACAAGCGCAGTCGGTGCTCGCAGAGCAGGTCTACATCGACATCCACACGAACGCCTTCCCCAACGGCGAGATCCGTGGACAGCTGCTCGTCGACCTCGGCAGCTGCTTCAACGCCGCCTGCACCGGCGCGCAAGAAGCTCCGCCGAACGCATCGACGGCGTTCGCGAACGCACACATGGTCGTCGAGCCGGACGACCACATCACGCTGACCGGAATGTATTCGGGAGCGCACATCGTCGCGGCGCACGTGCACATCGGACCAGTCGGAATCGCAGGCCCGATCGTCTTCCCCGTCTCGTGGTCGAACACGACCGGTGAACTCTCCGCGACCTTCCAGGCGACGCCGCTCGACTTGGCCAACCTGCGGGCCGGGCTCTGGTACGTGAACCTGCACTCGGCGGCGTTCCCAGGCGGCGAAGTGCGTGGCCAACTGCTCCCTGGCTCGCTCGCGACGAACTACGGCGGCGGTTGCCGCACGGGCTCGGGCACCCAGCCGGAAGCGAACCTCGACGGGCTCGCTTGCACCGGCTCGACGGCCACCTTCCAGCTCTACGGCGCGCAGCAGTGCCCCTTCGCGGTGTGTTGCATCGGCCAGGATCGCTCGACGGGACTGCCGCTGCACTTGCCGGCGATCGGCATCCAGGCCACGGGCTGCCACGCGTTGACGGACATCCTGCTCTCGCAGTTCGTGCTCCCGGATCCCAAGGGACTCGCCGAAGCCGTGCTGCCGATTCCGCTCGACCCTGCCTTCCGCGGCGTGTCGTTGACGAACCAATGGCTCGTGTTCGACGCGCTCGCCAACGCCGCTGGCATCGCCGTTTCGAACGGGCTCGCGTTCACGTTGAAGTGACGCGCGCGCAGGCCTGCTGAGCAAACTGGCCGACGGCCGTCGCGGCGTGCCGTATTCTTGTTCGCTTCGAGCGAACGAGCATGCGCTGCCCCATCCTGACAACGAGACGCCATCGAGGCGGCGAGGACGCGAGTCTGCGTGCTTGCCGGTCTCGCGACCGGAGTCGGGTCGTCGCGGCGGCATCCTCAGGAGCGGCGCGATGACCGCCGACTTCCCCACCGAAGCGTTCGACCATCGCTTCGAGATCTTGGAGCGCTTCGCGGGCGGCGAAGGTGCAACCGCGCTCGTTCGCGACCGCAAGAGCCACAAGCTGTGGATCTGCAAAGTGCTCGACGACGAGGTTCCCGCCGGCGAAGCCTCGATGCTGATGTCGCTGCAGCACCCGGCGATCCCCGCGGTGCGCGAGGTCGGCCAGGTGCCGGACGGGCGCGTGTTCCTCGTGCGCGAGTATGCGCAAGGAACCGTGCTGTCGGACTCGATGCCGCTCGATCCGAAGGACGCGGTCGCGCTGACACGTCAAGCGCTCGAGGCGCTCGCGTTCGTGCATCTGCGCGGCGTGCTGCACCTCGACATCAAGCCCGCGAACCTGCTGCGCACAGAGACCGGCGAACTTCGACTGCTCGACTTCGGCCTCGCGGTGCGGCGCGGCAACAGCGGCCAAGGCGGCACGCCGTTCTTCGCGGCGCCCGAACTGCTGCTCGGCGGCTCGCCGGATCCGCGCAGCGACCTGTTCTCGCTCGGCGCCGTGCTCGTCGCCGCGCTGTGGCCGAAACGCGGCCCGCTGCCGCTCGCGCGCTTCCTGCGCATGTTCCCGTCGACGACGTTCTGGGAAGCGGCCGACGTGCGGCCCGAGGACTTCCCCGCGCCGTTCCCGCAGTTCCTCGACCGCTGCGTCGCGCGCAAGCCGCAGGAACGGTTCGCGGACGCGCAGGCGGCGCTGGAGTTCCTCGTCGGCGGCGTCGGCAAGCCGTCGCACGCGCTGCTCAAGCCCGATCCCGTGGCGATGTTCGGCAAGGCGCTCGAGACGGCGCTCGCGACGACGACGCGCGACCTTCGCATCGAGGGCTCGACCGAGAGCGAACGCGAACAACTCGCGCTGCACCTGCTGTGCACGGACCGCAGCGTCGCCAAGTACCGCGTCGAGGACGACGCCGTGCACGTGGTGCGCGGCGGCACGCCTGCGTTCGTGGTGAACATCCCTCCGCTCGACGCGGAGATGCTGCGTCCGTTCTTGCAGGAAGTGCTCTCGCTGCAACGCGACGTCGCGCAGGCAGCGGCCCAGTTCCTGATCGAGGAGGTCGGTCCGTCGCCGGTCGCGATCGGCTACGACCTCGTGCGGCGCGCGGCGGACGGACAGATCGTGCCCGACGGCGCGCGTTGGAGCTGGCCGCAAGCGGCGCAAGGCCGACTCGCGCCGATGCCCACCACGCCGCTCGGCCCCGCCAACGCGGAGACGCTGCGGCGCGAAGCTGCGGCCGGGCGCGGCGAATCGGCGCAGAACCGATTTGCCGCAGCGGCGCGCGGCCTGCAGCCAGAACAAGAACGCACGCTGCGTCGCGCGTTGGTGCAAGGGCTTCTCGCAGCAGGCGAACCGGCGCGCGCCTTGCCGCTGTGCAGCGACCTGCTCGGCGAACGCGCGCAAGCGCTGCTCGACCTCGGCCGCGTGGCCGAAGCGCGCGCTGCGCTGCAACTCGCCGGCGACGGCGACAGCGATGCCGAATCGAAGCGGGAGCTCGCGCGCACCAAGGCTCGGCTGCGAGCCGCAGCAGGCGAAGTGCAGGCAGCGATCGACGACCTGCGCGCCGCGATCGGCGACGTGCCGCGTGCGGTGGAGATCCAGACGCTCGCCGCGATGCACGAGCAACTCGGCAACGGGCAAGTCGCGCGGACCTTGCTGCTCGGCGTGCTGCCGAAGGTGCCCGCGGACACGATGCCGTTCCTGCGCGCAGCGGTGCTGACGAGCCTCGGGCTCACCGAACGCCGCCTCGGCCGCACCGAGGAGGCGCACGGGTTCTTGTCCGACGCGCGATCGCTGCTGCTGCGGCTCGGCCACGAACGGCACGCCGCGACCGCGACGCACAACCTCGGGCTCGCGGCCAAGGACCTCGGGATGCTGGAGGAGGCGACGGAGCGCTTCCGCCAGGCGCGCGGCCTGTTCCAGCACATCGGCGACCCGGCTGGCGCGGCGATCGCCGAGGCTGCGCTCGGCAGCACCGCGCTTGCCGCTGGCGACGCGGTCGCTGCAGAACGGCGCCTCGAAGCAGCGGCGCAACAGCTCGACGAAGTCGGCGCGCGTGCAGCCGCAGCCCACACGCGGGTAATGTTGGCGCGCGCGCTCGCGGTCCAGAAACGGCCCGAAGACGCGCGCGCGTTGCTCGATGCGATCGACGAGTCGGCGCGCGTCCGCTTCCCCAACGAGATCGCCCAGGTGCTCGAACTCATGCAACCGCCCCCCGCGCCGGTTGCCGTTCGCGACGCCGAGGCCCCGTCGACTCCTTCTCCCCAACCGCACGTGCAGGACCCACAAGCGCCGAGCCGCGAGCTGTTCCGGACGTTCTTGGCCGTCAACCGACGCCTTGCGAACGAGTCCGACCTCGACCGCGCGATGAACATGCTGCTCGAGTCGGCGATCACGCTGACCGGCGGCCGCACGGGCTACCTGCTCATCGAACGTCCCGACGGCCTGCAGCGCGAGTTCCAGGCCGGGACGCCGATCGCAGGCAGCCACGCGTTCAGCCGTTCGCTCGCGAATCGCGCGATGCAGCAGCAACGCACGCTGACCGGCGAAGACGCGCTCGCCGATCGCGAGCTCAAGGAGATGCCGAGCATCCGCAACCTGCAGATCCGCTCTGCGGTGTGCGCGCCGTTCCGTTCGGGAACGGGCGCGGCGGGCGCGATCTACGTCGAGCACGCCGGCCGCGCGGGCGCGTTCCGCGAAGAGGACAAGTCGAGCCTCGAGGTGCTCGCGGACCAGGCGGCGATCGCCGTCGACCGCATGCTGCGCGAGGAGCAGCTTGCGAAGGAACTCGAACACAGCCGCCGCGAGCTCGCGGTCGCGCAACGATCGACGCGCCGCGAGTCGAGCACGTTGATCGGCGACAGCGCGCCGATGCGCGACCTTCGCGCGCAGATCCACAAGATCGGCCCGCTCGACCTGTCGGTGCTCATCCTCGGCGAGACCGGCACGGGCAAGGAACTCGTCGCGCAGTCGATCCACCAGAACAGCGCGGTGCGTTCGCGCGGCCCGTTCGTGGCGGAGAACTGCAGCGCGCTGCCGCCGGAGCTCATGGAACGCGAACTGTTCGGCCACGTCGCCGGGTCGTTCACGGGCGCGGACCGCGATCGCCCCGGCCTGCTCGAGCTCGCGTCGGGCGGCACGCTGTTCCTCGACGAAGTCGGCGACATGCCCGCGGCGCTGCAGGCGAAGCTCCTGCGCGCGCTGCAGGAGAAGAAGATCCGCCGCATCGGCGGCAGCGAGACACTCGACGTCGACGTCCGCATCGTCGCGGCGACGCACAAGAACCTGCGCGCGATGGTCGAGAGCGGCGAGTTCCGCGAAGACTTGTTCTTCCGCCTCGCGGCCGTCGAGATCCACGTGCCGCCGTTGCGCGACCGCCAAGGCGACATCGACGTGCTCGCGAAGCACTTCGTCGAATTGCAATGCAAGCAGCAAGGAGTGCAACGCTCGCTGTCGGAGTCGGCGCTGCAGCAGATGCGCGGCTACCGCTGGCCCGGCAACGTCCGCGAACTGCAGCACGTGATCGCGCGCGCAGTGCTGCTGGCCGACGGCGAACGCATCGACGACCTGATGTTGCCGCAGGGCGCTGTTGCGACGAGCAACGGACCACATGCGACGAACGCCGACGATGCGGCAAACGCAACGCAGCCTGCGACGACGCAGCCGTTCGCCGCAGCGCCGATGGCATGGCCCGCGATCTCGCTTGCCGAAGCGGAGCGGCGCACCATTGCTGCGGCGCTCGAGCACTGCAACGGCGACAAGTCGGCGACGGCGCGACTGCTCGACATCTCGCGCACGGCGCTCTACGAGAAGCTGAAGCGTTACGAGATCGGCAAGCAGTCGTGAGGCAGTGCGGCATCCGGACGCCTCGTGTGCGGATGCAGGACGAAACGAACTCGAAAGCGCGCGGCACGAGCATTGCTCCTGTCACGCGTCTGACCTTCCCAACATCGACGGGACGCGCGATCCGGGCACCACTGGACCGCGAGCCCCGCCAACTCGAACCGAGGAGGCGTAGATGACGACAACCCCCGCACGCTCGCGTGCACGCCGCGTCCCCTGACGCGGCACCAATCGTCGGCGTCCGACGCGGGACGAGGGCCTCCTGGCCCTTGCCCCGCGGAGACGCCGGCGATGTTCGAATCAGGCAGCGCCGGACCCAAGGCGCGCCCCGCATGTGGAAATGCCGATGCCACGGGCTGGTCCCGCGACATCAGGTCCTGTAGCAGTGGATCCGCTACGCCGAAAGCACGCCCCTGCTTCGGATATGGGAGTCCCCTACATGCCGATTGCTGGTAACATAGGTAGTCTGCACTCGCTCACTCGAGGGCTTGGCGCTATGTCCCCCCGACTCCTATTGGCTTCTATCTGTCTCTGCGCGTCCTCGTATGCACAGAGCATCACATTCGTCGACGGCGCTTCCCTGCAGTCGCTCGACGTCCATGTCCTTCCGTCTGGCGGTATCGTGACGGACACGACCCTGCTCATGCAGGGAGTCGAGTTCTTGCCGATCGAGATGACCGGCCGCGCCGCGAGCCAGGACCTGCAGACGGACATCGCGCGCCGTGACGAGGCCAATGGCATCGTCCGCCTCGAACTGCCCGGCAGCCGCAGGCTGTTTGCCTACCGTCGCACGGGCGGCCAGGCCTACGGCTTCTTGCTCGTCGAAGCGAACGGCGATGCACGCATCGTCCTCGAGCTTCCTTCCGTCGGCACCTCGGGCACCGCGAGCCCGTTCGGCGACCGCGTCGCCGTGGACCGCGCAGGCCAGCATCTCTGCGTGCTCGCGACGACCGGCGGCATGCACGTCGCCCGCCTCGACGGGACGCGGTTTGCGAGCACCAACTCATCGGTCCGCTTCGTTGCGCTGCCGTCCCCCGCGATGAAGCTCTCGCTCATGGTCGGCGCGACGCACGCTTTCTATACGAGCGTGAACGGCCGCATGTGGCGCCTGCCGCTCGCAGACCTCGGTGTGCCGACGGACTGCACGCCCGCAGGCGGCAACGCGAGCTATCGCCTGAAGGACCAAGTTGCGCTGTCCGGCGACGGCACGAAGGCGGTGTTCCTCTACGGCGCGTCGAACTCGCTGCTGCGCCTCTACATGCTCGAAGCCACCGGCGGCCCCGTCGCATTGCCGCCCGCGGCGAGCAAGTACGAAGAACCCGGCTACCTGCCGGAGGGCACGGGCGACCTGCGCCTGCTGCTCAACCACGACGGTTCGCGGCTGTTCTACATCGACGGCGTGATCCGCGACGAGAGCCACCTGCTCGACACGACGGGCGCGCTCGGCGACCTGCAGATCACGCAAGACTCGATCTTCCAGCCCTACATCGGCATCCACATCCTGCCGTCGTTCAAGGGCAACCAGCTCGTCGCGTCGATCGGCGACCCGAACCGCATGGACTGGTTCGTCGCCGAGCTGTCGCCGACGGGCCACACGGTGCGGAACGCGACCGGCACAGGCTCGTTCGCGCAGCCGTTCACGTCGGGCACCTTGATCCCGTCGAAGCTGAAGTTCACCGGCCAGCGCGCCCTCGTGACCGACGCATCCGCGCTCGACGCCACGCGCCAGACGCTGCGCATGGTCGATCTGCAGACCGGCACCAGCGCAGTGGTCCAGCAGGACCTCGACGGACCGATGGTCGCGGGCGCTTCGACCGGGGCGACGCCCGACCTCGTCGTGCCGGGCCTCGGCGACCGCCTCTACGACGGAACGACGGGCGCCCTCATCGGGGCCGCGCCGGCTGGCATCCGCATCGCCCGCCCGGTCGCCGGATCGGCGTATCGCATCGCGCCGGTCGTGCTGCCGCCGGATTGGTCGGCGCTGGTGCTCTACCTGCCGGACGGGACCGTCGTCTTCGGACCGACGGTGCACCGGCTCCGGCAGACGGCGATCACGCACAACGACCTGCTGGTGCTCAACACCGACCAGGGCATCTACACGCTCGGTGTCGGCGTCCCGATGACACTGGCCCCGCTGCCGACGACGCCGGCGATCCGCGTCGTGCTGTCTGGCGCCGCGAACTGAGCCGGGGCTGTCCGCATCCCGCACAGCGACCCCAGGCCCAGAAAGGGCACGGTCCTTGCTTGCGGTCTGCCGATACTGGACTCCCTCAGGCCGCAATCCGCTGCACCGCAGCGCACGGCCACGATTCTGACGTAAACTTCCCTACCCACCGCTTTTCGGCCGTTTGCTCCGTCGCCCAGCCGCGTGGCTGAATCCGACGCCAACGGCCGTTCGGCCTGATTCTCCGCAGAGGTTCCCGTGCACGTCGGCTACGTCCTGAAGAAGTTTCCGCGCAACTCCGAGACGTTCATCCTCAACGAAATCCTGGCCCTGCAACGGCACGGGGCGGATGTGACGGTCTTCTCGCTGAACCGCCCGGACGACGGCGTCTACCACCGCGGCCTCAGTGAGCTGAAGCGGCCCGTCGTCTACATGCTCGGCCGCAAGCCCGAGACGATGCCGGCGCACCTGAATGCGAACTGGCCGATGATCAGCGCCCGCAAGGAGCAGGTCTGGGGCCAGATCTCCGACCTGATCCAGGGCCAGCGCCCGGACACCTGGGGCATCCTGAACTGGGGCCTCGACCTGTCGATCCAGCTGAAGAAGCACGGCATCGACCGCATGCACGCGCACTTCGCGACGATCGCGGCCTACGTCGCACGCACGGCCAACGCGCTCACGGGCATCCCCTACAGCGTCACGTGCCACGCGAAGGACATCTACCGCGACGGCGTGACGGGAGATCGCTTCACCTCGCTGCTCGGCGCGAGCGACTTCGCAGTGACGGTGTGCGAAGCGAACAAGGACTACATCATGCAGAACCTCGAAGGCCACAAGCTGGACCTTCGCGTGCTCTACAACGGTGTCGACGTGAACGCGTTCCACCCCAAGGAACGCAAGCCGAACGCCGAACCGACGATCCTGTCCGTCGGCCGCCTCGTCGAGAAGAAGGGCTTCAAGGTGCTGCTCGACGCGATGGCGCTGATGCGCGACGCAGGCTTCACGCCGAAGTGCGAGATCATCGGCGACGGCGAGGACGCGGAGCAGCTCAAGAAGCAGTCGAAGGAGCTGAAGCTCGACAACGTCCACTGGCTCGGCATGCGCACGCAGGACGAAGTGCGCGCCGCGATGAGCCGCGCGACCGTGATGGCGCTGCCGTGCATCATCGGCAACGACGGCAACCGCGATGCGTTGCCCACCGTGCTGCTCGAAGCGCAGGCCGCTGGCCTGCCGATCCTCAGCACGCCGGTCGGCGGCGTCGAGGAGATCGCGGACTTCGGCAAGGCGGGCGTCATCGTCCCGCCGGCCGACGCACAGGCGGTCGCGACCGAACTGACGAAGCTGCTGCACGACAAGGCGCGCCTCCAGCACCTGTCGATCGAAGGCCGCAAGCGCGCCGAGCAGTGCTTCGACCTCTCGACCAACGTCGGCAAGCTCCTCTCCTGGTACCAGAACGGCAAGAAGGCGGAGAAGGCGTGAGCGAACGCATCGCCTACCTGTGTGCGGACCCCGGCATCCCGCCGGACAGCAGCAAGGGCGCGTCGGTCCACTTCCGTTCCATGGCGAGCGCGATGGCGCACGCGGGCGCACAGCTCGACGTGTTCATGACGCGCGCCGGATCGGTGGACGGCTTCTTGCCGCATCGCGCGCAGGTGGTGCCGACGCCGCGTGCGGCCGGCATCGCCGGCGAAGTGTTGCAGCTCTCGCATTCCCAGACGGTGTTCGCGGCGATGCAGGCGGCTGGCCCGCACTCTGCGGTCTACGAACGACTGTCGTTGTTCTCGGGCGGCGGCCTTGCCTACGCGCGACACCACGGGTTGCCGTATGTCGTCGAGGTCAACGCGCCGCTCTGGATCGAGGCCAAGCAGTTCCGTTCGCTGCATCTCGCGGCGACTGCCGAAGCGCTCTGCCTCGACACGCTGCGATCCGCGGACGCCGCGTTCGCCGTGTCGTCGGAACTCGCCAAGCTCCTCGTCGAAGCAGGCGCGCCGCAAGATCGCGTGCACGTGCTCGGCAACGGCGCGCACCTCGACGACTTCGATCGCGCGGCGCCGATGCCGCGCCCGCAGCAGTTGCAGGGCAAGCCCGTGTTGATGTTCGTCGGCTCGCTGAAACCGTGGCACGGCATCGGCTTCTTGCTCGAGGCGTTCGCTGCATTGCGCAAGCGTCGCCCGTGCGGCCTCTGGGTCATCGGCGACGGCCCCGCGCGCGCCGAGGTCGAGGCCAAGGTCGCGGAGATGCCCGAGGACATCGTCTACGAAGGCCCCGTGGAGCACGAGACGATGGGCTCCTACCTCAAGGCCGCCGACGCGATCTGCGCGCCGTATCCATCCGCGGCGCCGGGCTACTTCTCGCCGCTGAAGGTGGTCGAAGGCCTCGCTGCGCGTCGGCCGCTCATCGGCAGCAAGGTGCCATGCGTGCTCGGAGAACTCGGCGGCGAGCCGCTGCCGGGACTGTTCGAAGCCGACTCGATCGACGGCTTCGTCGCGGCAGCGGAACGCGTCTTCGCGAACCCGCGCGCCGCGCTCGCGAGCGAACGGCTCGTGCAGGCCCTCGACTGGAAGCAGAAGGCGCACGTCGTGCTGCCGTGGCTGCAACCCAAGCCGAAGCCCGCCGAGGAGCCTCGTGAAGAAGCCTAAGCAGAGCTTCCTCGAGAAGACCAAGCAGGCGCTCTACGTGTGGCGCCGCCTGTTTCCGTACCTCGGCATGTACCGCGGCCGGCTCACGGCAGCGTTCGGCCTCACGACGATCGTCGTGCTCGCAGAACTGGCGAAGCCGTGGCCGCTCAAGGTCGTCATCGACCAGGTGCTCGGCAACGAGCCGTGGTCGATCCTGCCCGCAGAACTCACGGGCCGCGAAAACGCCGGCACGCTCGCGCTGATGGCTGGCGCAGCGGTGCTGTTCTTCTCGATCATCACCGGCGTCGCCAGCTACTTCCGCGACCTTTGGCTCGCAGAGACGGGCCAGAAGGTCGTCAACAAGGTCCGTCGCCACGCTCTCGACCGCATGCTGCTGATGTCGCTGCAGTGGCACGAGAAGCACCGCCGCGGCGACATGTTGCTGCGCCTCGTCAGCGACGCCGCGCAACTTCGCGTGCTGCTCATCGACGGCCTCTTCTCGCTGATGCGCGAAGGCCTGCTCGTCGGCGGCACGCTCATCGTGATGCTCATCATGGACTGGCGTCTCGGCCTGATGGCCGTCGCCGTCATGCCCGCGATCGCGGTGATGACCTCGCTGTTCGGCGTCAAGCTGCGCAGCGCCGCGCGCAAGCAACGCGCGAAGGAAGGCGACCTCGCGACCTCCGTGCACGAGACGATGTCCGCGGTGCCGGTGATCCAGGCCTACGGCCTCGAGGAAGAGGCTGCCGACGCGTTCACCAAGGCGAACCGCAAGAGCGCGAAGGCAGGCCTCGCCGCGACGCGACTCGAAGGCCGCCTCGGCATCGGCGCGGAGACCGCGCTCGCGCTCGGCATCGGACTCACGATGTACTACGGCGCGTTGCGCGTGTCGGCGTCGGAGAGCGACCTCACCGCCGGCGACCTGCTCGTGATGCTTGCCTACGTGCGGTCGTTCTACAAACCGATCCGCAAGGCGATGCAGCGCAGCTCCGCGATGATCAAGGCCGCGGCCGCCGGCGAACGCATCCTGCACCTGCTCGACGCCGTGCCGGACCTGCCGTGGCTCCCGCAGCCGAAGCGACTGCAATCGGTGAAGGGCCAGATCACGATCGAGCGCGTGAGCTTCAAGCACGGCGACGGGCGGCAGGTGCTGCGCGACGCGACATTGCGCATCGAAGCCGGACAACACGTGGCGTTGCTCGGGGCGAACGGCTCCGGCAAGACCACGCTGGCCACGCTGCTGCCGCGACTGCGCGACGTCGACTCGGGCGCCGTGCGCATCGACGGCGTCGACGTGCGCGAACTCGGCGCGCATCAACTGCGCAGCTCCGTCGCGCTGGTGTTCCAGGAGACCGTGCTGTTCGACGCGACGCTGCGCGAGAACATCCTGATGGGCCGCGCCGACGCGAGCGCGGAAGAAGTCGAAGCCGCGGCGAAGTGCTCCGGCGTCACGGTCTACTCGGACCGCTGGGAGAAGGGCCTAGACACCGAGGTCGGCGAACGCGGCGCGAGCCTGTCCGGCGGCGAACGCCAGCGCGTCGCGCTCGCGCGCGCCCTCGTCCGCAACGCGCCGATCATCGTGCTCGACGAACCGACGACCGGCCTCGACGCAGCCAACGAAGAACGACTCTGCACCGAAGTGCTCGCGCGCCTGCGCGGCAAGACGGTGCTGCTCATCACGCACAACCCGCGCGTGCTCGCATCGGTCGACCGCGTCGTCCGGCTCGTCGACGGCAAGCTCGTCGACGTCGACAAGCGAACCGGCGAGCAACTGCTGTCGACTTCGCCCAAGGAGGACGCGTGACGATCGTCTGCCCGCTCCCCGTCGCAGCCACGGAGCCGACGTTCGCGAAGGCGATCGACCGCGAACTCGTGCAAGAGCTCGCCAAGACGCAGCTCGGCGACGGCACGCGCAACGTCACGCTCGCGCAGGACTACGTGCGCTGGAAGGGCAAGGACGGCTGCATCGTCGGCTGGCACGCGCTCGTCGGCGACGAGAAGGCTCCGTCGTACGTGACCGTGCGCACCGCGCCGCTCGCGCGCCTCGCCGACGAGGCCAACAAGCTGCGCCACCGCGCGGACGAAGAGACCGACGAGTGGGCTCGCTCGCTCGCGCTCGTCGAAGAACACGGGCTCCTGCTCGTCGGCTTCCCGCTCGATCGCCAGATGCCGGACCTGCGCCGACTCGTGCGCGCATCGAAGGTCCGCACGCTCGTGCAGGGCTTCCGCCCCGACCTGATCCCCGAGAGCTGGCGCATCAGCAAGAGCCGCAGCAAGCGCGCGATCGTGCGCTACAAGCCCGAACGTCGCGCCGTGCTGCGATGGGACCTCGGCTTCAAGAGCGAGGACGCGACGGTGCAGGACTTCGTGCGGACGATCTGGTTCCGCCTGCTCGCAGAGCCGCTGCCGTTCCGCGCCGCGTGCGCCGCAGCCGCGCGCGACGCGGGCATCCGCGTGCCGGAACTGTTGTCGGCGCCGCACGAGCGCCTGCTGCTCGAAGGCCATCTCGAAGGCTCCGCGTTCGAGCCGGGCGACCGTTCGCGCCTGCACGACGTTGCCGCGACGCTGCAACGCCTGCACGGCGCGAAGCTGCCCGACTCGATCCCGGTCCGCGATGCGCGCGCGGAGCTGGAACTCGTGCAACGCGCCGGCGAGGACATGGGCCTGTTGACGCCGGACCACGGCGCGCGTGCCGCGGAAGTGGCGCGCATGCTCGCCATGTCGATGCCGCAGGACCGCCCCGCGCGCTTGCTGCACGGCGATTTCCACTGCGGCCAGGTGCTGCTCGCGAAGGACGCTGGCCTCTGCGACTTCGACCGCGCCTGCGCGGGCCCGATCGCGATGGACCTCGCGTCGTTCCACGCGCACGCGGTGGCGGAAGACGCAACCGGCGGAGCAGGCTTCGCGCGCGCGTTCGTCGAGGCCTACGCAGCGGTCGGCGAACTGCCGTCCGCGCGCGAAGTCGCATGGTGGAACGCAGCCGCGCTCGCGCGCATGGCCGCGTCTCCGTTCCGCTCGCTGCAAGCCGACTGGCCGACCGCATGCGAACGCCTGCTCGACTGCGCGAAGTCCGAGGCGAAGGAGGCCGCGCGATGAGCCGGGCCACGGCGTCGGACTTCGAAGCGTTGCGACTTGCGTTGCCCGAGTCGGGCGCCGGCGACGAGCTCGTGCTTCGCGACGAAGGCGGCACGGCGTGCGCATTGCTGCGGCTCAAGAAGGGCGCGCCACGCAACTTCGTCTACGAGAACGGCATCGCGCGCGAGCTTCGCCTCAGCGACGACGCGCAGCTGCCTGCAGCGCACTTGTGCGCCGACGAACGCACCATCGCAGCGGCGCTGGAGCCTTCGCTCGGCCCCGTGCAGCGCGCGACGCTGGTGGCGTGGCGACCCGGCAAGCGCGCAGTGCTTCGCGTGCAGCAAGGCGAGCGCGCGCTGTACGTGAAGCTGCTCGACAAGAAGACCTACAAGCGCGCGTGCGCGGCCTTCGAGCGGATGCACGCCGGCGAAGGGCCGCTGCGCCTCGCGCTCCCCCACGTGCTGCTGCCCGAACTCTGCGCCTATGCGGCATGGGGCGCGCCAGGAACATCGTTGCACGACGTGCTCGCCGAGGGCGGCGCCGCGCCGTGGCGCCTCGTCGACCGCTGCGTGCGTTCGCTCGCATGCGCCTCGTGCCCGGAGGACCTGCCGCGACACGACTTCGCGTCCGCACGCAATGCCGCGGTCAAGATGCTCGAGAAGGCAGCTGCGGTCGACCCGCGCTGCGCGGACATCGCCACTCGCGTGGCGTCGCTGCGCGCGCCGAGCCAGACGCACGAGGGCTTCGTGCACGGCGACCTGCACGACAAGCAGCTGCTGCTCGACGGCGATTCGGCGTGGCTCATCGACCTCGAAGGCGCGGGCCGCGGGGACGCGAACTTCGACCTCGTGAATCTCGCCGAGCACCTTCGTCTGCGTGCGCTGCAACGTCAGGGCAAGGACGACGGGCTCTGCGATGCCATGTTGGATCGTTTTGCGACTGCGCGCGAAGTCCGCATGGCATGGGGCGCATGCATCCGCGCGCGACTCTTCGGCGTCTACGCGATGCGTCCCCGCTGGGCCGCCCTGGCCAATGTGTTACATTCCGACATCAGCAGGGCTCTTTCTCACTGACCATGTATTGCCACCGGGCACTCCTATGCCTTGCGCTCGCGGGTTGCATCAGCACACCTGTGGGCAACCAGAACAAGCTCAAGCCCGGCGCATGGGTCGAGGCGAAGGGCCGCATGGTCAACGGCAAGCCGGTCGTCGACGAGATCGACGAACTGCCGCGCACGGAGAGTGACAAAGCCGAGAAGGTCGAGATCACGGCTGCCGCGAAGACGGTGTCTGCGACCGAACTGCAGCTCGTCGGCGTGACGCTCAAGACGGACGCCGAGACCGAATACGAGAGCGAAGACAAGAAGGCCATCGATCCATACATGCCCAAGGACGGCGAGTGGATCCGCACGAAGCTGCGCAGCAAGGACGGCCAGTTCAAGCTGCGCACGATCCGCAAGTCGGAAGCGCGCGAGCAGTTCAAGGTCGAGGGCGAACTCAGCGAGATCGACTCCGCGGACTCGGAGATCGTCGTCGGCGGCATCAGCCTGCCGTTCGTGCCCGGCGCGAGCATCGGCACGCTCAACGACCGCGCATCGGACGATCCTCTCGCGCTGTTCAAGGCGGACGACCAGAAGGGTGTTCCGTTCACGATCCAGGCGACCGAGAGCCTGTTCCTCGGCGGCAGCGGGTCTGCCGACTACACGGAGGAGAGCGACTACGACCTCGACCGGACGACCGAACGCGACCAGCAGAAGATGGGCGGGTCCTTCGCCCTCGACCTGCTCTACCTGTTCCCGGACAAGGCCTCCTACGCGATCTTCGAAGGCAGCGCGAGCCGCAGCGCCACCGAGAACGACAACCCGACGCGCGCAGACACCTCCACCGACAACTACCAGGTGACGCGCGCAGCAGTCTCGCTCGCCGTCGCAGAGCGAGTGCAGTTGCTCGTCGGCCGCACCGACTTCGAAGACGAGCGCGAATGGCTGTTCGACCGCACGCTCGACGGCTTCCGCGCGATCTACAACGACGGCCCGTGGCGCTTCGACCTCGGCGGCGCAGTCGGCCGCGATGCCTTGTCGACCAACAACGACACCACGGACACGAGCCTTGGCGTCACGATGCTCCGCTATCGCGTCACGCCGGACTGGTGGATCGGCTCCTACCTGCTGATGCGCCAGGACGACACGGCGATCCACCACGAGCCGGTGCTGTTCGGCCTTCGCTCGATCGACGAGCAGAAGTACGGCCTCTCGCACTCCGCGGAACTCGGCTTCGCGCGCGGCCACAGCCGTTGGGCGATCAACAACAACAACTCGACCAACGACGAGCAGGCGGACAGCACGGAGGAGATCGACGGCTGGGCCTTCGACGTGATGGCCAAGTACACGTTCGAGAACGACTGGCGGCCCAACGTCTTGCTCGGCTACGCGTATGGCTCCGGCGAGAAGGACAGCTCGCCGCAGATGGGCTATCGCCAGAGCGGCTACAACGACAACAACGCCAAGATCGGTGGCGTCACGAGCATCCGCTACTACGGCGACGTGTTCCGGCCCGAGTTGTCGAACATCGCGATCCTCACGGCGGCAGCCTCGTTCCGCCCGTTCGAGAACGCGGCCCTCTCGTTCATCTACCACACCTACGTGCAGGACTACGCGTCGGAGACGCAGCCCATCAACGACCTGCGCATCGGCAGCGGCAGCGTCCCGAACGGACGCGACCCGGACCTCGGCAGTGAAATCGACCTCGTGTTCGGCTACCGCGGCGGGTTCTGGACCTTCGAAGCAGTGCTCGGCCGGTTCGAGCCAGGCGCTGCGTTCGACAACCAGGATCCGGCCACCAAGTTCGACATGACGCTCCGCTTCAGCTTCTGAACGCCATGGCCCATCGCATGCTCAAGACCTTCTCGCTGCTGCTCGCCGCAGCCCTGACGGGATGTGGCGGCAACCTCGGCGACCTCACCGGCCCGCCGGTGCGGCCCGATCCGCCGGTGCGCGCGCCCAGCGCAGCGGCACGGACCGGCCTGCTCGCGATGTGCGCAGGCGACAACGTCGTGCGCGTCGACTATCGCAAGCCGTCCACGGGCTTCGAAGGCGCGCTGTTCCTCGGCACGAACCGCGTGACGTTGATGTCGGGCACGCCGGTGGTCACCGGCCTCGTCGGCGATCAAGACGCGAGCTCCGTCTTCACCAACACGAGCCATCCGAGCCTCGTCGTCAACGACACGACGTTGTATGCCGGCTTCGGCATCCGCGAACTCGGCGGCTCCGCATGGACTCCGGTCGGCACGATCATCCAGTGCCGCCCAGGCGCGCCGCTCTACGTCGATCTCAACGGCCTCACGAACGGATCGGCTGACGGCTCGACTCCCGCGCTCGCCCTGCCGTTGCTCGACGAAGCGCTGCTCGTCGCCTCGGTGCTCGCGAGCTTCCAGGGCACGAAGAACGTGTGGGTGTCGGCTGGCGCATACGCGACGCGTCCGTTCAACGCGGGCATCCCCGGGACCGGCGTGTTCGCGGTCGGCAGCGGCGTCCACGTCTACGGCGGCTTCGCCCCCGGAGTCGGCGGCGCGACCTCGGCCTTCGACATCGCAGAACGCTCCCTGCCGCCAGAAGACCCGACGCCCGACGAGAGCACGATCCTTCGCGGCAGCGGCACGCCGCGCATCCTCGACGTGATCAGCGGCGGCGCCATGCACATCGTCGACGGCTTCCACGTCGACGGCCAGAGCACGATCGTGAAGGGCGTCGACGTCAGCGAGTCCGACGTCGAGATGCGCAGCGTTCGCATCCGTCTCTGCACCGACAACGGCCTGCAGATCAAGCAGATCACCAACTTCGTCAACCGCCGCGACATCACGCTGGTCGCGTGCGAAGTGAGCCAGAGCGGCAACGACGGCGTCGGCATCGCCGGCACGTTCGACCTCGACTTCGACCGTTGTGACTTCAGCTCCAACGGCGGCCGCGGCATCGACCCCAACGACCTCCAGTCGCTCAGCGGCGACTCGGCGAGCCTGCGCGCGTTCGGCTGCCGCTTCTACGGCAACTCGGTGGACGGCCTCGGCATCGACCTCGACACGATCGCGACGGAGCCGCAGACGCCGGGCGGACGCTACGAGATCGACATCGAGAGCTGCACGTTCGAGTTCAACCGCCGCGACGGCCTGTTCGTCGACTTCGACTACGACTTGCACCCTGCCTGGTACACGCGCGTCCGCATCCGCGACTGCATCGCGAACGGCAACCGCCGCGCCGGCATCCACTTCGACGCCGACGACCAAGGCGAGCTCGTCATCGACCGCGTCCGCTGCACGGCCAACGCCGGCGACGGCCTCTGGATCTCCTCCGAGCCGGACGACGCGCTGACGACGGACGACGACGGCGCGACGACGCACGTGGTCATCACGAACAGCAGCTTCCTCGGCAACCTCGGCTACGGCATCCAGTCGACCGACGGCGACAAGGTCGGACTCGCAAGCCACTGCGCGTTCGCAAGCAACCAACTCGGCGGCTTTGCGTCGCAGATCACGGGCCCGCGCGGCGACAACGCGCGCCGCATCGGCACCGCCGTCAACTGCGTGCTCTGGCGCCAGTCGACGCCGTTCACGAACGTGCGCGCGACGTCGTGCTGGATCGAGTCGTCCGACAATCCGTTCGTCAACGCGCCCGCCGCCTTCGCGATCGCCAACACGAACACGAACGGCGCGATCACGCTCGCCGCGAACAGCGCCATCTCCGCCGGCGACGCAATCGAGCTCGGCGACGACGGCCTCGAACTCACGGTCACGAGCTCCACCGGCGGCTCGATCGTGGTGACGCCGGCGCCCGATGCGAATCGCTTCCTCGCGCCGGAGTCGATCTTCGTCTACCCCAACGCCGCGACCGCGAGCGTCGTCGAAGACCTTCGCCTCTACGCGCTCTCGCTCGCGCAGGACACCGGCCTCGCGATCGCCGGCGGAACCTCAGTCGATCCGGGCCCCCACGGTTCGCAAAACGGCGGCGAGCCGGGCGAGTTCGATCCGTTCACGCCGATCGGCCTGCAGCTGCGCCGCATCGATCCGCCGGTCGCGTTCGGCGTGCTGCCGACGTCGCCGATCACCTTGGAGTTCGAGGCGGACGTGGACCCTGCGTCGATCACTTCGGATCGCATCGTGTCGTCTGCCGGCACGCCGCTGCAACTCAGCGTGGCGGGCAGGTTCGTGACGGTTGCGCCGCTCGCGGCGTGGGGCGCAGACGACAACCTGCGGATCTTCCCAGGCGTCGCATCGCTCGCAGGCAGCGCACTCGGCGCGCCGCTCGTCGTCCCGGTGCTCGCGCGCTGAAGGCTGCGCAGCAGGCTTCGGTCGCTTCAGGCGCGCCGAGCCGCAGGCACACGAACGGCAGTGGATCCAACCTGGCGCCGCGCATCGTCGCGGCGCGGTTCCGGATCAGGCGCGGTAGATGATGCGGCCGCGCGTCAGGTCGTAGGGCGACACTTCGACCGTGACCCGGTCGCCCGGGATGATGCGGATGAAGTGCTTGCGCATCTTGCCGGAGATGTGCGCGAGGATTTCGTGGCCCGTATCGATCTTGATGCGGAACTTGGTGTTGGCGAGGGTCTCTACGACCGTGCCTTCGAGGACGATTGCTTCTTCCTTGGGCACAAGGACTCCGATGCGGGGTTTTGGCGCGGGCCGGGCAGGGTTTGGGGCGAGGCATTCTAGGAACGAAGCCCGGAATCACAAGGAGCGGCCAGCCGCGCATCGAGCCGCGCTGTGCATTTGCCGAGCCAGGATGCCCCACCAGAACCACCGGCAGCCGCACCGAAGAGGCAGATCCCGCGCGGCCGCAGCCAGCGAACGCACGCGACGTCGAATCCGCGGATTCGGTGGAGAGTCCTCGGCGCCAGCAGCGTCCCCAGGGACTGCCGCCGCCGTTGTGGCCCGGGCAAGCCACTTCTAACGTCCCCTCTTCGGACCCGGCGCATGCCTCCGGCCGGAGCTCCGAGGACGCACCAACGATGTCCGACGCCAACCGATTCGACGCCGCCTACTACCGCCGTTTCTACGAGCAACCACGCACGCGCGTCTCGGACGGCAAGGCCGTCGAGCGCCTCGCGGGCTTCGTGCTCGGCTACATGCGCTACCTGCAGCTGCCCGTGCGGCACGTGCTCGACCTCGGCTGCGGCGTCGGCCACTGGAAGACCGCGCTGAAGACCCTCACGCCGAAGGCTCGCCACCACGGCGTCGAGTTCAGCGACTACCTGTGCGAACGGCACGGCTGGACCAAGGGCTCCGCAGTCGACTTTGCGCCGGGGCGCACGTTCGACCTCGTCGTGTGCCAAGGCGTGCTGCAGTACCTCGACGATCGACAGGCCGCGCGCGCGATCGACAACCTCGCGGACCTCACGCACGGCGCGCTCTACCTCGAGGCGCTGACGAAGGGCGACTGGGAGCACAACGTCGACCGCAGCGTCACCGACGGCGACGTCTTCCTGCGCACCGCCGCGTGGTACCGGAAGCGGCTGCAGCGGCGCTTCATCCCGCTCGGCGGCGGAGTGTTCGCCAAGAAGGAGAGCAGCGTGGCGCTGTTCGAGCTGGAGTCGATGGGATGAGCGCGCCGCGCACGATGGACTTCTTCGCGCACCAGGACGCGACGAAGCGCGCCACGCGCCGCCTCGTCGTCCTGTTCGCGATCTCCGTCGCGTGCATCGTCGCGGGAGTGAGCGCAGTCGCCGTCGCGGTCTTGTCGTCGTCGCGCGTGTCGACGTTCGAGATCGTGGCCGGCGCGGCCTCACTCACGCTCGCGGTCATCGCGATCGGCTCGCTCGTGCGCATGGCGCAGCTGCGGCACGGCGGCGCCGCAGTGGCGCAGATGCTCGGCGGCCGCGAAGTCGACCCGGGCACGCGCGACACGCTGGAACGGCGATTCGTGAACGTCGTCGAGGAGATGGCGATCGCGTCGGGAACGCCCGTGCCGCGCATGTTCGTGCTCGACGAAGAGGCGGGCATCAACGCGTTCGCCGCGGGCTGGAACGCGCGCGACGCGGCCGTCGCGGTGACGCGCGGCGCGTTGGAGCAACTGGACCGCGACGAACTGCAGGGCGTCGTCGCGCACGAGTTCAGCCACGTGTTCCACGGCGACATGCGGCTCAACACGCGGCTCATCGGCGTGCTCGCCGGCATCGTCTGCCTCGTGTCGATCGGCGAAGTGCTGCTTCGCTCGATGCGGCACTCGCGCGGCCGCAAGAACGACGGCGCCGCGGCGATCGCGATCCTCGGCGTCGCGTTGATGGCGATCGGCAGCATCGGCGCGTTCTTCGCCGGGCTCATCAAGGCCGCGGTGTCGCGACAACGCGAATACCTCGCAGACGCCAGCGCCGTCGCCTACACGCGCAATCCGCTCGGCATCGGCCGCGCGCTCTGGCGCATCGGCAAGTCGTCCGGCTCCATCCAGCGCGCCGGCGCGCGCGAAGCGAGCCACATGTTCTTCGCGGACGGGTTCTCGCACTGGCTCGGGTCGCTCGGCGCGACGCACCCGCCGGTTGCGCAACGCATCGAGCGCGTCGTGCCCGGCTACCTCGCAGCCAGCGCGCGCGGCAGCGGCAGCGAGTTCCTCGCAGCGAAGGAAGCCGAAGCGAAGTCCGCGAACGCCGCAGCGCCCGCCAGCGCAGCAGGGTTCGCAGGCACAGCAGGGTTCGCAGGCGCAGAACCGACGCGCACACGGCATCGCACGGTCGGCGCGAACGACGCCGTCAGCAGCGTCGGATCCCTCGACGCCGCGGGCCTCGACTCGGCGCGCGCGCTGCTCGCTTCGCTGCCACTCGACGTCGCCTCCGCCGCGCACGATGCGCGCCGCGCGCCGGCGTTGCTGCTCGCGCTCGCATTCGATCGCGATCCAAAGCACACCGCGCAACTGCCCTTCCTCGACGAAGCGACGGCGCACGACGCGCGCAACCTCGCCGCGCAGGTCCACTCGATGCCGGTCACCGCGCGGCTGCCGCTCGCAGAACTCTGCGCGCCGCGCATCGCCGCGCTCGACGAACAGGGCCGCGAAGCCCTGCTGCGCGGACTCCGCGCGCTCGCGCACGCCGACGGCGAACTCTCCGCGTTCGAACTGGCGCTGCTGTTCTTGGCCGAGCGCAGCGCCGCCGGCCCGCATGCGCAGCGAACCGCGGGCCGCATGCTGCATCTCGGCGCGGCGTTGTCCGAGATCGAGACCGTGCTGTCGTGGATGGCGCACGCAGGCGGCGGCGACGCGGCGGCTGCGTTCGAGCAGAGCCGCGATGCGCTGCCCGGCATCCCGCCGCTGCAACTGCAGACCGACGCGGCGCGCGTTCGCGCCGACGCGGAACACGCGGTGGCGCGGCTCGATCGGCTCGCGCCGCAGGGCAAGCGGCTGTTGCTGCGCGCGCTCGCAGCCGTCGCTGCGCACGACGGCGCGATCGCGCCCGCCGAAGGCGAACTGCTGCGTGCTCTCGCCGCGTGCTGGGGCTGCCCGATGCCGCCGCTCTGGTCCGGGCGCGACGACTGACTGGCTCGCGGACGCGTTGCGTCCGTGCCTCGATCGTCGAACGCACGTGCCGCGCCCGGCTCCGGATCCCGAGGTCCGAAGCCACGCGCGCCACGCAAAGGCCTTCCCGCAGCGCCGCGAGCTGGCCGCACGACTTCGACCGGCGACAGGGACGAATGCAGCGTTCCATCGCGGGACGCACCTTCGGTGTGCGCTGATCCGGGCGGCCCAGGCTGCCGAAAAGGACGACAACCATTCGCGCCGCAGCCATGTCGGACCGCGCTCTCGTCCTCTCCTGTTCAGCCGTTGCGCTCAGCGCCTTCGCCCTCGTCGGCATCGGTGCGCCTGCGTGGCTTGCAGGCGCAGTCGCGGCCGGCGCCGCGGCGGAGTTCGGACTGCGCGCGCGCCGCGCAGTGCGCGCCGCCGTGCTTCGCAAGGAGTCCGATCTGAAGCGGAGCCTGCGCTGGCGCGAGGAGCAACTCGCGCACACCGCGCACGAACTGCGCACGCCGCTCACCGCGATCGCGACCGCGCTCGAACTCGTGCGCGACGGCATCGCGTCGACGCCAGAGGAGCAGGCCACGTTCCTCGACCAGGCGCAGGCCGCGTCGCGCCACATGGCGTTCCTCGTG
Organism: uncultured Singulisphaera sp.; assembly: GCA_964514315.1. GTDB lineage: Bacteria > Planctomycetota > UBA1135 > UBA1135 > UBA2386 > SXPK01. Next base: position 5,293 of record CAZEQF010000005.1, on the reverse strand, counting down.
AACGACGTCGTCGATCTCGCGGCGATCGAGGGCGGCCGCATCCGGCTGCAGATGCGCGAGCACCGCGTGTCGGACCTGCTCGCCGACGTGAAGAAGATCATGGAGCTGCCCGCGCAGACACGTGGCGTGTCGCTCGCGATCGAAGGCGCCGAAGAACCGCTCTCGGTCTACGCGGACAAGGGCAGGTTCCTGCAAGTCGCGTTCAACCTCGTCGCCAACGCGGTCAAGTTCTCGGGGCCTGGCGCGACCGTGCGCATTGCGCTCGCCGCGGGCCGGTCGCAGATCCGCTTCGAAGTCCACGACACGGGCCCCGGCATCGACGAAGGCCACCGCGCATCGCTGTTCACACGATTCTCGGAACCGAGCGCGAGCGGCGAGACCTCGACGCCGGGCTCCGGCCTCGGCCTCTACGTGAGCAGCATGCTGGTCGCGCACATGGGCGGCGCGATCGGGTTCCACCCCGCGCCGGAACGCGGCTCGGTGTTCTGGTTCTCGCTGCCGCGCGCAGAACGTCGCGGCGCGAAGCCGCAGTCCGCGAAGTCGACGAAGGACGACGCAGCGACGGACGATGCCGCAGCGCACGCCAGGGCCGACGAACCCGAGTCCGTTGCGTGCGCCGCTCCCGCCCCGGCATGATGCGCGCGTGCGCCGCGCATTCCTCGCCGTCCTAGCCGCCTCGTCCACGTTCGCGATCGCGCAAGCGCCAACGGTCGCGCCTGCGCCGACGGCGACGAGCAACCCACAAGATCCGTCCGGTGTTCCGTTCGCGAACCGCGCGGGATCGTTCCGCGTGCAGGTGCCGCAAGGCTGGCGGCAACTCGCGCCCGGCGAACTGAAGGCCCTCGCAGCAGCAGTTCCGCAGCTGCCGCACGACATCCGCCAGAACGTGCCGCACAGCTTCTATGCCGTTGGCCACGTCGATGCCTGGCTGCGCGGCGAGTTCGACGGCGAGTATCTCTACGTCGTCGAGCAGGACGCCGAATGGCACCTCGACGGCGACCTGAAGGCGCGCCTGCAGCAGATGTGGTCGGAGAAAGGCGCAGCGGACGGACAGCGCTACGAAGTGCTCGCCGTCGAACGCATCACGTTGGGATCCGAAGCGCACCCCGCAGTCGTCGCGGACCGCCGGATCGTGCCAACGCAAGGCGCGGCGTTGCGCAGCCTCGACGTGCACGTCCCCACCGGAGGCCGTGAAGTGACGTTGTGCTGGACCTGTCGCGACGATGCATTCGCACAGAAGCGCGACGAGTTCCTTGCGCGCGCACGCACGCTCGCGCTCGCGCGCAAATCGCGCGGCGAGCAGAAGCTGTCCGACCGGCTTTGGACCCCGCTGCTCGCCGGTGGCGCAGTCGGCATCGTGCTGCTCGTGCTCTACCGCAAGGCGCGGCGGCCTCCGGCTTGAGCGATGGACGCAAGGGCTTCGCCTTGCGTTCCTTCCGCGAGAGTCTGCAACTCCGTTGCTGCGGCAGCGAACAAGCACAGCTAGGATCCGCCCCCATACCGGCGGCCCGCCAGCTGCCCTTGCCCCGCAAACGACGTTGAAGACCCGAAACTCGGCGAAGAGCCAACGCAACTTCGACAAGCAACTGTTCGAAGCCGGACAGCAGTGCTTGAAGCGCCTGTATCTCGACTACCACGAGCCAGCCGCGGAGGCCGAGAGCGAAAGTCGGCGCGTGATGTCGGAGACGGGCAAGCAGCTCCTCCAGCTCGCGAAGAGCGCGTTCGCGCGCGGCGTCGAAGTCGAAGGCAAGACGCTCGCGGACGCCGCGGCGAAGACGACGGAGTTGCTCGCTGGCGGCGCGGTCTTCGCGCTGTTCGGCGCGGCGTTCGTCGCCGACGGCTGCGAAGTGCGCACCGACATCCTCGTGCGCCAGAAGGACGGCAGCCTCGATGTGTTCGAGGTGAAGTCCGGCACGAAGGTGAAGGGCCGCTACCTGACCGACCTCGCGCTGCAGACGCTGACGATCGAGCGCGCAGGCCACAAGGTGCGCGGCATCTACGTGCTGTTCCTCGACAAGACCTACAAGCACGCGGGCGGCACCGAGTACACCCCGAAGGGCCTCATCAAGAGCGCCGACGTCAGCGAGCGAGTCCGTCGCATCCTGCCGCGCGTCGAGCAGCAACTGCAGTCGTTCGTCCAACAGGTCGGCGACAACAGCGCGCTCGACCTGCCGACGGGCACGTTCTGCACCGCGCCGTTCCCCTGCCCGCATCTGTCGAAGTGCTCGAAGCAGGAAGCCGAGTTCCCGCTGCGCCTGCTGCCGGACCTCACGCGGGAACTCGAACGCGAACTGCACGAAGAAGGCATCGCCGACTTCGCGCAACTCGACCCCGCCCGCCCGTCGCTGACGTTGAGCCAACGCCGCACGCTGCAGGCTGCGAGGGAACGCGCGTTGCTGCAGGAGCCGTTCGTCAAGGAGGAGTTGCTGCAGGTCGAGTTCCCGCTGCACTTCCTCTCGATCGCGACGGTCACCGAGGCGCTGCCTCGCTTCGCCAACCAGAAGCCGTGGCAACCGACGCCGTATGCATGGGCGTGCGAGACGCTCACCGAAGGCGGCAAGATCACGCAAGCTGGCTTCGCCTACGCGGACAAGGACGACCCGCGACCCGAGTTCGCGCGCACGCTCGGCAAGCACCTCAGCGGAGGCGGCATGCTGATCCTCTGGAACGCGGAGGCGCTGGAGTGCGTTCGCAGCCTGCTCGAGTCGCTGCCTGAGGAGAAGCAATCGGTCCGCGCGGTGCTGGCAAGGTCGCACCTCGACCTGCAACGGCTGCTGGAGTCAGGACTGTTCCACCACGGATTGCTCGCCGAGCGCACGCTGTCGAACACCGCGCGCATCCTGTGCGGCACGGAGCAGCCGAGGGACGCCGAGATCTTCGACGAAGACTCTGCGTTGCGTGCGATCCAGAAGGCATCGACGCCGCGCACGCGCGCCGCGACCAAGGAGAAGCTCGCGACCGACCTGAGGTCGTATGTGCAGGGCGAGGCGGCGATGCTGCTGGCGCTCTACCGCGCGATCTCCGGGCACCCGCTGTTCGCCGCAGACGCTGCGGCCGCGAAGCCTGCGAAGAAGACCGCCGGACCGCGCAAGCAGTTGCCGCCGACGCCAGTCGAGGAGTGATCCAAGGCGCGACGCGGCACAGCGGCAGGCCGCCGCCGTCAGCTGCGTCGCGTGCGCTCGACCACCGACTGCACCCAGGGATGGTCCTCGACGAGGACGATCACCGAATACGGATGGTCGGCGAACTGGTTCTCGCGCTCTTCGACGCGGATCGCGCCGCGCGCGCGCAACTCGTTGACGAGCGCTCGCCGTTCCGGGTGCACGAGGCTGCTGAAGTGCTGGCTCATCGCGCCCTTCAGGAACGGCGACAGCCACACTTCCCGCGAGCCGTGCCGCATCTGCGCCTTGACGATCAGTTCGAGGCACGTCGTCAGCTGCTCTTCGGTCGCGTGCGGCGCGGTGTGGCCGGTGTTGTGCCACGTGACCGGGATGTGGCGGACGATCGCGGCGCGACCGGAACGCTGCCGGTCGGCGCTGCCCGGACCGTTGCCGCTGCCGCGCGCGGGCGCTTCGTGCGAAGGCTCGTGACGATCGACGTCCGCATCGCGCGCCGCCGGCGCAGGCTCGGCCGGGGCCGCGCCGCCGTTGCTCGGGGTCGCGACAGCCGCGGGGGCGGCCGTCTGCGCGACCGGCGGCTCGGAGTGCGGCATCAGGTCGAGCGCGCTCAAGAAGCGCTCGGCGCCGACGCGCAGCCTGAGGTCGCCGCTCGTCGCATCGGGGATGCCGACCATGCGCAACCCGCGGTTCTCTTCGAGCACCTGCCGCGCGATCGGGATGAAGTCGCGATCGCCGGCGACGATGACGATCGTCTCGATGTCCGCGCGACGGAAGATCACGCGGCACACGTCGACGGCGAGCTGCACGTCGGACGAGCTCTTGCCGCTGGGCGACACGAGCACGTACTGCGGATCGAAGCCCATCAACGCGAGGTCGTGCGCGACCTCCATGCCAGGGTAGGTGTCGAACGCCGCGTAGGAACGGCCGAGCACCATCTGCATGCCCTCGCCGCGCAGCCGCGACTTGAGGTTCTCCAGCATGGTCAGCGCGACGTCGCGCGTGCGCTGGCCGGTGAACTCAGTGCGGTTCTTGAGCGAGGCGAAGAGGTTCTCGAAGTCTACGAATACGGCGGCGTTCATCGGCTGCGTGGCGCGTCGGGGTTCTTGCGGATCTGCGCCGTGCTCAGGCGGTGGGCGTCGTGGGGCTCGGCTCGAGCGGCTTCTGGGACTCGACGGCCGGGGCAGGCGACAGCTCGACGCCGTCCTCCGCCTCGTCCGTGAGGTAGGTGTAGCCCGACAGGCCTTCCTCGTAGCGCTTCATGAGGAGGCCCGATTCCTTGACGTTGATGCGGCCGGCGCGCACAGCGACTTCGAGCCGGCTGCGGATGCGGCGCACGAGGTCCTGCTTCTCGTATTGCACGTAGGTCAGCACCTCGGAGACCGTGTCGCCTTCGATCACGCGCTCGACGCGATAGCCGTGGTCCTGGTCCATCGACAAGTGCACGGCGTTGGTGTCGCCGAACAGGTTGTGCAGATCGCCGAGGATCTCCTGGTAGGCGCCGAGCAAGAACATCGCGCAGTAGTACGGCTTGCCCTGCTGCACAGGGTGCACTTCGAGCACGCTCTTCACGTCGCGGAGATCGATGAAGCGATCGACCTTGCCGTCGCTGTCGCACGTGAGGTCCGCGAGGATCGCGCGACGCGTCGGCCGTTCGTTGAGACGATGGATCGGCATCGTCGGGAACAGCTGCTTGACCGCCCAGTGGTCGGGCGCGGACTGGAACACCGAGAAGTTGCAGTAGTAGGTGTCCGCGAGCGCGCGTTCGAGGCCGCTCAGCTCTTCCGGCACGTAGTCGAGCGTGCGCACGATCGAGTTGATGCGGTCGCAGATCACCCAGAACAGGTTCTCCGCCATCGCGCGCCCCTTGAGGTCGAGGTAGCCGAGGTTGAAGAGGCTGATCGCCTCCTCCTTCAGCTGCAGCGCGTCGTGGTAGCTCTCCTGGAAGTTCTTCTGCGAGAGGTCGCGAAGGATCTGCACCATGTTGGCGATGGTGCCTTCGTCGACCTTGTCGCAGCCTTCCGGCACGTCGACGCGCATCTGGCTCACGCCCAGCACGTCGAACACGAGGATCGAGTGGTGCGCCGACAGCGCGCGACCGGACTCGCTGACGATGTCGGGGTGCGCGATGCCCTTCTCGTCGCACGCCTGCTGGATCGCGAAGACGACGTCGTTCG
>CAZEQF010000004.1:4626-37048 GCA_964514315.1 uncultured Singulisphaera sp. | reverse complement strand
GGCGGAGAAGAACCTGCCGATCATCGTTCCGGGCTGGGAGGACGCGACGCTCGGCAACATGTATGCGGCGGCCGTGATCCGCGGCGACGTCAAGAACGTGCACACCGTGAAGACGGGCATCGAATACATGACGTGGCTCGCCGACTTCTACACGCGCACCACGAAGCAGAGCCCGCTCGGCATGTTCCAGATCGGCGGCGGCATTGCCGGCGACTTCCCGATCTGCGTGGTGCCGATGCTGCACCAGGACCTGCGCCGCAAGCACGTTCCGCTGTGGGGCTACTTCTGCCAGATCAGCGACTCGACCACGAGCTACGGCAGCTACTCCGGCGCGGTGCCCAACGAGAAGATCACGTGGGGCAAGCTCGGCGCGAAGACGCCGCGCTTCATCATCGAGAGCGATGCGACGATCGTCGCGCCGCTGATCTTCGCGAGCGTGCTCGGCTGGTGATCGTGCCTCGGCGCGAGCGCGATGCGCCGCGCCGGAAGCACGCCGCTGGATCCGGCAGCATGCGGCGAAATCGGCAATTGCCCGATCCGCGTGCGGTTGCCGAGGCGTAAGGGTTCTGCCCTCCTCAGGCAGCCACCGCCACATGACCACCGCACCACGTGAGCTCGATGCGTCGAGCCTCCGTTCGCCGACGCGCGTCGGCATGGTTCTCACCACGATGGGATTCGGTGGAGTCCCCGAGGTCGTGTTCCAGCTGATGCGGGGCCTGCCGCGCGAACGCTTCGCCACGTCGCTCTGTGTGCTGAAGCGCGAGGAGGAGCAAGCGAACGTCTGCGGCGAGCGGCGCGACCGCTTTGCCGAGGCGGGGTTCGACGTGCACTACGCGCACGAATCCTCGCGCAAGATCGACACCGTCGCGTCGGTCGCGGACTGGATCGACGACCGCGGCATCGACTTGCTGCACACGCATTCCAACCGGCCCAACGTCGTGGGTCGCATGGCCGCGACGCTGTTCCGCGCGTCGCGTCTCGCGGTCGTGTCGCACTACCACAACCAATACGACGACAAGTGGGAACGCGACCCGGCGATGCTCTCGCTGGAGAAGCGTCTCGCCGCTTCGACGCACGCGATGATCGCAGTGTCCGACTCGGTGCGCAGCCACGTGGCGTCGCGCATCGGCGTCGAAGAAGGACGCATCGACGTCGTGCCCAACGGCGTCGATCCGTCGGCGTTCGCTGGCGCAGACCGTGCCGCCGCGCGCGCAGCGCTCGGCCTCGACGCAGCACGGCCGACGGTCGGCGTCATAGGCCGCATCACCGAGCAGAAGGGGCAAGAAGACTTCGTCGAAGCGGCGCTGCAGCTCGCGATCGAACGCCCCGAACCGATCTTCGTGATGGTCGGCTTCGCGGAAGACGCCGCGCTGCAGCAACGCCTGCGCCAGCGGATCGCCGTGTTCGGCCTGTCGGACCGCATCCGGTTCCTCGGCAATCGCGACGACATGGCGAACGTCTACGCCGCGCTCGACCTCGTCGTGGCGCCGTCGCGATGGGAAGGGTTCGGCATGATGCTCGTCGAGGCGATGGCTGCGGGCCGTCCGATCGTCGCGGCGCGCGCTGGCCCCATCCCCGAGATCGTGCGCGACGGAGCCAGTGGGGTGCTGGTGGAGCCTCGTGATCCAGCCGCTCTCGGCGCTGCGATCGCGCGCCTTCTCGACGACCCTGCGCGTCGCGAGGCCATGGGCGCGCGAGGCCGCATCGACAGCGAACGCTTCGGCTGGTCGCGCTGCGTCGAGCGCACCGCGCTCGTCTACGAGAGCGCGATGCTGCGGGCACTCGCGGAGCCGTCGTCGCTCGCGGCGGCTCGCTGAAGCCTCTGCCGCGCGTCAGCGAACGACCGAGTCAGCGAACGGAGATTCCTGTGCGTTCCTCGCGCACCTGGAAGGCGAGCGAGCGGAACCACGGGAACAGGTCCTGGCCGACGGCGCGGCTCCACACCGCCACGAGGTCGTCGAACGTGTAGCGCGGCCGATCCGCCTTCAGCAGCGCGCGCTTCGTGCGGAAGTACTTCGCCAACGCGCCGGGGCCGTGCAGTCGTTCGAGTTCTTCGAACACGAAGTACGACTTGCCCCAGACGAGGTCGCGATGCGCGTCGGGCGACAGCGGGTCGACCTTGTCGAACTTGGGGTCGTGCCGCCGCGCCTGCGCGATCTGGCGCTTCAGCGTCTCGTCCGCCTCCTTCATGCCCATGCGCCTGCCGACCTGGATGCCGAGGTAGGTTGCGATGGGCTCGTTCCACAGCGGCTCGGCGCACGGCAGCACCCAGGAATGGCCCGCTTCGTGGCCGATCAGCTCGACCATCGGGTAGCGGTTCTTGGGGTAGTCGCCCCACCACGCGCCGATCGCGATGCGTTCGCCGCTGGAGAACCCGCCGCCGCCGGTCGGCAGCGCGAGCAGGCGCTTGATCATCCCTTCGGATGGCTCGACGCCCGTGATCTCGACGAGGTGGGGGCGGATCGCGGTGTATTCGTCGGCAATCGCCTTTGCATACGGCGCGGTGCCGTCGTGGAACTCCAGCAGCAGCGGCCCGAGCTGCATCGTGTCCTCGGCCCACGTCGAGCGATGCGGCTTCTGCGCGTCGACGGTCTTCTTCTTGGTCGCGTGCAGCAGCAGCGGCGTGATCCACGCGGCATTGATCGGGTCCGAAGCGTCGGGGTTGCTGCCGAACAGGCCGCGGCTGCCGACGAGCAAGAACCCGTTGCCGACGGATCGGAGCGCGAGCAGCGGTTGCTCCTTCGCGTCGACGACGAGCGGCTGCCACGGAGCCTGCAACGTGAGCGTCGGGCCGCCGCGGAACTCGACGTCGATGTCGGAGCTGCCGGCGAAGCGAACGAGCTGCGGCGTCGCTCGCGCTGGCCCTTGCGCGGACGCCTCGGCCGCAACGCATGCGTGCGGCTTCGTCACCTCGTTGCCCGGCGCGTCCGCAGACTGCAGCAACATCAACACGGCGCCGCCTTCGTGCAGGAACGCGTCGACCTTTGCGAGGCTCTCCTTCGCATACGGCACGTGCGCATCGCCGCCGGACAACGCGAGCAGGTTGGCGTTCGACAGGTCGAGCTGCGACAGCGAGCCCCAGTTGCGCGCGTCCTCGCCGTGCCCTTCGAGGTATTGCCGGAAGAAGCGACCGTCCATGTAGAACGAGAACTCCTGGCTGATGTCGCTGACGCAGTGCACGCGGTGGGGCTTCTGCTCCGCAGCCTGCGGTTCCTGCGCGAACGCCGACACCGCGACCGCGAACGACACCGCGGCGATGCGCACGGACACGCGCGCGTTCACTTCGCCACCAACGGCAGCAAGGCCTCGCCCCAGATGCGGTAGCCGTCCTTCGACAGGTGCAGCGCATCGGGCATCAGGCTCGGGCTGATCTCGCCGCGTGCGTCGACGAACAGGTCGCCGATCGCATGGATCCGCAGCCGGCCCGGGCCCTGCTTCTGCTTCGCGTTCTCCGTGCGAACGTGGGCACGCAACGCCTGGTTGACCTGCGCGATGTCGCCGCGCATCGCGTTCATGCGCTCGCCTCGCGGGAAGATCTCGAGCACATGGATGGTCGCGTGGTCCGTCTGCGCGACCAGGGTCTCGACGATCGCCTTCACGCCGGCGAGCGTGTCGTCGGCGTTGCTCTTGCCGTGGCCGAGGTTGTTGGTGCCGATCATCAGCACCACGTGGTCCGGCGACAGGCGCGTGATCGGCGCCGCGGCGAGTCGATGGAGCACGTGCTCCGTGCGGTCGCCGCTGTTGCCTAGGTTCAGCGCGCCGAGCGTGTCGAAGTGCGCGCGCCAGAACTCGCTGCCTTCCCCTTCCCAACCTTGGGTGATCGAGTCGCCGACGAACACGACGCGCGCTGGCTCCGCCTCGCGCGCGCGGCGGATGCACTCCTTCTCGCGGCCGATGCCCCACTCCTCGTTGCGCGGAGTCGGCACGACCGAAGACGGCAGGGACGCCTTCGCGGGATCCTGCTGCGTCACGGCAGACAGCGGCAGCAGCGCGAGCAGCGAGGCGGCGAACGTCGCGAGAAGCGTGGTCGAGAGGTCGAGGTGCATCGCGGCACGGTCGCCGTGCCGCGAAGCCGCGTCAAGCAGCGCCTCGCAGCGCGAGGCGTGGAGAGTTCGTCACGGGTTCTTGTCGATCGCATCGTGGCCGAGCGCGGCGCGCAGGTCGGCGCGCGCGCGGCGGTAGGCGAGCATCGCGTCGAGGGCCATGGCCTCCGCGTCGGCGAGCTGCACTTCGCGCAGTTGGATGCGCAAGAGGTCGCTGCGGCCGAGGTCGAACGCGCGTTGCTCCGCGGCGACGAGTTCGCGCGCGAGCGCGACGTTCTTCTTGGTGCTCTCGATCTGCTCGAACGCGGCGCGGACCGCGGACCGCGCGTCGGTGACTTCGTTGACGATGCGTTCGCGCGAGAACTTCTCGTCGATGAGCGCCTGCGCCACGCGCGCCACGGCTTGCTCCCTGCGGCCCAACGCATCGCGTCGTTGCAGCGGCAGCTTGAGCTCGCCGCCGACGAACAGCTCGAGGTCTTCCTTGTCGGTGTAGGGCCCGTCGCTGAGCGATCGCGCCGCTTCGACGACGAGGTCGAGGTTTGGCATCGTCTGGTTCTCGGCGAGTTCGAGGTCGGTGCGCGCGCGGTCGATCACGAGCTGGAAGCGCCGCAGCTCCGGGCGTTGGCGGATCGCGGTGGACGCATCGTCGCGCAGTTCGCCTTGCAGGGCGTCGGGCGCAGGCGTCTCCTGCGGAAGGCGGTCTTCGGCCGCGACGATGGGTTGGTCTGCGGCATCGCGCAGGAACAGCGACATCTCCAGCGCCACTTGCTGGAACTGGCGCTCGGCGTTGACGACGAACACCTGCCGCTGCGCGATGAGGCGTTCGTTGTCGGCGATGTCGATGGGCGCGAGGAACTGCCGCTCGACGCCGCGGCGCAGCGCATCGACGCGATCCGTTGCGAGGCGAAGCAGTTGTCGTGCGACGGTGAGCCGCTGGCCGGCTGCGACCCACGTCCAATACGTTCGCGTCGCAGCGCGCACGTAGTCGATGCGCGCGCGCGCGATCACCGGATCCGCGAGCATCACGTCGATCTCCGCCTGCCGCACGCCCGCGCGCCGACGGTCGATCGAGCGATCGCGCAGAAGCGGCACGCGGCCGCCGAAGACGAGCTCGCCGCTGTCCTGCGTGCGGTTCTTGTCGTAGTCGGGCAGCGATCCGTCGCTGATGCGGTAGCCGCCGTAGACCGTGTCGCCGGTCGCGAGCGGTTGCTCGAGCAGGCTCTGTCCGAACGTCGATCCGTAGTAGCCCTGGACCTGGCCGCCGCCCTTCGCGCCGAGCGTCGTGTCGAATGCGCCCATCGCCTGCGTGAGACGACCGGAGGCGAGGTCCTTCTCCAGCAGCGTGCTCAGGTAGGGCGGGTAGCGACGCGTGACCGAGTCGATCACCGTGTCGAGCGCGAGCGGCCCGTGCACCGCGGGCTCGGGCGCTGGCGGCTGGTCCACCGCCGCGGCTCCGGGCGACGGGATGTCGAGCGGGCCGTCCATCCATTCGGACCGCTTCGGCAGCTCGAACTGCAGCGACACGGGCGACGGTTGGTAGCGAGCAGGCTGGCAGGCCGCGAGCGCCATGAGGCAAGCGGCCGCGACCGCGTCGTGCAGCGGCGACCTCGTCGTGCGCGTCACTTGCCGCCTCCGTCCTTCCCGCTGCCCTTCGCCGCGTCCTTGTTGCGGTCGATCGAGGGCGGGAAGCCGTTCAGCTGGCGCCAGATCTCGAAGCCGAGCGACACGCGGTCGAGCACGATCCAGCCGCGCGCGCGCACGCCTTGCCGCAGCCACGGTTCGCTCGGCCACGCATGCGGGTTGTCCGCCTGGTTCACGGCGTCGTAGGTGATCAGCGTGCGCAGCCAGTCGATGGCCTTGCCTTCGGGTTCGTAGAACGGGCGCTCGTCGGGCAGCACCATCACGCGGTAGTCGCCGCTGCCGTCGTCGAAGCGATCGACGAACGCAACCTTGCCGCCGAACGTGCCGATCGCCGCAGACGGCCAGCCGACCCACTGGATCGCGGGCCAGCCTTCGAACTGCAGGCGGACGTGGCGGCCGACGTCGACGAACGTGACGTCGTTGCCGTCGACGAGCAGTTCGACTGCCAGTTGACGCGTCGACGGCACCAGCATCGCCAGCGTGACCGATTGCTTCACGAACACGCCGCCCTGGCCGTTCGCGATCAGGTTCTGCACGTAGCCGTCGACGGGCGCGACGATCTGCTGCTGCTTCTGGCGTTCGAGGTCGCGGCGGATGCGCGGGATGCTGCCGTCCGCTTCGGCGACCTCGCCTTGCGCGGTGTTGCGCAGCGCCTTCACCGACTGGACCTTCACTTGTTCGTCGCGTTCGACGCGAAGCCGCGCGCTCTTGCGCGCGCGCAGCGAGGCATCGGCGCCGACGACCGCTGCGTTGCGCGAGTCGAGGTCGGCGCGCGCGATCGCGAGCAGCTGGCGCGCGTTCTCCAGCTCGATCGACGCGCCGATGCGGTCGGCGACGAGGCCGGACCACATCGTCTCCGACGCAGCGCGGAAGGTGACGTTCGCCTCGGCGACCTTGACCGCCTGCTTCGCGACCACGACCTGTTGCTCCGCGGCCGCGATCTCGTCGTCGGCCAGCTGCATCGCCGCTTGCCGTGCCTTCTCCGCCTCTTCGACCTGGATCGTGTATTGCCCCAGCTTCTCGACGGCGGCTGCGCGCTTCTGCTCCGCCGCCGCGAGTTGCTCGGCGAGCCGTTGCAGGATCAGCGGGTCGTTGTCGGCGAGGTCGACGATCGGGTCGCCCTTCTTGACCGATTGGCCTTCCTTGACGTGCCACGTCAGGATCACGCCGTCGGTGCGAGCCTGGATCTGCATCGGCCGGTCGATCGGGTCGAAGGCGATGACGCGACCCTGGCCCGCGAGGTTCTGCTGCCACGGCGCGAACGCGAGCACGAACGGCGTGACGAGCAGGACACACAGCATGAATCGGCCGAAGCGTCGCGTGACACGGCGCTTGCCGGCCGTGGCCAACGACGGGAGTTCGACGACGGGATAGTCAGGCGTTGCGGGGGAGCCCATGGTCACGAGCCCTCCTTGTTCTGCTTCTTTGCGAGCAGCGCGGCGATTCCCGGCGGTGGTTCGTTGGGCGCTTCGCGAATGTCGATGTCGACGAGACGGTCGCACGCCGCGATGACGTCCTCGGCTTGCGAAACGACGACGAGCGTCCACGCGTGTTTCTTGTCGAACAGGTGCTCGACCACGCGCAGGCGCACGTCCCACGGCAACGCGTCGAGCGCACCGTCGAGCAGCAGGACCCGCGGCTCGCGCACGATGGCGCGCGCGATCATCAAGCGGCTGCACTGGCTCGCGGACAGTGGCGAGCCCCGCGTCGTCAGTTCGGTCTCGAGGCCCTTCGGCAACGCGAGGATCTCCTCGAGCAGGCCGACGTCGGCGAGCGCGTCGCGGATCTTGTCGGGGCTGATGTCCGTGCGGCCGAAGTGGAGGTTCTGCAGGATCGAGCCTTCGACGATCTCCGTGCCGTGCACGAGCGAAACCTGGTCGCGCATCGTGTCGAGGCGCAGTTGCCGAAGGTCGACGCCGTCGATCGTGACGTAGCCGCTGGTCGGATTGCGCAGGCCGTAGAGCACGTCGAGCGCGTAGCTCGAACTGCCGCCAGTCGAGCCGAGCAGGGCCACGCGCTCGCCGGCCGCGACGTCGAGGAACACGTCGAGCAGCGCGGACGTGCCGTCTTCGCGAGCGCAGGTGACGCCGTTCATCTGCAGGCGCATTCCGGTCTTGCCCGCAGGCAGCTCTGCCCCGTCCTGGCGTTCTAGCGGCAGGTCGATCAGGTGGCCGACCTTGTCGGATGCGGCGCAGACCTGATACCACGTCTGCAGCACGTCGCCGAGCTTGGTCAGGTTGGCGACGATCGCCGAGACAATGAGTTCGCTCGCCACGAGTTGGCCGGGCGTGAGCTGTTGGCTGATGACGAGCCAACCGCCGATGCCGAGCACCGCGGTGCTCGTCAGCACCTGAAGGCCGAGGCCGCTGCAAATCTGGCGGAACAGGATCTGGAAGTGCTTCTTCCGCGCCGCGATGTAGTCCGCGCAGAGATCGTCCGCGCGGCTGGCCGCGAACGACGCGCCGCCCTTCGTGCAGAACGCCGTCGTGTGCCGCGCGAGCTCCTGCAGCCACGCCGCGGTGTCGTACTTCGCGATCGACATGTTGACGGCCGTGCGCACGCCGCCGATGCCGCCCACGAACACGAGGACGAAGACCGCCGCGAGCAGCGTCAACGTCAGCACGAGCAGGAACGGGTGGTAGAACGACAGCACCGTCATGCCGACGACGGTCGACAGCACGATGTCGGCGAGCGACAGGCAGAGCTTGGAGCTGCTCTTCTGCACCGTGACGGTGTCGAAGAAGCGATTGACCAGTTCCGGCCCGTAGCTCGCGTCGAACGCGGCGATGTCGATGCGCGGCAGGCGCCACGACAGGTCGCTCGTTACGCGCACGAAGATGCGGCGCTCGATGATCTCGGTGACGAAGATCTGCATGCCGCGCAGCACGCCCTGCAGCACGAGGCAGCCGAGCAACACGCCGACGAGCACGACGAGCGGCGTGAGCATCGTGCCGAACATGATGCTGCTGATGAGCGCATCGACGGTCAGCGGCACCGCCAGCGTGAGCACGGCGCTTGCTGCCGCATAGACGAGCATGACGCCGAGATCGCCAGCTTCTGGCCGGATCAGGCGCAGATACTGCTTCCAGGCTGGACGGCCGTGAGGGGAGTCGGTCATCGCGAGCGATAGGGGCTGTGGAATGGCGCCGCATGCGACGAGCGCAGCGGGTGCTTCGGTTTTCGTTCGGTGCGAGTTCCGGACGGCAGAACCGTGGCGCGCTGGTTAGGTGAATGCGGGCGCGGGTTCAACGGGTCGCCTCCGGGGCGCGCGATTTTCTGCGTTGCCACTTGGGCCAGAGCCACATCCAGTAGCCGGACAGCGACAGGAACAGGAGCGCCAGCGCAGCGAAAGGGCTGACGAACGCGTGCATCGCGCTGCCGAACCACGAGCCGTCGTGGATCTGCTCGAGCAGGTCGCTGGCGCGTGTTCGCGGTTCGCTGGTGCGCAGGGTCGTGGCGCACACCTGGACCTCGAGGTTGCCGCGCTTGCTGGTGACCTTGTGGACGCCCTGCTGTGGCCGGAAGTCGATGCGAGCGACATCGGCTTCGTCGCGGAACTCGGGGAGTCCGAGCGCGAACACCGCCGCATACACGTCTTGCAGCGGCTTCAGCGAGGACGCGGGCCCTGGCTCACCGACCGTGACCGGCGGCTGGATCCACGCCCAGTCCTTCTTCTTGAGCAACAAGAAGCCCGTGGTCGCCGTCACGAGCAGCACGACGCCAACACCGACGCCGATCCATCGGTGGAGGAGCCAGAGCAGTCGGAACGCGCGCATTGGCCGAACGATGCCGCACTCGGGGCTCCGCATCGACTTGCTCCCGGCAGAAAACGACGTTCGACGCGGCGATTTGGCCTGAGAACCGTGATGGGCGGGGCGAGGCGATGACGGATACCCTGTGCGCGCGCCGTCCGCCGCGGATCCGAATGCACGGGTCGGGTTGGGGGCCGCGCCCGGATCGTCCATGCGCACGTTGTTCGCCTCGTTGCTCCTCTTCGCAGCGCCCCTCGCGGCCCAGTCGCCTCTCGCCGTCGGCATCCGCGACGTGAGCTTGCCCAACACGACGGGCCAGGGCTCCGCCAACCTCACGGCCCGCGTCCATTACCCAGCCGTCGCCGCCGGCACCAATGCCGCGGTGCTCCCGCGCGCAGGCGGATGGCCGGTCGTCGTGTTCTTGCACGGCTTCGCTGCCGTGGGCAACAACTATGCGCCGGTCGGCAATGCGCTGGCCTCGAACGGCTTCATTGCCGTGATGAGCAACACGACGCAGTTCGACAACCAGGGGCAGGAGTATGACGGCCGTGCGCTCCACTCCGCGCTCGTTGCCGCCAATGCGACTGCAGGCGGCCCGTTTGCGGGCGCGCTCGACATGGGCAATGCAGGCCTGCTCGGCCACTCGATGGGCGGCGGCAACGTCGGCAACGTGTTGTCGAACAATCCCGGCTACCGCGCAGGCTTCTGCATGGCGCCAGTGCCGCCGCGCGGGACCAACGCCGCCAACGTGCGCGTGCCGCTCGGCATCGTCGCGGGGCAAGGCGACTCGATCACTCCGGTTGCCTCCAACGCACAGCCCTACTACGCGGCGCTCGCCAACTACGCGTCGGCGAAGTGCTACTACCTGATGAACGGCGATTGCACGCACCTCAACGTGTGCGCGTTCTCGCTGGTGTCGGCGACCGACAATGCGGTGTTCGCGCGCTCGATGGCGCTCACCCTCGGTTGGTTCGATCGCTGGTTGCGCAACGGGCCGCTCGGGCTCGACGCGGTGTTCGGCCCCGCGCCGCGAAGCGACGCGCGACTCGTCAGCGCGAGCCAGCAGTTCGTCGAACCGCAGGTCTTCGCCTCGGGCCTGTTCGGCGTCGGCCAGACCACGCGGTTGTCCGTCGCGGCAGAGGCTGGCTTCGCCGGCGTGGGCTTCGCTTCGTCGCTCGCGCCCGCTCTGCCGACGCCGTTCGGCGACTTGCTGCTCGATGCGCCGACTGCGGTGCTGCAGTGGAGCGGATTCACGGGGAACGGCGCGTCGTCGCAACGCTACGACGCCTCGGTCCCGGTGCCGGCCGATCCGGTGTTCGCGGGAGTGTCGTTCGCGGTGCAGTCGCTCGGCGTCGACCGAACGGGCGCGCTGCGTCTCGGCAACGCGCTCGCGTTCACGATCGCGCCGTGAGGCGCCTCAGTATTCGAACCCCTCTTCGCCCGCGAGTTCGGCGTTGGGGTAGATGAGGTAGCACTTGCGGCACTTGCCGAACGGGCGCTCCGTGTAGACGTGCTTGCGGTGCTGCTGGTAGGTGCCGTTGTTCCAGATGTCCCAGAACGGCTCCTTGAGCATGTTGCCGAAGTTCGGCATGCCCGCGACGCAGCACGGGATCACGTCGCCGTATGGCGCGATGTAGACGCGGCGCCACAAGAACCAGCAGCGATACGCGGGCATCGTGCACGGGCGTTCCTTGGGCAGGCTCGGCGTCGGCGTCGCTGCAGTGGAGCTCGATGCCGTGACGATGGGCGTCGGCGTGGGGGACGGCGCAGGCTCGTCGACGATCGTGAAGTTCGGCGGGATCTTGATGTTCACGCCGAGCGCCTTCGCGACCTCGCGCGTGCGGTCCTGCCAGTAGTTGGTCTCTTCGCGGCAATACTGCAGCGACTCGCCCTTGAGGCTGTCGTGGAACGACACGAGGTGGTTGAAGACGACGAGGTCCGCGCCCCACTTCGCTGTCATCTCCACGAACTTCGGCGCCTCCTTCAACGTCCGCTTCATCAGGATGAAGTTGAAGTTGAGCTGCGGCCGCTGCTCCTTCGGCATCGCCCAACGCAGGTCCGTGAAGCGCGTGATGTTGTCGACGACCTCGTTGAACTCCGCTCCCGTGCGGATCGAGTTGTAGGTCTCGCGCGTGGCGCCATCCATCGAGAACGTGATGAGCTCCAGCTGCTTCACGAGCTTCTCGCGGAACTTCGACTCCTTCATCATCAGCGTGGCATTGCTGACCATCTCCAGCTTCATGCCATAGCGCTCGAGGTCGTCGAGCTTCTTCTCCATCTTCGGCGTCATCAGCGGCTCGCCGAAGGCTGACAGCTGCATCGTCTTCGCGTACGGATACAGCTCGCGAACGACCTTGTCATAGACCTCGTCCTCCATGATCACCTTGGGCGAATCAGGGTCGAGGAACTGATTGCACATGAAGCACTTCAGGTTGCAGACCGTGGTGCTCGTGAGGTTGATCCACGTCGGCATCGCGCGAGCGAAGGGGCGCAGGGCCTCTTCGTCTTCGAGCGCGAGCTTCTCGTTGGCGGCCTTGAACTCGGGGCTGCCGAACGGCAGCGACGCGAGTTCTGCGGGCCAGGTCTCCAGGACGCGAGGATCGGCGGGCGTGAGAGTCATGGGCTCGTGACGATGCGGACCGGTCCGGGGCGTCCCCGGACCACTGTCCATCAAAGCGTCACATCGACCGATTGGCCCGCGACGATGGTGACGATCTGCACCGGGTCCGAACCGCCGTTGCCGCCGGCGTTCTGGCCGCCTGTCGCGCCGCCGCGGCCGCCGAACATGCCGCCCATTCCGCCCATGCCTTGGCGCGACGTGATGCGCCACGTGCCGGGGCGAAGTCCGTCGAGCGTCGCCTTGCCGCCGCTCAACAGCGCGACCTTCGGCTGCACGCCCTTTGCGTCCGTGCCGTCATAGGTCGCGACGACGAACGCAAACGCCTGGCTCGACGACGACGACACGTTGACCGTGCCGCCCTTCGTCAGTTGCACGCGCAGGTCGGCCATGCTGCCGCCCGCCGCGAGCTCGACGGGCGCGGACTCGCCGCCGGCGAAGCCGCCCTTCGACGCGCGCACGACGAGCGCCATGCCGGGCTGCACGCCCTTCATCTCGAAGCGCCCTTCGGCGTCGGTCTTGATCTGCGCGCCGCCGCCCATGCCGCCCATGCCGCGGCCGCCGCGGCCGAACGGCATCGCCTGCATGAGTTCCTGCACGTTGACCGACGTGTCGTCCGCTGCAGACACGCGCACGTTCGCTTCCGCGACCGGCTTGCCGTCCGGATCGACGACGACGCCGGCGAGCGAGGCCGAGTCGAGCGCGACGTCGAGCACGTTCTGGCCGAGGCGCAGCACGACTTGCGCGGTCATCGGCATGCTGCGGCCGTCGAGCGACACGCGGATGCGGTGCGTGCCCGCGGGCAGTTCCTTGAGCGTGTAGCGGCCTTCGCCGTCCGTGCGCTCGCCGCGGCCGCCGCCCATCGAGGAGCCGACGCTGCGCATGATGTCGGCGACGGGGTCGTTCGACGCTTGCTGCGCCTCGTCCGCCGCGTCCTTCACGAACTGCACGCGCGCGCCGTTCACCGGCATGCCGTTCTCGCGAACGATGCCCGTCAACGTCGCCGACGCCGCTTTGCTCAGCGTGACCTCGGCGCGCGCCTCGTCGGCGATCTGCACCACGGTCCATTCGGCCTCCGGCGTCGTGTTGCCGCCGCCGCCGCCGCGACGATTGCCGCCGCCGAACATGCCCTGCATCGGGTTCTGGTTGCCCGACGCGATGCGGAACTTGTGTTCGCCCGGCGCGAGCTTGTCGAACGTCGCGACGCCGTCGCCATTGCCGTTCTGCGTGTCGTTGTCGCCGACAGGATCCTGGTGCTCGATGCGCGCGTTGCCGATCGGCTTGCCTTCGCCGTCGAGCGCGGTGACCGATGCCGAGCCGCCGCGCAGCAACAGCGCCGAGTGCGCGAGTTGCTTGTCCGTGGGCTGCAGTTCCTGGCTGCGATACAGCGCGTAGCCGTCGTCCTCGACGACGACCGAGA
This sequence comes from uncultured Singulisphaera sp., assembly GCA_964514315.1. GTDB lineage: Bacteria > Planctomycetota > UBA1135 > UBA1135 > UBA2386 > SXPK01. The sequence continues at coordinate 23,575 of CAZEQF010000004.1, read as the reverse complement.
ACGCGCCGTTGCCGTCCTGGTTGACGATCGCGACGCCGTTGTCGTCGGTCTTCTGCGTGCCGATGCCACCGTTGCGCATGTTCGCGAACGGGCCCATGTTCCTGCCGCCGCGGCCGCCTTGGTTCATGAACTGCTGCATGCGCGCGTTCATGTCGTTGCCGCTGGCTCCTCGCTGCGAACGAAGGCGCACGGATGCGCCGGCGACCGGCGCGCCGGTCTTGTTGCGCACTTCGACGCGCACGGTCGCGTTCGCCTCGAGCGCGATCGTGCCGAGGTCGAGCGAGCCGCTCGCGGGCAACACGATGTCGCGTTGCTCGAACTTGCGGTGGCCGATCGCCTCGATCGTCACGCGCAGCTTCTGGTCCTTCTTGGGACGCAGGCTCGGGATCGTGACGCTGCCTTCAGGGTAGGCGCGCACCTGGCCGCCCATGTTCATGAAGCCCTGCGCCATCGCCATCATGTCGTTGCCGCCGTCGAACTGGTGGCGGACGATCATCGCTTCGACAGGCTTGGCGGTGTCCTTGTCGACGACCTTCGCCGTGACCACGATGCCCGGGTCGAACGCGAGCTCGACGCCCGTTGCGCCGCTCGCGACCTCGACGCGCTGGCTGCAGACGTTGTTGTTGAGGAAGCCGCGCGCGCCCTGCGTGACCCACACGCGATAGCGCTTGCCGACCGGCAGGCCGCGCAGCGCGAAGCTGCCGTCGGACATCGGCTCGGCCGAGCGTTCTGCCGTCAGCGCGAAGTCGCCCATCATCTCGGCGAACTGCGCGCCCATCTGGCCGAACGCTTCGTTGCCGCCCGCGCCGCCCATCATGCCTGCCATCGGGTTGTCCGCCGGCGCACACAGCACGCGAACGTCCTTCGTGCCTTCGGGGATCGCAGTCACGCGGCCGCGGATGTCCGCGCCGGGCGCCATCACGATCAACAAATCGGGGATCGTCTGTCCCGCCGCAGCCGAGAGGCCTTCGCGCGACGCGGCCGGATGCTCGTTGTGGCGCACGCGCAGCGTGAAATCGCCGGGCGGCATGTGCGGCATCTCGAAGCGGCCGTCCTTGTCGGTGAGCACGTCGCCGAGGAAGCCGCGCATCACGTCGAGCATCTCGCCGGGGATCATGTCCATCCCGTTGCCGCCCATCATCGCGCCGAACGGGCCGCCGCCGCCGAAGCGCATGCCGCCGGGGCCGGGGCTGGTGGGGCCGCCCGCGGCCTGCGCCGCGATGCGCATAACCGACGCGCCTTCGATCGGCTGGTTCTGGTTGTCGATCACGCGGCCGGCGACGACCGCGCCGCGCGGCAGCGTGAGCACGCCGACGTCGACATCCTTCGTGGTCGGGCGGTCGACGAACTTGTTCGCGAGCTGGAACGCGCGCGCCTTCGCTTCGATCTGCAGTTGCGCGCCTTCGCCGTCCGGCACGAGGCGGAACGTGCCGTCGTTCGCCGTCGTCACCTCGATGCGCGCCGCCATGCGTTCGCGCATGCGCTGCGCCATCTTGCTCGCGTCCTGCCAATCGAAGTCGCCGGTGCCGAACGAGCGCTGCGAGAACGCGGCCGTGATGCCCGTGCTCACCACCGCGCCCGCGACCGGCAGGCCTTGCTCGTCCTTCACCGTGCCGACGATCGCCGGCGCGTTGCCGAGTTGCGTCGCGACCGGCGTCGCCGCCTGCGTGCGTTGCGTCTCGGCTTCTTGCTCGGGCTGCTTCGTCGTGCCGAGCGCGGTGTCAGGCTGGTCCTGCGTCGTCTCGGTCGGGGCCGGGGTGTCGAGCTGCGTCGGCGCAGCCACCTCGTCGCCACCGCTTCCGGTCAGCCAGAACGCGAGGCCGGCGGCGCAAAGGACGAGGAGCAGGGCGATGTTTCGGAAGTTCTGCATGGCAGGTCAGCGGGCGGGTGCGCGAAGTCGGCACGCGCGCAGGCGGGGGCCTTGGCGCGTGGCGAAGGGGCGGACTGTAGCCGGACGCGACCGCGGACTTGTCAGCGAGTTGTCGAAGCTGCGGTCGAGCCCGACACTGCTGCATTGCCACGCCACTGCACCGGATGCCCGGCGTCGGGCCATTGCTGCGGGACGCGGCGCAAGTTGCTCATGTCGTAGCCCTGCCGCGCGAGTTCGCGTTCGAGGTTCGCGAGCGTCGTTGCGTCGAGGTCCGGCCTGCGCGCCATGATCCAGGCGTAGTCGCGGCTCGTGCGCGCGACAATGACGGTCTGGTAGTCGGCGTCGAGCCACGTGATCAGGTACTCGAACCGCAGCGGCCAGAAGAACTGCATGCCCCAGGTCGCGTTCGTGGTCGTGTCCCAGACGACGGCATTGGGCTGCATGACTTCGACGTCGCCGTCGAATCCGCCGTCGCGGAACGCATAGGTCGTCGCAATCGTGCCGTCGGGCCGCAGTTGATAGGACTCGACGCCATTGTGCGCCTCGGTCTCGCCCGGCGCAGGAATGTGCGCGACGACGAACCAGTCGCCCATGAATCGCGGCAAGTCGACGTTCGAGACGGTCGGCAACGGCGGATGCGACGCGCAACCGGCGAGCAGCGACGCTGCCGCAGCGAAGAACCCGCGCTTCGTGCGCGTCACTTCGCGCCTCCGAGCATTGCCTTGCGCAGCGCCTTGGTCGGCGGATTGGGGCCCAGATACAGCTTCACGAACAGGCGCCGGAACTCCTCGTCCGCAATGTGCGCGCATTCTGCGTCATTGTGCATCACGCGCATTCCGTCGCCTGGCGTCAGCGCAAACGAGTAACGGTCGCCGTCGTCGACAGTGCGCATCGAATCGCACAGGAGCTGCAATGCGGGGCCGTGGTCGTGCGTGTCACCCTTGGCGTTGACCTCGACCGATCCGCGCCATGCTGCACAGAGCTGGTCCTTGGTCAGTTCGCGCACGAAGTCGAGGTGGATCACCATGCGCTGGTCCTTGCGCAACGCGTCCTCCGCGGTCTGCAACGGCTGCTCGACATAGAGGGCGCCGCGATAGAGATCGATGCCGATGAATCCCCACTCGCACAATCCCGCGCCCTGCAGCGCGAGGCGTGTGCCGTCGACTTCGATCGCATCCGGGAAGCGGCCGTCCTTGCCGCGCGGGATCGCGAGCCGCAACGGTTGCCGCTGCGCGGGCACGGGAGGCGGCGGCTCGATGGGTGTGGCGGGCTCCATCGGTCCCGTGGCCTTCGCCACGGCCGGTTCGCTCGTTTGCGACTCTGCCGGTTGGTCGGGCGGCGGTGGCGCCGGATCCGGCAGCAACTCGACCTCACGCGTCTTCTGCTCGCGCGCGCCTTGTGAATCTCTGCTTGCGTCGTGGCTCGGGCCGCTCATGCAACTCCACAGCACGGCGGACGCGAGCGTGGTGCCGATCAGGAGGGTCAGGACCTTGGCCATGGCGCCTGAGTATCGCCGAAGCGATGGCTTTGGATGCACGCAGGACCGTGTGTGTCGCATCGCGCGTGGGCATTCGACGCACGACGCCGCAGCGAAAGCGATGCAGACTCGGGCCGAACAGCCCATGGCGCGGAAGGCTGCCCGGCTATCATCCGCCGCTTCTCCTACGTTCGCCGCGAACCCGCCATGCCATCGGCCGCGCGCGAACGGACCGCTCCGCAACCCAAGAGCCGCGCACTCCCACGCGGCGCTCGTTCGCGCATGACCAGGACCACGCGTCGCGACTTCCTCGTGCACGGCGCCGCCATGGCCTTCGGCGGCCGTCTCCTCGCTGCATCGCAGCCGACGGGGCGCTGGCCGTCGCGCAACGAGCCGCGCGCCGACGCGGTGATCCAGATCCACATGTCGGGCGGCCTGAGCCACATCGACACGTTCGACCCCAAGCCCGAGGCGGCGATCGAAGTGCGCGGCCCGTTCGGCGCGATCGACAGCAAGCTCTCTGGCTGCCGCTTCTCGTCGCTGCTGCCGAAGACCGCGTCGATCGCCGACAAGCTCGTCGTCGTGCGCTCGATGACGCACACCGAAGCGGACCACGACCGCGGCGCGCATTCGGTGCTGACCGGCTACGCGCCGAGCCCGGCGATCGTCTATCCGTCGTTCGGCTCCGTCGTCGCGCACGAACTCGGCATGCGCAACGACCTGCCGCCGTACGTGTGCGTGCCCGGCCCCAACAGCCCGTTCCTGCAGAACGGCTATCTCGGCAGCGCGCACGCGCCGTTCGCAGTCGGCGGCAATCCAGGCAACGCGCGCTTCCGCGTGCGCGATCTCGCGCCCGCGCAGGAGATGGACGAAGCGCGGCGCAATCGCAGGAAGTCGCTGTTGCACGACCTCGACGCGAGCCGGCCCGAGCTGCAGACCGCGGACGCGGTGGTCGCGAGCGAAGCGTTCTACGCGCAGGCGTTCACGATGCTGGAGTCGGAGAAGGCGCGCGCCGCGTTCGACTTGCAGAAGGAGCCCGACGCGAAGAAGGACCGCTACGGCCGTCATCGCCTCGGCATGAGCGCGCTGCTCGCGCGGCGTCTCGTCGCTGCGGGCACTCGCTACGTCGTCATCGCGCACGACGGCTTCGACCACCACGCGCGCATCGGCAACGACCTGCCCGCGCGCATGGCGGAGTTCGACCAGACGTTCTCGGCGCTCGTCGCCGACCTCGATGCCGAAGGCCTGCTCGACCGCACGCTGGTCATCGCGACGAGCGAGTTCGGGCGCACGCCGCGCATCAACGCGGACGGCGGCCGCGACCACTGGGCGCGCGCGTTCTCGATCGCGATGGCGGGCGGCGGTTGCAAGCGGGGCGTCGTGCTCGGCGCCACGAACGCGACCGGCGCGGAGCCGGAGAGCGATCCGGTGCGGCCCTCGGACCTCGCTGCGACGGTGTTCTCGCAACTCGGCATCGATCCCGAGAAGAAGCTGATGTCGTCCGGCGATCGCCCGATCGACCTCGTGCGCGACGGCGCGCCGATCCGCGGAGCGATCGCGTGAACGTCGCCGTCGTGTCGCCGAGCAGCCTCGCGATCGTCGGCACGACGTTCGCGCTCGTTGCCGCCGCGATGTTGCCGCCGCGCGTCGCGTCGGCGACGCCGCCCGGCGCACAGCGCGGGACCGAAGTCGATTTCGTGCTGCGCGGCGAACGGCTCGCGAGCCCGACGTCGTTGTGCGGCGCGACCGAAGGCCTCGAGGTCCTGGGTTTCACCCCCGGCAAGAACGCGCAAGAGTGCACGGTGCGCGTGCGCGTCGCCGCCGATGCGCCGCTCGGCGCGCATCCGGTGCGGCTCTGCACCGCAGGCGGCCTGTCGAACTCGTTCTCGTTGTTCGTCGGCGAACTGCGCGAAGTCGCGGAGACGCGCAACGGCGACGCGCCGATGCCGATCGCGATCCCGTGTGTCGTCGGCGGCGAGATCCGCGGCGAGGAGACCGACGTCTACGTCGTCGAACTGCAGAAGGGCGCGCGCTGCGTCTGCGAAGTCGAGGCGATGCGGCTCGGCCGCGGGCCGATCGACGTCGCGATCTCGGTGCGCGACCCGAAGGGAACGGAGATCGCGCGCGTCGATGACACTGCACTGGGCCACAAGGACCCGTGGCTGTCGTTCGTCGCGAACGATGCTGGCTCCTACGAAGTGCGTGTCGAGCCGTCGTTCGCGGACCGGCTCAACGTCGGCGCGTATCGCTTGCACGCAGGCGACCTGCCGCGGCCGACTGCGCTCGCGCCGACGGCGGCCATGCCGGGCAGCAGGGCGCGCGTTGTGTTCGTCGGCGAACCCGAGATGCCGCCGATGGACGTCGATGTTCCTGCGGACGCGTCGGGTTGGATCGCGGTCTGGCCGCGCGATGCGCGCGGCACGTCGCCGACGCCGGTGTGGTTGCACGCCGGTCCCGTGCCGTTGCATGCGATGGAGCCTTCGTTCGTCGAAGCGTCGGCGAATGCGAAAGCGGGTGTCGGCGCGACCGATGCGACTGCGAGCGGCGAAGCCAGGCAACCCACGACGACGCAGAGTTCGCCTGCGAGCAGCGACGCAGCCGGCGCAGCGCGTCCGGCGCACGCAATCGATGCCACGAAGCCCGCGAGCCCGACGGACGCAGTCGCTGTAGCGCCCGCAGCGCCGCCGCTCCTTCCGTATCCATGCCGCGTGAGCGGCGTCGTGCGTTTGCCCGAAGGCGTTCGCTATCGCGTCGCCGCCAAGAAGGGCGAAGCGTTCGAGTTCCGCGTGCACGCGATCGGCATGCGCTCGCCGCTCGATCCCGTGATCGGCGTTCGCAATGCGGCAGGCTCGCTGATCGCAGGCGACGACGACGCAGGCGCGCCGGCCGCCGATGCCTATGTCCGCGTGACGGCGCAGCAGGACGGCGAACTGCTCGTGACGGTTCGCGACCATCTGCGCGCGCATTCGGAAGCGCATGCGTTCGTGCTCGTCGCCGCGCCGCAGGAGAAGCCGATGCAGACGCGCCTCGTCGTCGCGCGCGCGCAGGAGCCGGTCGTCACCGCGCCGCAAGGAGCGCACGGCGGCATGGTGCTGCAGTTGGAGAACGCGGACTACGACGCGGGCCTCGCGTTGTTCCTGCAAGGACTGCCGAACGGGGTGACGGCGCAGTTCGGCGCGGTCAAGAAGGGCCAGAACACCGTTCCGCTCGTCGTCGCCGCTGCGACGGATGCGCCGATCGGCGCGGCGCTCGCGGAGGTTCGCATGCGCGCCGAGAAGGAGCCGATCGAACGCGTCGCTGGCTACGCGCAAGTGTTGCCGCTCGTCACGGTGCGCAACGACCAGCCGATCTGGACCACGACGGAGACGCGCATGCCGGTGTCCGTCGCCGCGCCTGCGCCGTTCTCGATCGCCGTGCGCGCGCCGTCGGTCCCGGTCGTGCGCGGCGCGCCGTTGCTCGTTCCGGTCGAGGTGAAGCGTCGCGACGGCCCGTCGTTCGATGTGCGCGTCAAGGCGCTGTGGACGCCGACAGGCGTGAGTTCTGGCGAGGTCACGATCCCAGCGAACGCGACCGAAGCGATGCTGCCGCTCGATGCCAGCGCGAGCGCTCCGCTCGGCCCGTTCTCGCTCGCGGTGCGCGCAACGTGCGAAGTCGGCGGCGAAGGCTTCGAGCTGTGCTCGTCGTTCTGCGAAGTGGCTGTCGCGCCGCCGTGGATCACCGCGACCTGCGCTGGCGCTCGCGGACCGAAGGGCGCGGACCTCGCGTTGCCGTTCACGCTCACGCGCACCGAAGCGTTCCCCAACGAGGTCGTCGGCGACTGCACGCTGCGGTTGTTGTCGTTGCCGCGCGGCGTCGTCGCGGAGCCCGTCGTCACGAAGTGCGAAGGAGCGCCGAGCCAAGGCGCGGCAGGGACGTTCACGCTGCGCGTCGCAGCGGATGCTGCGCAAGGCCGCCACAAGGACATCGTGCTCGAGGTGCGCGTGGCGCACGCGGGCTCTGAGGTCACGCATCGCATGCCGATCGGCGAGGTGCGCATCGACGAGCCGAAGAAGCGCGCAGCCAAAGCACCGGCCGCCACGGAGCAAGCAGGAGGAGCGAAGTGAACACCTCGTCTCGATCCGCACTGTTCGCGATGTTCGCGCTGACGCTCGGCCTCGGTGCGCAAGACAAGCCGAAGACGTCGGCGCTGCGCGCGTTCCCGCCTGCGGTGCGGCTCGACTCCGCGCTCGACCGTCAACGCGTGTTCGCCGCCGAACAGGACGAGGTGCTCGGCGTGACGTCGTGGGCCCGCGAGGTCGCGTGGACGGTCGCAGACCCGGCGATCGCATCCGTCGAGTCGAGCGAAGGCGTGGCGACGCTGTCGCCGCGCAAGGACGGCGAGACCGAGTTGGTCGGCGTCGTCGGCGGCGTCGAGATGCGCGCGAAGGTCGTCGTCGTGAACTGCGCGTCGTCGCCGCGCGCGAGCTTCCGCAACGAAGTGATCCCTGCGCTGACCGCTGGCGGCTGCAACTCGGGCGGTTGCCACGGCGCCGCCGTCGGCAAGAACGGCTTCGCGTTGACGTTGTTCGGCTACGACCCGGATCGCGACCATCGCGCGATCACGCGCGAGCTGCGCGGCCGTCGCGTCGACCTGCTCGCGCCGGAGCAGAGCCTGTTGCTGCAGAAGGCGACTGCATCGGTTCCGCACCAAGGCGGCAAGCGCATGCAGCCCGGCAGCGACGACCATCGCCGCATCGTCGAGTGGATCGAACAGGGCGCGACCGACGATCGCGCGACGGCGCCCGCAGTCACTGCGATCGAAGTGTTCCCCGGCAACGCGACGCTCACGGGCCTCGGCGCGAAGTTGCCGTTCTCGGTGCGCGCGCGCTATGCGGACGGGACCGACGCCGACGTCACGGGCCGCGTGTCGTGGTCGTCGGGCAACGAAGGCGCTGCTCGCATCGAGCGTGGCATGCTCGAAGCGACGGGCCGCGGCGAAGCGGTCGTGCTCGCGCGCTTCTCGGGGCTCGCCGCGATCGCGCGCGTCCGCGTGCACGCGGACGCGACGCCGTTCACGCTCGCTGCCGAGCCGGAAGGTGGCGCGATCGATTCCTTCATGCGCAAGGCGCTCACGGCGGCGAAGACGCAGCGCGCCGCGCCGTGCACGGACGAGCAGTTCGTGCGGCGCGTCCACATCGACTTGCTCGGTGTGCTGCCGACACCGGACGCGGTGCGCGCATTCGTCGCCGATGCTCGGCCCGACAAGCGCGCGCGACTCGTCGACGAGTTGCTCGAACGTTCCGAGTTCGCGGCGTTGCAGGCGGCGACGTGGGCGGAGGTGCTGCAAGTCGACGCGCAGACGATGGAGCAGAAGGGCGCGTCGATGCTCGGTCGTTGGCTGCGCACGCAGTTCGAGCAGAAGCGGCCGTTCGACGAGACGGTGCGCGAGCTGTTGACCGCTTCGGGCGCGACGTTCACGAACGCGCCTGCCAACTACCAGCTCATCGCGCGGCAACCGCATCTCGTCGCCGAGAAGACGGCGCAGGTGTTCCTCGGCGTGCGATTGCAGTGCGCGCAGTGCCACAACCACCCGTTCGAGCGGTGGACGATGGACGACTACTACGGCCTCGCCGCGTTCTTCGGCCAGGTCGGCAAGAAGCGCGGCCTCGATCCCTACGAGAACGTCGTGTGGGATCGCGGCGACGGCGAGGTGCGCAACCTGCGCAACGGCGCCGTCGCGGAGCCGCGTCTGCTCGGCGCAGGCAAGGCCACGATCGCGAAGGGAACGGATCGGCGCGCTGCGTTCGCAGACTGGCTCGTCGCGAACGACAACCCGTGGTTCGCGCGCAACGTCGCCAACCGGATCTGGGCGCGCATGTTCGGCCGCGGCCTCGTCGATCCTGTCGACGACGTGCGCATCGGCAACCCGCCGTCGCATCCCGAGCTGCTCGACCATCTCGCGGCCGTGCTCACAGCTGCGCGCTACGACGTGCGCGCCGTCGTGCGTGAAATCGCAGCTTCGCGTTCCTACCAGTCCGCAGGCTTGCCAGCCGACGCGCATCCGTCGACGTTCGCCGGCATTGCGCCGCGACGTCTGTCGGCGGAGGCGTTGCTCGACGCGATCTCCATGGTCACGGACGTTGCGACGAAGTATCCCGGCGCTCCGGTCGGCGCGACGGCCAGCGCAGTCGACGGCGGCCGCGGCAGCGTTGCGTTCCTCGACGCATTCGGCCGGCCGGCGCGCGACAGTTCGTGCGCATGCGATCGCCGCGACGAGCCCACGTTGGGCCAGACGCTGCATCTCATCAACGGCGACACGATCCTGCAGAAGCTCGGCAGCGCGCAGGGACGCTTGCGTCGTTCGCTCGCGGAGAAGCGCGAGCCGCTTGCGATGCTCGAAGACCTCTGGCTCGCCGCCTACAGCCGCATGCCGTCGCCCGACGAGGCGCAGCGCATGCTCGCCGTCGTGCCCGCCGGCGACGCGAAGGCGACGATCGCGGCGTGGGAAGACATCTACTGGTCCGTGCTGAACTCGAAGGAGTTCCTGTTCCAACACTGAGGCGCATGAACGACCGCAACCAGCAACCGGTTCCAGCCATGTCGATGACGCGATCGCGAGCGTCGCGTCGCTCGCCTGCTTTCGCGGCGACGCTGCGTTCGATCGTGTTCTTGTTCGCATGCGCCAGCGCATCTGCGCAGGAACCGAAGGAAGCGACGCAAGCAGACAAGCAACAACCGCCCGCCGCCGTCGATGCCTCGCTCGGGCCGACCGAGCAGCTGCGGTCGATGCTCGATCGACTGCGCACGCTCGATGCCGCCGCATGGAAGGCGCGCGCCGCCGAGCTCGAAGAGGCCGCCGCGGCGCTCGACCGTGCTGCGCAAGAGAAGCGCGAGCAGTCGAAGCGCTTGCTCGCGGAAGTCGAGGCGATGGCGGAGAAGGCTCGGGCGTTGCGCAAGGAGCGCGAACAGCTCACGGACCTGCAGAAGCTGCTCGGCGCGTTGCCGATGTCGGCTGCCAGCAAGCCTGCGCCGGCCGTTCCTGCGAACGCGGCAGCGATGGCCAAGCCAGCTGTGGCGCAACCTGCGGCAAGCGCGCCACCCGCTCCGACTCCGCCTGCGCCTGCTGCCGAGGCGAAGAAGGCAAGCGAGCCTCAGAAGCCCAGTGAAGCGCCGAAGCCGCAGCAGCCAGTCGCGCCGAAGGCCGACGACAAGCAGTCTGCGCCGGCTGTGGTTGCGCCCCAGAACACGGACAAGCAACCCGCGCCCGCATCGAACAAGGCCGTCGCGCCCGCAGAGTCCGCAGCTGCGCCCGCAAACGACGCAGGCGAACCGCGCTTCGTGGTGTGGGCCGACGTCGAGCCGATCTTCTCGGAGCACTGCGTCGCGTGCCACGACCCCGACAGCAGCAAGGGCGGCCTCGACCTGTCGTCGTATGCCGCGGCGATGCAAGGCGGCGGATCCGGCAAGTCGATCGTGCAAGGCGAGCCCGACCAGTCGCGGTTGTTCCGCATGATCGCGTTGGTCGAGCGGCCCTTCATGCCGAAGGACGCCGACGCGCTCGACGCGAAGACGCAGGGCATCGTGCGTTCGTGGATCGAACACGGCGCAGCCGAGGACAAGGGCGCTGCGCGCGCGTTCTGGCGCGAGCGCGAAGCGAAGGCGAAGGCCGCGGCCGCCGCAGTCGAGGCCGCGTCGTCGGGCCCCGCGCCGATGCCGAACGGCTGGCCCACAGTCGCGATGCGCACGTCCGAGCGCGCGTCGCCGATTGCCGCCTTGGCGCGCAGCCCGCGCGGAGCGTTGCTCGCGGCCGCTGGCATCGGACAAGCGCTTCTGCTCGACGGCGGCGGCAAGCTCGTCGCGTGCGCCGACACGGGCTTTGCGCGCATCGGCAGTGTCGGCTTCTCGCCGGACGGCAAGCTGCTCGCGATCGCGGGCGGCGAAGCGGGCAAGAACGGTCGCGCGCTCGTGCTCGACGTCATCACCGGCGCAGCGATTGGCGCGTTCGGCAAGGAGCGCGACGTGCCGCTCGCGGTCGCTGTGCACCACGGCGCGCGCGTCGTCGCGATCGGCGGCAGCAGCAAGCGCGTTCGCGTGCATTCGCTCGATCGCGGCGCGGACGACGCGGGCGAACCGCTGTGGGAAGGCAAGCACGACGACTTCGTGCTGTCGCTCGCGTTCTCGCCCGACGGTTCGCTGCTCGCAGCAGCGGACCGCAGCGGCGCGTGCGTGCTGTGGGAAGTCGACGGCGGCGCGATCGCGCAGACGTTGCGTTCGCCGCAAGGCGCTGCGCACGCAGTCGCCTTCCATCGCTCCGGCACGGTGGTGGCGCTTGCATGCGGCGACGGCACGGTGCGCGCGTTCGACTGCAAGGACGGCAAGGAGCGCTGGCAGAAGAAGGCATGCCAAGGCGAAGCGCTCGCGGTCGCGTTCTCGCAGAAGGACGCGCTCGCGGTTGGTGGCGCAGACGGCAAGCTCGCGCGCTTTGCGCTCGACGGCAAGGCGCTCGGCACGAGTCCATCGCTCGGCGACCACGTGCTCGGCGTTGCGTTCGGCGACGACGACAACGTCGTGTTGGGCGCAGACGCGCAAGGTCGCCTGCACCGCTGGGACGGCAAGAAGGTCGAGGTCGTGGCGGGCTTGCGGGGCGTCGCGCAGTAGCGGCCGCCAACGAAGTTGCCGCCTTGCGGTAGATTGATCGGGCCCCTGCCAACGACCCTGCATCCCATGTCGAACCCAGCGAGCCACCTTTGCCTTTGCGCGCTGCCCGCGCTGCTCGCAACGGCCCTGACCGCCCAATCGCAATGGACGACCGAGCGCGTGATGTGGCCGCGCGCGTTCCATGCGATGGCGCACGACCCGGTGGCCAATCGCGCGCGCGTGTTCGGCGGCACGCAGGCGAACACGCAGCATGCAGAGGCCTGGGCGTTCGATGGCAGCGCGTGGTCAGAGACGCAACAGCCGCCGGGATTGCCGGATCAGGTGGTCTACGACGCGCGGCGCGGCCGCTTCGTCGCCGTGATCAACGGCAACTTCATCGCAGAATGGGACCGCTCCAGCTGGGCGACCGTTGCGCAGCCCAACTCGTTCGGCGTCGGACGCTGGCTTCTCGCCTACGACCCCGTGCGCCAGGTGACGACGCTCGTGGAAAGCGCGTTCGGTTCCACCGACGTGCACGACTGGAACGGCGCCACGTGGACGCAGCGTTCGATGGTCGGCACAGCGCCGCCGTGGAACGTGAACGGGTGCCTCGAGCACGATCCGCGGACCGGCGCGATCCTGTCGCTGACCGCGTTTCCTCCAGGCACGCCGCTGCAAGTCTGGTCGTGCAACGGCACGACGTGGCAACGCATCGTGACGCCTGTCTCGCCGCCGCCGCTGGAGTGGTTCTCGACGGCGCGCGATCCGTTGACTGGCGATCTGCTCGTGTTCGGCGGCTACGAGTCCATCCAGGGAATGGCCGTTACGCGCAACGACCTCTGGGCGTTCGACGGAGTCACGTGGCGGCTCGTGCCGACGACGACGAGGCCGAGCGCCCGCTACGCGCAGGCAATGGCGACGGACGCCAGCAACGGGCGCGTGCTCCTCTACGGCGGTGCGTCGTTCGCGGGCAACGCGGTCTGGCACGGTGACCTCTGGTCGTGGAACGGCATCGCGTGGACACAGCTGGCAGATGCTGCGGCGCCGAAGATCAGCCACCTGCAGAGCTTCCCCGCCTCGGCCGTGTTCGATCGTTCCCGCGGCGAGATCCTCGCATTCCCGTTCGATGCGCAGGGAACGGCCCAGACCTTCGACGGCTCGCGTTGGACGACGCATGCATGCGGTGCGCAGTGCCCTTCGGCGCCGAGCTATCTCGCGTTCGACGACGTGTTCGGCATCCCGGTCGCAGTGGCTGCCAACGGCGACTTCGCGTGGACCGGCGCCGCGTGGTCGCCGCTGCCGATCGCGTCGCCGCGACCGAACGTCCGCGACCAGAGCGCCATCGCCAGCACCGGGCAACAGCTCGTGATGTTCGGTGGCCTCAACGGCATCAACTCGACCAACGAGACGTGGACGCTCGATGCGAGCGGCTGGACGCGGCGATTCCCCAACACGTCGCCACCGCCTTCCGCGGGCCATCGCATGGCCTCGATGCCGAGTCGCGGCGAAGCCGTGCTCGTCGCCAACAACCGGACGTGGACGTGGAACGGAGCCGATTGGGCCGACCGCGGTCCGGTCCCGTTCCCGTATCTGTACGACTTCGCGATGACGTGGTCGCCAGAACGCGATCGTGTCGTGTTGCACGGTGGCCGCGATGCGTCGCAGGTCACGCCGCAGGTGCTCGCCAGGGTATGGGAGTGGAACGGCAGCTCGTGGCAGCAAACGACTCCGCCGGGCAGTCCTGTGCGAACGCTGCATCGAATGGTCGAAGGCCCGGGCCAGCTCCTCTACGTGATGCCGGACAGCCCGCAGCCGCTCTATCGCTATGGCTCCGCGGCAGCCGCGACCTCGGTTGCATATGGAACGGGCTGCGCCGGATCGTCGGGCATCCCGAGTCTTCTGACCAGGCCATGGCAACGTCCGCGACTCGGCGAGCCGTTCGTCATCGACGGCGCGAGCCTTCCGTCGACGTACGCGTTGCTGATCCTCGGCTTCCGCGCCGACCAATGGGCCGGGCAGCCATTGCCCCTCTCGCTCGCGTCGGCCGGCATGCCGGGTTGTTCTGCGTTGCTCGAGCCCTTCGACGTGCTCGGCGCGCTGCCGAACGGCGGCAATGCAACGTGGAGCCTCGCGGTGCCCAACGACGCCGGGTTGCTCGGCCTCGACTTCTACTTGCAGACGTTGGCGTTGGACCCCGCGGCCAATGCGTTCGGCGCTGTGGTCTCGAACGGCCTGCGCAATCGCGTCGGCAGAAGGTGAGTGCGAGGCAAAGGTCGCGTCGCGGCTTCGCTGCATCCCGCTGACCACGCGTGCAGGCCTACATGCCTGACGTCGGCCAGATCGTCCGTCAGCCGTGCCGCGGGTCCACGCGTGGCGCCAGCAGGTCCGGTTGCTCCTTCGCGAGCTCGCCGTCGATCTCCAACTCGAACAGGTCTGCGACGAGTCCTTCGGTCTCGACCTTCGACCAGATCTTGCAACCGGCGATGAGCGCGTCGCCCGTGGCGTCGCAGCGGCCGAGTTCGGTCCACGAAGAATCGCTGATGCCGCGCCACGACGCGACGAGCAACGAGCCGGTGCGCGCAAGTCGCAGCCAGCCCTCGTCGCCTTCGATCGGGCGTCGGCCGACGACGTTGCCTGCGAGTCCCGCTGCGACGTTGCGTGCCGTCGGCTGGTCCGCGGTGCTGATGACCTGCGCGTAGTAGCGCGCGGTCGAGGCTTCGTTCTGGAAGAACAGCCCGAGGCACGCAGAGTCGGGGCCTGCGTTCCAACGACGCAGCACGTAGCGGATCGTCAGCGTCGCATCGCCGACGATGCGCGTGGGCACGAAGAAGCCCGAGGACGTCACGGGGCCGAGCTTGCTCTTGCCGAATGCGATGCGCATCGCGACGCCGTTCGCGTCGACGTCGACCTCCGCGCGCCGCGGATACCGGTAGAACGTGAGGCCACGTTCACGAAGGGCGGCGCGGCCCGTCGAGAACGGCCACGGCAGGCCGCCGGAGAGGTGCGAGTTGAACTCGACGAGCAACGCTCGGATGCGAACGAAGGCGCGCGCGAACGACTGCTCGACCGATTGCTGCGTCGCGGCATCGCAACGCAGCGAGGCGTCGACGAGCAGCGGTCCGTGCATGCGGCAGCCGGACTCGGCGAGCTCGACGGCAAAGCGTTCGGCGATCGCTGCTGCAGGCGCGTCCTCTTGGCCCAGGAAGCCCAGGCGCGGCATGGACTCGTCGCCCGTCCATGCGATGTGCACGTCTTGCGACGCGGCAGCGCGGTCGATGGCCGCGCGCAGGCTGCGGGCGCGTTCGCGCACGGTCGCGTGGATCGGCGCGTCGAGCAGCGCGTTGGCGACGGCCGCCGCGACGAGCAACGCGACCGGGTGCGCGGTGCTCGCTCCCTCGATGCCCGATGCGGCGCCGAACGGCAGCCCGGCTGCGAGGCTCGAGCCGAACAGCGCGAAGTCCGGGCGAAGTCCGCGCTCCGCGCTCGCGCTGCCTCGCGCGATGCGATGCGCAGTCGCCGTCTCGTCCATGCAGACCGACGTGCCGTGCGCGTGCGCTCGTGCACACAGCGATGCGAGCTGCTGCGGATCCGCGCTTGCGTCGAGCGCCAGCAGCGACGCTGCTGCGATTGCCGTGTCGTCGACCGTGCCCATCGCGACGCGCGTGGCGCCTTCGACATGCGTGAAGCGATCCGCCGCGTCGTCGACGAGCAGGATCGTGCCGGCCTTCTTCGCCCTCGCTGCCGCGACGATCGCGGTTGCGGCTTCGCGCTCGTCGGCGAACGTGCAGAGCGGCGTGGCGAGTTCGAGCGACCGCGCGAGGTTCGCCGTCGCGAGCGCTGGGTCGAGGTCGGCTCGCTCCGCAGCTGCGAGTCGCACGCGGACCGTAGGCTCGTCGAGGGAAACGAGCGCGTCGCGGTCGGCGAGGTCGAACTGCTTCGTGTCGTCGGCGGCACGCGCCATCGGCGCGGCACGGCCGACGCGCGCGGCAAGGCGCTGCAGCAGCAGCAACGAAGAGGGCGTGATCGGCACGAGAACGACGCATCTTGCCGTCGCCTCGGCTCGTGCGCCACGCGTGGGCGCAAACCACGCGCAGCAGCCGTTCGCTATGCGCTGCGCGTCCGCGGCAACGCAGCGAGCGCGACGATCGCGATTCCGGCCAGGGCTGCGCCGACGGCAGCGGGGCCGTGCTCCTTGCTGAGCCACAGCATCACGAACGGTCCGAGCCCGCCGACGACTGCGAACGCGCCGTCGTAGCCGAGCGCGAGGCCGCTGCTGCGCACGCCGGGCGAGAACATCGTCGGCAGGACGCAGAGGTAGGCGCCGATGAACAGTCCGCCCAGGCCACCGAGAATGGCGAGCGGCAACACGCCGAGCGACGGGAACAGCAGGTAGCCAGGAACCGCGGCGATCGCGAGCAACGCGAGCA
This sequence comes from uncultured Singulisphaera sp., assembly GCA_964514315.1. Taxonomy (GTDB): domain Bacteria; phylum Planctomycetota; class UBA1135; order UBA1135; family UBA2386; genus SXPK01. The sequence continues at coordinate 7,185 of CAZEQF010000004.1, read as the reverse complement.
CGATGCGGCAGACCTTCGTCGCGCCGTGGCGGTCGGCCAGCCAACCTGCGAGCACGTAGAGGAAGGAGCCGCACGACGCGCACAGCAACGAGATGCGTTCTGCGTCCGCCATTGGGATCGCGCCATGCGTCGCCAAGAACGACGGCAATGCGAGGTAGAGCGTCGCGACGACCCATGCATGCACCATGCACATCGCGGCGGCGCGCGCGGCGCTGCCGGCCTCGGTGCGCAGCAGCGTTCGCAGCGGAACGCGCTCGACGCCGCGTTCGCGCAGTTGCGCGAACGCCGCGGTCTCGCCGGCGTGGCGACGGACGAACCATGCGGTGACGCCGACGCTGCTGCCGAGCACGAACGCGATGCGCCAACCCCACGCGAATGCGGCCTCGGTGCCGAGCGTTGCCGTGATCGCCGCTGCGACGAGTTGTCCGAGCAGCATGCCGGAGTTGACGCCGGCCATCAGGGTCGCGGTGGCGACGCCGCTGCGGCGCGTTCCCGCGTGTTCTGCGAGCCAGCACAGCGACGCGGGCAGTTCGCCGCCGAGCGTCATGCCTTGCAGCAGCCGCAGCAGCACGAGCAGCACGGGCGCCGCAGATCCGAGTGTTGCGTAGCCCGGCAGCAACGCGATCGCGAGCGTCGCCGCCGCCATGCCGAGCACCGTGTGCGAGAACACGTAGGCGCGGCCGCGGCGGTCGGCGACGTGCGCCCACAGGATCCCGCCGATCGGTCGCGCGAGGTAGCCGACGGCGAACACGAGGAACGCCTTCAACGTCTGCGCGGACTCGCCGGCTTCGGGCGGAAAGAACGCAGCGCCGATCTGCGGCGCGAACACCGCGAAGATCACGAAGTCGTAGAACTCGAACACGCCGCCGAGCGCGGAGATCAGCGTCGTGCGCACGAGTGGACGCTCTGCGTCGGTTTGCGGGGCTTCATGCATCGCGCGTTTCCTTGCGGTCGTCGTCAAAGCGTCCAGGGGACAAGAACTCGATGGGCAGCGGCGTGCGGCCGTGCAGCGCCAGTTCGCACAGCGCATCGCCGAGCGCGGGCGCGAGCTTGAAGCCGTGGCCGGACAAGCCCGCGGCGAAGTGGATCCGCTCGGATTCGCGCGAACGACCGACGAGGAAGTCGCCGTCGGCCGACATCGTGTAGAGGCACGTCGCTGCGTCGGCGACGGGACCCGTGAGCGGCGCGGCGGCGCGCGCGTAGGCGTCGAGCAGCGGCTCGAGATCCGCGGCACATGGCGGCGCTGCGCCGACATCGGGATCGACGACATCCGACGAGCCGTGCCACGCGACCTTCGGGAATCGCGCGGGCGAATGGGCGTCGGCCAGCGGATCGGCTGGGATGCCGTAGAGCGAGCGCGTTCCATCGCCCGGATCGAGCAGCCAGCACGGCATTCCGTCTTGCGATCCGTGTCGTGGCGCGACCCACGCCTGCACCTGCCGCGTCACCGTGAGATGGCGCTGCAGTTCGGGCAGCAGCCTGGCAGTCCATGCACCCGCGGCGACGACGACGTGGCGCGCCCGTTCCACCGTGTCGCCCGTTGTGACTTCGACGTGGGCGTCCTCGGCGCGCAGCGTGAGCGCGCGTGTGCAGAGCCGCACTTCGGCGCCCGCGCTGCGGGCTGATGCGACTGCGGCAGCGATCGCGAGTTCCGGGCGAACGATGCCGGCGTCTCGTTCGAACACGCCGCGCTCGGTCAGCGGCGAAGCGAACCATGGAAAGCGCCGCTCCACTTCGCTTGCGTCGAGGTCGTCGACTGGGAGCCCGTGCGCGCGCGCAGCGTCGAGCGAACGGCCCAGGATCGTGGAGTCGCTGCGTCCGAGCAGCAGCACGCCGCATCGGTGCAGCAACGCGACGGATCGTTCGCGTTCCAGTTCTTCGAAGCGCTGCGTCGCGTGGCGCAGCAGCGGCACGTAGTCGGGATGCTCGAAGTAGGCGTGGCGGAAGATGCGGCAGTGGCCGTGGCTCGATCCGCGCGCGTGCGCGGGCGCGTCGAGCTCGATGCCGAGCACGCGTGCGCCACTGCGGCCCGCGGCGCGCAGCGCGAACGAACCGACGGCGCCGACGCCGACCACGATCACATCCCAGACGCTCATGCGGTTTCCGCCAGGCCGTGGGCGGCCGCGGACACCGAAGCTACTTCACGGCTTCTGTGCTTGGCCAGCGCGGGTTCGTCTCGGGCGCAGAACGTCGTGCTGCGCGGAGATCGTCGGTCGCCATCCGAGTTGGCTCGGACCGAGAGATACCGCGACGCGGCTTGCGTAGGTGAGCGGTGAACGCAAGCCGCGTCGGGAGCCTTGGTGGGCAAGGCGATCGGAGGCGCTGGTGAGGACGCTTCCGGGCGAGCGCGTCGAAGGGCGAGGAGACGCCGGATCGACGTTGGGCTCGTCCTCTAATTGCCCTGGCGCGCGCATTCCTAACGCACTTTTTGCGGTCCGCGTCGATCGATGCGCGCGGCGGACAATCGTTGCGCGCGACCGCACGGATGTGGCGGTCGCGCGAGGCGGGCGCGGCCTCAGCCGCGCTTCTTCGCCGCCGCCTTCTTGGCGGGCTTCTTCG
>CAZEQF010000004.1:0-4526 GCA_964514315.1 uncultured Singulisphaera sp. | reverse complement strand
CGGGCGCGGCCTCAGCCGCGCTTCTTCGCCGCCGCCTTCTTGGCGGGCTTCTTCGCGACGGCCTTCTTGGCGGGCTTCGCAGCCTGCTTGGCCGGCTTCGCAGCGACCTTCGACTTCGGCGTCAGCACCTTGGTCTTGGCCGCGGGCTTGATGGTGGCCTTGGCCGCGGGCTTCTTGCTCGCCTTCTTCGCGCCCTTCGTCGGCAGCGGATCCTTTTGGTAGATGTGGATCACCTTGGCCGGCGGGAAGCCGTTGAACCACGTCGACGACGCGGCCGAGTAGGAGCCGATCTTCTCGCTGTAGAGCAGGTCGCCGATGTCGAGGTTGGTCGGCAGCGACTCCGTCATCGACACGACGTCGAGCGCGTCACACGTCGGACCGAACACCGACGCCACCGCCTTCGGGCCGTCCTTGAACGCGCTGAAGTGGTAGTGGCAGTGGTCGAAGATGACGCCCGAGAACGTGTGGTAGACGCCGTCGTCGATGTAGTAGCAGAGCTTCCCGTCGCGGATGGCCTTGCCGATGATCTTGCTGACCGCGGTGGCTGCCGTGGCGACCATGAAGCGGCCCGGCTCGGCGATGATCTGGATGTCGTTCGGGAACAGCCGGTCGAGTTCGCGGTTGAGGATCGCGGCGAGCTCCTGGAACGGCTTGACCGTCTCGTCGTACGGCGCGGGGAAGCCGCCGCCGATGTCGAGCAGGTTCATCTTGGTGTAGCCGCGTTCCTTCGCTTCCTCGAACACGCTGGCCGCGAGGCTGATCGCCTGCACGTAGTTCTCGACGTTCGTCGTCTGCGAACCGACGTGGAACGAGAGGCCTTCGCACACGAGGCCGCGCTCGTGCGCCGCGAGGATCAGGTCGACGGCTTCGCCCGGCGACGCGCCGAACTTGCTCGACAGCTCGACCATCGCGCCGGTGTTCGGCACCTTGAGGCGCAGCACGACGCCGGCGTTGGGCGCGTACTTCTGGATCTTGTCCAGCTCGGCGATGTTGTCGTAGGTGACGAGCGGCTTGTACTTGTCCAGCTCCTGCAGCGTCTCGATCGCCTTGATCGGGTTCGCGTAGATGATCTTGTCCCAGATGAACGCCTGGCGCTCCTTCTGCGGCAGGTGCTCGATGTTCTGGTAGACGTTCAAGAACTCAGGCATCGACGCGACGTCGAACGACGCGCCCTCCTGGTACAGCGTCCGGACGATCGCCGGGTCGCTGTTGGCCTTGACCGCGTAGTACGGCTGCACGCGCGGCAGGTACTTGCGGAACGTCGCGAAGTTCTCGCGGAGCTGGTCGTGGTCGACGACGAAAAGGGGCGTGCCGTGTTCTGCGGCGAGCTGCTTCAGGCGGGCCTTGGTGATCATGGAATGGAGGGAATCAGTCGGCCTCGGTGATGAGGAAGTTCTTGAACTGCCAGGGGTCTTCGCGATCGATGGCCGGGTTGTTGTGGCCCACGAACGCATTCGTGTAGTGCTTGAGCGGGGTCCAGTCGGCGGCCTTGGAGATGAATTTTCCGAGCCAAGGCTTGGCCATGCCGAGCACGTATTCGTGCGGCAGGTCTTCGGGTGAGACGACTCCGCGCTTGGGGTTCTCGATCATCCAGCACACGGCGGAGACGACGGAGATCGCGACCTGCACGGTCGTCGCGTTCTGCCCCGGAACGAGCTTGCGCGCGGTGTGGATGTCCAGCGCGCTGCCGACCCACCACGACTGCAACGGGTGGCCCATGATGAGCGCGCCGAGGATGTCGCTGCCGTCGATGATCTCGTTCGACAGGATGCGCAGCTTGTCCTGCAGCTTGTAGTCGTTGCCGCGCAGCTCGTTGAGCGACGCGATCGCCGAGTCGGACGGGCAGTAGGCGTAGTGCACGGTCGGGCGGTAGGCCGCCTTGCCGTCCTGCCACACCGTGAGGCGATCCGAGAGCGAGAACGCTTCGCCGTGGCGCACGACCATGCCGTGGATCGTGTAGTCGGGGACCCACGACACGACCCAGGTGTTCATGCCCATCCGCGCGAGGCAGATCTGGTTCTTCGGGCCTTCTTCGTGCTCGTAGGCGAGATCGGGCAGCTCCTTCTCGTGCGTGCCCCAGCCCATCTCCGCAGTCGTCGTGCCTTCCTCGCGGAAGCCCTCGATCGACCACGTGTTGACGAACTCGTCGACCTTCTTGGGGTCGCTCGTGATCTGCGTGTCGCGCTCGCTGCAGTGGATGACCTTCACGCCGAGCTTCCAGGCCAGCTCGTTGAAGATGCGCTTCTTGGCGAGGTGCGCGATCTCTTCGGCCGCCGCGCCGGTGAACTTCTTCTGCGCGAGGCACTTCTTGGCGATGTCGAGCAGGCCTTGCTTGGTGAAGCTCGAGATCAGGCCCGGGTTGGCGCCGTGCTCGAGCACCGCGGTGGGGCCCGGCTCGTTCCAGTTGGCCATCATCCGGCGCAGGTTCATGTGCCGCCAATACAGCGTGCGCTCGGTCGGATGCTTGTCCTCGGCGTTGTCGTACGGATCCCACACCTCGACCGACGTGTTCATGTAGAGCACGCCGTGGTCGTGGCACCACTGGATGATCTCGCAGGCGTCGATGTTCCAAGCGAGGTCGATCAGCACGTCGCCAGCGCGCAGCACTTTGCCGAGCGTGCTGGCGAGGTTGGCAGGTGTGATGCGCTTCTTGACGAACTGCAGCCCCTTCTTGGTCCACGGCGCGAGAATCTCGCGTCGGTCCTCGAAGTCCATGACGGTGATGTTCTTGATCGGCACGTCGATGTGCTTGAGCAAGATCGGCAGTGTGCACTGCGCGACCGCTCCGTAGCCGACGAACAGGATGCGTTGGTCGAATGCGAGCATCACTTCGATAGGTTGCTTCGTAGTGGCGGGGTGGGAGGCGGATTTCGGGGCGAGGATCCTAGAGAAACCGACTGCGCGCGCCAGCGTGCGCTCGGGGTGATCGCGCGCGGATCTACGGCTCGGTTGTGGAGAACTCGGCGCCACTGCATCGCCTCTGCCGAGGCTCGTGCCTGCGACGAAGGCTGCGCGGCGTTACAACGCTCCGCCGATGCGGTTCCTTTCGGCGCTCCTGCTCGCCGCGACGCTCGCTCCGGCGCAGGCCGCGGCCGGCGTCGACGGCGAACGTCTGCCCGCGCGCTACGCGACGCGCGGCGAGCTGCGTTGGGGTTCGGACGCGGAGGGCGGCGCGCCTTTCGTGTTCGCCGATCCGGCGGATGCGTCGCGCGAGGTCGGATTCGAAGTCGATCTCGCCGCCGCGATGGCGGAGGACCTCGGCGTCGCGTTCGTGCGCGTGCAGACGCCGTGGGAGAGCCTCGTGCAGGCTCTCGACCGCGGCGACTGCGACCTCGCGATGAACGGCCTCGAGCCGACGCCCGAGCGGCAGCGGCTCGTGCGCTTCACGCGGCCTTACTACGTCTTCATGCAGCAGCTCGTGGCGAAGGCGGGCTCGCCGATCCGTTCGCTCGACGACTGCGCGGGTGCGCGCGTCGGTTGCCTCGGGCAGACGGTCAGCCACGCGGAGCTGCTCCGGCGCAGCGGCATCGAGCCGGTGGTCTACACCGAGTCGGCGCGCAGCTTCTTGGAGGTCGACAACGGTCGCAACGCGGCCGTGCTGTGCGACGTGCCGATCGCCGCCGCGCAGCTGAAGCTGTTCCCCGGGCTCGTCGCCGTCGGCGAACCGTTCGGCAAGGACCACTACGCCATCGCCGTGCGCCGCGGCGAACGCGACCTGCAACTCGCGCTCGATGCGAGCGTGCTGCGGCTGTGGCAGGACGGATCGCTGGAGCGAATTTGGCGCAAGTGGTCGATGCACAACGACGCGCAGCGCGAGATCGAGAGCCTGCGGCCGAGCGGTGGCGAGGACCGTGGGGATCCCGCCGACAAGGAAGCGCACGCTGGCTCGGAGCTTGGGCTGTTGCTCGTTGCCGCAGCCAAGACGGTCGGCATCTCGTGCGCCGCATTCGCGATCGCAGCCGCGCTCGGCCTCGTGCTCGCTCTCGCTCGGCTGTTCGGTCCGCGTCCAGTGCGCTGGCTCGTCATCGGCTACGTCGAGGTCTTCCGCGGCACGCCGGTGCTCGTGCAGTTGCTGTTCCTCTACTACGGCCTCGGCCAGTGGGAGGCGATGCAACTGCCGGCGTGGCTCGCTGGCGTGATCGGTCTCGGCCTCAACTACGCGGCCTACGAGTCCGAGGTCTATCGCGGCGCGATCTCGGCGATCCCGCGCGGCCAGGCCGAGGCGGCTTTGGCGCTCGGCATGTCCGGCGCGCAGACGCTGCGCTTCGTCGTGCTGCCACAGGCGCTGCGCTTGTCGCTGCCCGCCTCGACCAACGACTTCGTCGCGCTGTTCAAGGACTCGGCGGTCGTGATGGTGATCTCGGTCGTCGAGCTCGGCAAGCAGTACCAGATGCTCGCGTCCGCGTCGGGCCGCTTCGTGTCGCTCGGCTTGGTGACCTGCGCGCTGTATCTCGCGATGAGCCTGCCGCTCGCGTTCCTTGCGCGTCGCTTCGAGCGTTCGCTCGACGGCGACAAGGCTTGAACAC
>CAZEQF010000003.1:2915-39377 GCA_964514315.1 uncultured Singulisphaera sp. | reverse complement strand
ACGACGAACGGCGCGGCCTTCTGCATCGCCGCCTGCAGCACGGGCTCCAGCTTGGCGAACTCGTCCACCGCTACTCGCTGGGCTCTCGCATGCGACACGAACACGACACATGCCGACACGAGGATCGACGCGGCGCGGCGCGGCGCGCGGGCAGACGACTTTTCGATGTCGATGGCATCACTCATGCGGGGTCCGCTCGAGGCTACGCATCCTAACCACGCGGCGCGCGGGTGGCGCGTCGGCAATGTCGCGGCGATAGTCGCCGTCGCTTGGCCGACACGCAGAAGCCACCGCCCGACGACGACGGGCTCGAACGACTGCTCGAGCAGGTCCTCGACCTGCACGAACAGGGCGGCATGGCCTCGGTCGATCGCGCGATCGCATCGCATCCGGAGCACGCCGAAGCGCTGCGTCGCCACGTCGATCGCCTGCGGGGTCTCGGACTCCTTGGCGACGACACGACGCCGGCGCGCACAGCTCGTGAATCGTTCCCGGAACGGCTCGGCGACTTCCGACTGCTCGCGCGACTCGGCGGCGGCGGCATGGGCGTCGTCTACCTCGCCGAGCAGGATTCGCTCGCGCGCCAGGTCGCGTTGAAGCTCATCCGGCCCGAGCACCTGTGGTTCGACGGCGCGCGCGATCGCTTCAAGCGCGAGGTCGAGGCCATCGCACGGCTGCAGCATCCAGGCATCGTCCCCGTCTACGCCGCGGGCGAAGACCAGGGTGTGCCGTGGATGGCGATGGAATACGTCCTCGGCGCGACGCTCGACGACGTGATCCGCGCGCTCGACGGATCGCGACCCGCTCGCCTCGCAGGCAGCGACCTCGACCGCTCGATCGCAGAGGTCGCTCGCTCGAAGGATCAGGTCGCCGCGACGACCCCGGCGCGTGGCGCGTTCGGCGACGACTCGTGGACCAGCGCGTGCGCGCGCATCGTGCGCGACGTTGCCCTGGCGCTCGAGCACGCGCATCGCCGCGGCGTGCTGCACCGCGACGTGAAGCCAGCCAACGTCGTGCTCACGCAGGACGGCCGCGCGCAGTTGCTCGACTTCGGCCTCGCCGCCGCAACAGGAGCCTCGCGGCTCACCGCGTCACAGAGCGTGATCGGCAGCCCCGCTTACATGTCGCCGGAACAGGTGCGCGGCGAACGCGACCTCGACGCGCGCACGGACATCTATTCGCTCGGGGTGACGCTCTACGAGTTGCTGACGCTGCACGCGCCGTTCGCGGTCGACTCGGCGGAAGAAGCACGAAGGCTTGTGCTCGACGGAGCGTCACCGCCGTTGCGCGCGCGCAACGCGGCGGTGCCACGCGACCTCGCGATCGTCTGCAAGAAGGCGATCGCCACCGATCGCCGCGATCGCTACGCGAGCGCCGAGGAGTTCGCCTCCGACCTCGGCAACGTGCTCGCGTCGCGGCCGATCGCAGCCTCGCCGCCAGGCGCTTTGCGGCGCGCGCAGCGATGGACCCAGCGCCACCCGGCGCGCGCGGTCACGTCGGTCGCCACGGCGTTGCTGCTGTTCGTGGCCCCCACCGTGTTCCTCGTGCAGCAGAGCCTCGCGAATGCGCGCATCCAGGCGGCGCTCGATGCCGCGCGTCGCGATCGCGACCGCGGCCGCGAGGCCGTTTCGGTATTGCTGCAACAGGTTGCCAACGAAGAGCTGTTCGAGTTGCCGCGCATGCAAGGCGTGCGCGAACGGTTGCTGCTCAGCGCGCGCGACTTCCACGAGCGGTTCCTCGCCGACGGCGAGGACGATTCGGAGGCCGTCGCGCAGGCCGCGGACTCCAGCTTCCAGGTCGCGACGTTGTCGAGCGAGCTCGGCCGCACCACCGAGGCGCTCGCCGCCGCGGATCGCGCCGTGGCGCTCGCGGACCGCGCGGCGGCGCGTGACGCCGATGGCCTCGACTCCAAGATCCTCCTCGCCAAGGCGATGACGTTGCGCGGCAAGATGCGGCAACAACTCGGCGATGCCGAGTCCGCGCGTTCCGACCTCGATCGCGCGAGCGTGCTGCTGCAGTCGGTCGCCGCACAGGACGCGGTGCGCGCGGCCATCCACGTGATCTCCGTCGAGCAGGCGCGCGCGTTCTTGGTTCGGAAGGACAGCGACGCAGCGACCGCTGCCGAATGCCAACGAGCGCTGGATGCAGCTTGGGACGCGATCCGCGGCATCGATGCGACGCGGCCGGACCGGGGCGATGCCTTCGAGCGCTACTTCGTGGCCTCGTGCGACCGGGCCGCGATGCTCGCGCAACAAGGCCTCGCCGAGGAGGCGGCTCGACAACTCGCGCGCTGCAACGACCTGGCGGCTGCGGAGAGCGGGACGGCGAGCCGTTCCGCCGTCGTGCGTCGCCATCGAGTGCGCATCGAGACGCTGCGCGCCGCGATCGCGCAGCAGAACGGCGATCTCGCCGAGGCCGAGCGGCGCTACCGGCGCGCGATCGACGGCTACGAGACGCTGCTCGACGAGCAGCCCGACAGCACCACCGTGTTGCGCATGCTCGCGAACGCGCAGAACAACCTCGCTGTCCTGCTGCTCCACGACGAAGGCCGTCGAACGGAGCGGCGCGCATTGCTCGAGGCCTCGATCGCGACGTTGCGGCGGCTCGTCGCCGCGGATCCCTCGGTGCTCGAGAACGGCGTCAACCTCTGCGCGGGCCTCGCCAATCTCGCCGTGATCCACGCGGACGACGGCGACGCGAAGACGGCGTCTTCGATGCTCGCCGAGGCGCGCGCCGGCATCGAGCGGGCCGTCGCCGAGGAGCCGCAGCGCACCGCATGGCAGGACCAACTGCACGCCGTCGTATGGCACCAGGCGCTCGCCGCCGGCGCGTTGGGCGACCATCGCTCGCAGCGCGAATGCGCGGCGCGGATCGCGAGCCTGCGGCCAGAGGACTCGGAGTCGCAGATCCTCGCGGCGGAACTGCTCGGCGCTTCGGTCACGATCGCGCTCGACGATGCATCGTCGACGGCGCAGGAGCGGGCGGACCTCGCGAAGGACGTCGTGGCACAGGCGATGTCGTGCATGCGCAAGGCCGCTGATCTCGGTTGCGGCGACTACGAACGGGTCCGCGACAACGAGTCTTTCGACACGTTGCGCGATGCCCCTGGCTTTGCCGAGGCGCTCGCAAAGATCGGCGACAATCGACGGCGCGCCGAGTCGAGCGGCGGCAAGTAGCGCTCGATACTCGCGCGAGCTGCTGCGATCACTTCGCGTCGAGGAGCAACGACAGTCGCGCCATCGCACGGTGCAGCATCGAGCGCACGCCTTCCTCCGTCTTGCCGAGTTGCCGCGCGATCTCCGCGCGCGACAAGCCGACGAAGTGCGCGAGCGTCAGCACCTCGCGTTGCTCCTCGGGCAACGACTCGATCGCCGACTCCAGCCGCGCGATCTCCTCGTTGCGAAGCGCGCGCTCGCCCGGATTGGTCACGCGCGCATAGGCCGCGCCGAGCGACGCGAGTTGCGCCTCCTCGACACCTTGGACCTCGCGCGCCGCGTCCCGCTTCTCGCGCTCGAGGTCGCGAGCCCGGTTCTGCACCTTGCGACGCGCGGTCGTGAACAGCCAGGCGCGGAACGCCTCGGCGCTTGGGTGGGCAAACCGGTCCTGGTGGGTCAGCAGGTCTCTGCAGACCGACTGGACGAGGTCCGAGGCCGACTCCCGGGCGCGCAGCTTGGGCCCCATGTGCGATCGCACATAAGCCCTTACGCTCGAGAGGTTTTGGTCGATCAGCATCTCGACGGCGAGGCGGTCGCCGGAGGCTGCGCGCTGGGCCAGTTCGAGGGAGTCGTCGCTCACGGCGCGAAAAATACCACGACACCGCGTCACGCCGGGAGGGCCGCGGGGATGTGCGGGCAGAGGCGCCCTTCGGCGGCGCCCAAGAACCACAACCCAACAAGTTCGCCAACCGCCATGAACCGCATCCTCACGACTGTCGCTGCCGGCGCCTTCGCCGCCTTCTCCGTGCTCGCTCAAGACGACCGCGACCGCAACGCGCCGGTTGCTGCCGTCTGGCACACCGACCAGACGCCGGCGCAGATCAGCCAGCTTGCCAACGGCGGCTGGCGCGTCACCGATCTCGAGATCGAGTCGACGTCGCCGTGGAAGTTCACGGTGGCCGCGGTGCAGAACGCCGGCTCCTACCAGAAGGCATGGTGGTGGGCCTATGACCTCACGGCGGCGCAACTCACCTCGGCGCTCACGCAATACAACGCGCGCATCGTCGACATCGAGCCATTCGACAGCAACGGCTCGACGCGCTTCGCGGCGCTGCTCACCAGCAACACGGGCGCCGAGCAGAAGGCGTGGCTGTGGGGCTACGACCTCACGTCCGCGCAGGTCGACGCCGCGGTGCAGCAGAACAACGGACGCCTCGTCAACTTCAAGCGCTACACCGTCGCGGGTCAGACGCGCTACGCGATCTCGCTGATCGCCAACACCGGATCGGACCAACGCACGTGGGGTTACCTCTACGGCGCGTCGCTCGCGACCATCCAGGCCAACATGGCCGCGAACAACAACCGCATCTACAACATCGAGCGCGTCGGCACGGACAGCTACGACGTGATCCTGATCCGCAACAACGGCATCGGCCACTGGTACTACGTCGACCAGAGCGCGGCGGCGGTGACCGAACTGCTGCAGCAGAACGTCGGCCGCATCATCGACATCGAGCGTCGGACCACGTTGCTCGGCGTCCGATACGACTGCGTGATGCTGGACAACGCCAACACGCTCGAACGCGCGGTCCGCGCGAAGTTCCTCGAGGCCCCTGCAGCGGCGCTCGGCGACTACGGCTTCTTCCTGAAGGAGGTCAACGGCCCGACGCTCGCGCAGATGCGCCCTGACACGCAGTTCGAGCCCGCGAGCACGATGAAGACCGTCTACCACGCCCACGCGATGAAGGCCGTCGCGAACGGCACGGCGAGCCTGTCGCAGACGATCAACAAGCCGCTGTCGTGCGGCGTGCCCGGCTCCAACTACACGCTGCAGGAGCTGCTCGCGCAGATGATGGAGTACTCGGACAACGAGGCGACGCTCGCGATCTCCAACCACTTCGGCATCCCCGCGATCCAAGCCACCGCCAACGCGCTGGGCATGGGCAACACGTCGATCAACTTCACGATCGGCTGCAGCGGCCCGTCGCCGGAGAGCCAGCTGACGCTGCGCGACCTGTCGAACCTGCACGAGCAAGTCGCCAACGGCTACCTCGGCGCGCAGCGCGAGAACTTCTACTCGCTGATGGCTGAGAACCTGCTGTTCCCGACTGGGGGCACGGACTCGCTGGATGCCCGCATCAACGCTGAGGCCACGCTGCTCGGCATCCCGGCTGCGGCGCGCAACGCCTTCAAGAGCGAGCTGCGCATCGCCTACAAGCCGGGCGGCATCGGCTGGACGACCCCGGGCCCGTGGACCTTCTACTTCGCCGAAGGCGGCTGGATGTCCGTTCCGTTCCGCTCTGCGAACGGCCTCGACATCTCCAAGGAGTACACGTTCGGCGTCTTCAACTACCGCTTCACCGGCGCGGAGAACGAAGTGGCTGGTCGCGACGCGATGGCGGACGCCGAGCTCGAACTGGTCTGGGACCGCGTGAAGTCGGCGTTGGCGACGTGGGTCCACTACACGCCCGCAGCGCTGAGCTACTTCGGCCCGTCTGGCTGCGCAGGATCCAACGGCACGCCGTTCCACAACACGAGCGGGTCCGGCGAAATCGGCGAGCCGATGAGCTTCACGGTCAGCTCGATCCCGTCTCCCACGCTGGCGCTGCTGCTGCTCGGCTTCCAGACGGTCAGCTACAACGGCGTGCCGCTGCCGCTCGACCTCGGCATCGTCGGCGCGCCTGGCTGCGTGCTGCGTCACGACGCCGCGATCACCGAGGCGATCTTCGCGTCGGGCTCGGCGGCGCGCGTGCTCATGCTGCCCAACGACCCGGGCATGATCGGCGCGGACGTCTACTCGCAGTTCCTGGTCGCCGACGCGCCGGCCAACACGTTCGGCTGGACGATCAGCAACGCGCGCAAGCTGACGATCGGCGGCTGGCGCTGATCGACACGCGACGAACCGTCACTTCTCGTCGCGGACGCCGAGCCTCCTCGCAGGCTCTGGCGTCCGCGTCGTTCCGGGCGGGGGCCACACGGATCGCGCGTGTCAGTCCTTCGCTGCGAGCTCGACCTCGCCTTGCATCACGCTCGTTCCGCGCTTCCACGTCAGCGTGACCTTCTGGCCGGGCACGAACCGCTCCAGAGCCGCGTCGAACTCCTTGCACGTGCGAACGGAGAACTCGCCGATGCGCACGATCAGGTCGTCGGGGCGCAGGCCCAGCGACGAAGCCGGAGAATCGCGTTCGATGCGATCGACGTAGGCAGGCGGCGAGGTGCGGCCCGCCTGGCGGAACAGCACGATGCCGGTGCGCACGGGCTTGCGTTCGACGACGACCTCTTCGCGCGCCTCGCCGAGGATGTGCTCCTTCAGATACGGCAGGAGATCGCGCGACGGGATCGCCGCCGACAGCATCGTGTTGGTCTCCTTGCTCTCCAACAACCGCGTGTTGAGGCCGAGCCAACGACCGTCGAGCGAGAACAACCCGCCGCCGTAGTGGCCGGGGTTGTTGCACGCGTCGGTGAGGATCAGTTCGCCGTCGTAGGCGACGTCCGTGAGGCGAAAGCGCAGCGCGGTGCTGGCCTTGCCCACCACGACGCCGAACGTCGCCGACGACTTCTCCGAGAACTCCGCGAGCCGGAAGCAGTTGCCGATCGACACGACGAACTGGCCCGTGCGGAACGCAGGCCCCTGCTCGTCCGGCCACACGGGGCGCAGCTTGCCCTTGCACGCCTCCGGATCGACGCGAAGGAGCCGCACGCCGAGCTTGGGATCTTCGGGCAGCAACTGCGCGTCGAGCACCGTGCCGTCGTAGAGCACGACGCGCGTGCTGCCCTTCTGCACGAGCACCTGGTCGAGCGTGAGGATGTGGCCGCGGTCGCTGACGACGACGCCGGCCGCATACGGGACGATCGTCGAGAAGCCCGAAGCGCCCTGCACCTTGACGATGCTCGGCAACAGCCGCTCGATCGCGTTCTCGACCTGCGTCTGCGGCTCGCGCTCGGCGAACGCGGCGGCTTCGCGCAGCGACACCGGCGGCTGCGGCGCGACGGGTTCCTGCGCAACCAGCGACGCCGCGAAACCTAGACCGAGGAGCACGAGCTTCATTGCGGCCTCCGGAACGACGATCGGTCGATGTCCGTGTCGTGCTTCGAGTCCACGACCTTCCAGCCGCGGACGCACTGGCCGTCGAGGATCCAACGCGCCTGTGCGCCGTCGCAGTGGAACTCGACCTTCTGCTTGCGGACCGGATCGCGCATCGCGAAGCCCGCGGGCGCGCCGTCCTCGAAGATCAGCGCCTCGAGCTCGCCGTCGCCAGGGAACGCGAAGCGATACGCGGGCTTGCCGAGCACGCGCGCGCCTCCGACCAGGAGCCCTTCATCGAGTCGCTCGCCGAAGTCGCAGCCGATCCACGCGAACGGGTTGCAGCGGATGTGGCGTTGCGCGAGCGCGGCGTCGTCGGCGGGCAACGCGTCGAGAGAAGGCGCGTCGACGATCACGCGCCCGCCTTGCTCGATGCGGATTGAACTATGTTGCAGGTCGCGCACGAGCGACCAGGTGGCTCCGCTTGCGTCGACGAGCGCGAAGGTCACGGTGCGCGAAGGCTGCCGCCGGTCGTTCTCCTGCCATCGCGAAGCGAGCGTCGCGCGCAGCGCCTTGGTCGCGATGCGTCGTTCGACCGGGCTGGCGAGCCGTTCGCCGTCGGCGCGCGCGTCGATGCTGCTGCCCGTGTCGAGCGGCGCCAGCTTGATGTCCGCGTAGCGAGGCGGGCCGAACGTGTTGTTCTCGTCGACCGATCGGTACCCGACCTCGACCCATGATCCGGCGGGCAACACGCCGATGCGCGACGCGAGCTGGTTGGCCGAACGCACGTCCTCGCCGTCGAATCGCACGATCTCGTCGCCGAGCGCGATGCCAGCGAGCGCCGCGACCGAGTCCTTGAACAGCTGTTGCACGAACACGCCGTGCCGGTCTTCGGAGCCCGTCTTCGCCTTCATGAACCACGCGCTCATGTCGAGCGTGCCGTGTTCTGCATGACGGCCGGCCATCAGATCGGGCAGGAAGTTGCGCACCTGGTTGCTCGCGATCGCGAAGCCGACGCCGACGTTCACGCGGCCGCGGTCGCCGAGCGAGATGCGGCCGTTGATGCCGACGACTTCGCCTGCCTCGTTGAACAACGGGCCGCCGGAGTTGCCTGGATTGATCGGCGCATCGACCTGGATGCAGTCCGGATAGACGAGCATCCGGTTGCCTTGGCCTTCCTGGTAGCGATGCGTGCCGGACACGACGCCGAACGTGACCGTCGGCGTGAAGTCGGTCGCGAGCAGGAACGGGTTGCCCATCGCGAACACGGTCTGCCCGACGAGCAGCGCGTCGGAGTCGCCGAGCGGGCGCCACGGCCACTGCTGGCCTTCGGTCTTGCCGACGAGCCGCAACACTGCGAGGTCACTGCCGGGATCGACGCCGAGCACCACCGCTTCGTAGAGCTCGCCGTCCGGCAAGCCGACCTTCTTGTTGCGCCAGTGCTGCTTGCCGACGGGCCAGTTCTGCTTCTTCCACTCGTCCTGCCACGCGACCACGAACGCCTTCTGCGCCGCGTCATCGGCCGCTGCGTTGTCGGCGCGCCACTTGGCGACCACGTCTGCTGGCGGCTCCGGCGGCGCGGGCAGCACTTCGTTCTTGTCGACCTTCGCGTTGGTGTCGGGCGCGCCGATGACGTGGTAGTTCGTCAGCACGTAGCCGCGCGGATCGAAGATCACGCCGCTGCCGCCGCCCGGCGCGCTGCGGTCCATCACCGAGCAGACGGCGGGCGCGCACTGCGCGATCGCCTCGACGCGGCGCGCTTCGGCAGCTCGCACCGACGCGAGGTCGGGACCTTGCGCGAGCGCTGCGGACAGCACGAGAACCGAAGGCACGCAGCGCGCGATCATGCGACGTTCCTCACTTGTTGGCCTCGTCGGTCACCAGCACACGCGCGTCCGCGAACGCGCAGAGATCGCCGAGGTCGAAGTTCTCGCCGAAGTCCGCTTCGAGCGAGAGCTGCTTGCAGCCCGCGATCGCGAGGCGCAGCGCATGTGGCGCCGCCTTCGCTCCGTCCTGCGTCGCTTCCCAGACGACCTTGCCGTCGGCGACCACGCGCAACACGGCATGCGCAAGTGGTCCACTTCGTTCGTCGAGCCCTGCCACGCACTCGAACCGGCCGAACTTGCCGCCGAGGTCGAACGTGAGCCGCGTCTTCGGCACGAGCACGAGGCCGCGCGCATAGGTCACGCCGTGCACGCGGATGCCGGCGCCCGCTGGGCTTCGATCCACGGTCCACGGCCAGACGCGATCGAAGGCCGCGGTCTGCTCGACCTTCGGCTGCAGCGCCGACAGCCACGCGACCTTGTCGCTCGCGACGTCGATCGCGCGCACGCGCGACAGGCTTGCGGTGAGCTCCGATCCCTCGTCGAGCCGCATTCGCAGCGTGCCGTCCGCGATCGAGAGCAACGCGCCGCCGAGCGACTCGCCGCCCGTCAACGACACCTGGCAGCGAGAGCCCGTGGCGCGATCCGGCGCGAAGCCCGTGTTCTTGCCGAACACGATCGCCGCAACGCTGTCGTCGCCGTGCAACGCGAACTCGTATTGCGAACCGCGCAAGTCGAAGCGCGCGACGCCTTGGTCGATCGTGTCGACGAGCACCGAGAAGCGCTGCGGCTCGCCGTTCTTGACGACGTAGAGGAAATCGAGGTTCTCGTCCGGCGCCGCGCGGTCCGCGACGAAGGTCTGCGGATCGTTGGCGCGACTGCGCAACGCAGCGACGGTCGACAGCGGCATCTTCACTTCGCAGCCCGACGCGCCGATCGCGACCAGCGTAGGAGGTGCGCCGTCCTTCGCCGCGATGCCGTCGATGCGCGTGCACGGCACGATCGAGCCCGAACGCAGCCACACGCTGTAGGGCGCGGACTTCGCGGGCTCGAGCGCCGCTTCGTCGAAGCGGATCGACAACGCATCGCCGAGCGACATCGACGCGCCGGCAACGGTGAGCGACGTGCCGTCGAACGACACGGCGCCGCGCAGCGAACGGCCGTCGATCGTCGCGACGCTTGCCTCGGGCGCCTGCGCGGACGCGGAGACTGCCAACGCGAACGCGCAGCACGCGGCGCGAGCCAGGACACGGAGGTTGCTCCCGGCCAAGTCTCGCCTGCTGCGCGCCGCGACGCAGCGGCGGCGCGATGCCGCGTACGCATGCGGCGTCCCGTCGCTGCATGCGACGCTCGACACGCCCGCATCAAGGTTCGTTGCGACGTGCATGGCGTTCACTTCTTGTCGCCGCCCGTGCCGAGCTTCTTGTAGTACTCCTCGAGCAGCTTGCGGTACTGCGGAGGCAGGTTGTTCTGGACCGCGGACTCGATCTCCTTGCGGTCCTTGTCCTTCATGTCGCCCCAGCGGTCGTTGAGGCTCACGCGCTTCTCCAGGTTGCCGATGCGGCCTTCGCCCTCGGTGAGCGAGCTCTGGTTCGCGGGCGTGTTCGAAGGGCCGTTGCCGTTCGGCGGTCCCGACGACTGCTGCTCCTGCTCCTCGTACATCTCGATGAGCTCCTGCAGCTCCTCGGTCATCTCCTTCTGCTCGACCTGGATCGGGTCGTTCGTCTTCTGCTTCTTCAGGTCGCGCGAGACCTTCTTCATGCGGTCCGCGAGGTTGTGCAGTCGACTCTCCTTCTGCGTCTCCAGCTCGCCGATGCGCTGCTGTGCCGTCGCGCGGAACCGTTCGCTCGCATCCGGAAACCACTCCAAGAACGCGCGCAGCCGCGGCAACGCGAGGTCGGGCATCGGGATCTCGGCCAACGCCTGCGCGTAGAAGAACGCCGCCTCGCCGTCGAGCGGCGAGCAGTTGATGTTGGCCTTGAGGTAGTCGTTGAGGATCTCGACCGCGCGCTCCGGGTCGTCGCCGTCGAGGAAGACGCGCGCGAGGTGGTAGCGCGCATGCGCGCCGAGCGCAGCGTCGGTCTCCGCGGCCGCGAACTGCGCGAGCGCGAGCGCCGCCTTCGGAGCGCCGTCTTCGCTGAGCTTGGCCGCTGCGTCGAACGCAGGGCGCAGCGCGCGCATCAACTTGTCGCCGGCGCGCGCGGGGCCGAGTTCGCCGAGGTCTTGGGCGAAGGCCTGCAGTTGCGCATCCGTGGCGCCGAGCTTCTTCGCGCGCGCCTCGTAGGCCACGCGGTCGAACGGCGTGAACGGGCTCTGCACGACTGCGGGCGGGTCTTGCTCAACCTGCGCGCACAGCGACGACGCGAGAGCCAGGACCCAAGCGGCTGCGGTCGCCGCGAACATCTGGTGCATGCGCGCCATGGTCACTTGTCCTCCTGCGCGTCGTTTTCCTTGCCGAGCTTGGTCGCGAGCTTGCGCGTCAGGTCGCGCACGCGCGCTTGCTTGCCCGACAACTCGTCGGACTGCGACTTCGCGTCGTCCGTGCCGCGCTGCGCCTCGGGGAAGGACTTCTCGTAGTCCTTCGTGCCGGTGTTCACGCGCTCTTGCAGGAACTTGATCATCTTGAGTTCGGCCGCGACGCCGACGAGCGGCGGCTCGCTGCCCGACGACGGATCGCCTTGCTGGCCGCCTTCGCGCGTCTCGATCGTCTTGCGCAACGCGTTGACGAGCAGCGTCAGCGTGTCCTCGACCTCGCGCTGGCGTTGCTGCAACGGCGCGCCGGTCTCGTTCGCGCGGCAGTCCTTCGCGACGCGCGCGAGTTGCGACTTCAGCTCCGCGACGATCTCGGGGAACACCGCCGTCGTGCCCTCTTCCTCGATCAGCTTGAGCGCGTCACTGGCCTCGACTTCGAGGTCCTGCTCGCCGCCGGCGACGCTCTGGATGCGTTCCTTGAGCGATGCGGGCAGGCTTCCGTCGGCGGTCAACGTCTTCTGCCGCGTCTTGTCGAGCGTCTTGGTCTGCGCCGACAGCTCGCGTTGCTTGGCGAGCATCGCGGTGAAGCGCTCCTCCAGCGCTCGCAGCACTTCGTCCTGCAACTGCTGACGGAGTTGGTTGATCGCCTCGTCGAGTTCCTCTCGCGCGTTCTCGAGGTCTTCCTTCGCGTCCTGCTGCTTCTGCTTCGCGGGCTTGTACTCCTTGAGCTGGCCCGCGGCGGCCTTCTGCTTGGGCACGGCCTGCTGCACGGACTTGCGGCCCGGAGTCGGCTCGCCGTCGGACTGTTCGCCTTCCTGCTCGGCCTTCTCCATCTTGCTGGCGAGCGTGTCCGTGGCGCTCTTCGTGTCCTCCTGCTTCTTGGCCTGTTCGTCGAACGGCAGCTTCTCGAGTTCGCGCTTCGCCTCGTCGGCCATGCGCTCGAGTTCCTTCTGCGCGCGCTGCAACGACTCGATCGCGCGGTCCTGGTCCTGCAACGACGGCTCGGGCTTGTTCTCCTGCAACTGTGACGAGGCCTGTTGCATCGAACCGGCGGCGGCCTTGGCGGCGGCGCCTGCCTTGGGCTGGCCGGGCTGCGCGTCCTTCGGCTCCGACGGCGGCGATTGCTTGCCGCCAGCGTCCTTCTTCGCGTCCGCGGGCTTGGCCAACTCCGCCGCCTTCTTCTCGATCGGATCGAGTTGCTTGCCGAGTTCCTCGGCGCGCGCCTTCAGCTCCGCTTCCTGCTCCGCGAGCGGCTTGGTCGCATCCGGCGAAGCCTGGATGCCGAGATCGTTGGTCGCCTTGCGCAACGACTGCTGTGCCTGCAACAGCGCATCCGTCGCCGCCTTGGCCTTCTGGATCGCGTCGAGTTGCTCCTGCAGTTCCTGCGTGCGGGCCGAAGCCTCCTTCTCCGCCGCTTGCTCCTGCACGAGCTTGTCGACGTCGCTGCGGAAGCCCTTCAGCTGCTCCAGCTTCGCGAGCAGTTGCTGCAGGTCGAGGTTGCGGTTCTGCAGGACCTCCATGAGCTGCACGAGGTCTTTGCGCACGACTTGCATGCGCTCGAGAGCGAGGTCCCACTTCTGCTGGTCGAGCAGCGCGCGGATCTGCGCCATCGCGTCGTCGATCTTCTTCTCCTGCACGAACGTCATGCCCGCGCGCAGGACCTTGATGTCGTCCTGGTTGCCGACCTTCGCGAGGTAGGCGTGCAGCCGCTGCATGCTCTCCGTCAGCTCGCGGAACCGAGCCTCCGCGTTCTGCTGTTGCTGCTGCGCGGACGGTGGGTCCTGCGCGAGCAGCGCTGCGTGCGGAAGGACCGCGGCGAGCGCCGTGGCCAACGCGACTGCAAGGAAACGTGTCATCGCTCGGTCCTCACTTCTTGTTGCCCGGCTTCTGGAACAGGCTTTCGCCGGCTGCCTTCAGCCTGGTCTCGACATCGCGGATCGCGGAGTCCTCGACCTTGATCACGCCGCGCAGCTGCTCGATCAACGCCGCCAACGTCTCGACCTGTTCCATGATGCGCAGGATCGAGTCGAGCCGGCGCAGGATCTCGTCGTAGCTCTCGAGCGCCGCGGTGCGCAGTTCCTCGTCGCCGGTGTCGGCGAACGCGGCCACGTCGCGCGCGGTCGCGGGGAACGACGTCTTGCCGAGGTCGAGCAGCGGCACGGCGGTCAGCGCCTCGTATTCGCGGACCTTCGTCGGCTCCCAGATCCGGTTGTTCTCGTATTCCCAGAGGATGCGCTGGTAGAGGTCCGAGGCGAGCGCGACGCGGCGGCCGAGCGACTGCTGGCGCGCGGCGAGTTGCTTGAACTGCAGCCGCGCCTCCTTCGCGCGCGGATCGTCGGACTTCGGGCTCAGCGTCTCGCGCAGGACAAGCTGCGCCTGCGCCTCGTCGTCGCGGATCTTCTGCACTTCCATGCGTTGCTCGACCTGCCGGCGACGCAGTTCGTCGACGAGCTTGTCGCGCGTGACGACGCGGAACGTGAACGCCTCGCCGTTGGTGACGTGCGGCGCCCCAGGACCGAAGTTGTCGGTAGCGGAAAAGCGCAGCGACAGCAGCATGCCGGGGCGCACTTCGTTCTGCGGATCGGTCTCCGCATCGGGCTTCTTGTTGCGACGCAACACGTCGATCGTCGCCGACGTCTCGTAGCGCACCGCACCAGGCTGCAACGCGTCGCGCAGCGCTGCGTCGATCGCAACGAACGGCACATCGGCGACCGTCGCGGGCTTCGTCGCCTCGACGCCTTGCGGTGCGTTGTCTGCTCCCGGCGCCTTCTGTTGCGGCGCGTCGTCGACCGCGCGGAACTCGGCCACGACCTTGGTCATGCCGAAGTCGTCCTTGGCCTTGAGCTCGCCGGGGATGCGCACCTGCGCCGTCACGAGCGGGCCGATGCCGCGCAGCTTGAACTCGACCGACGGCGCCTTGTCGTCGACGAGGCGCACCGACAGCTTGTGCGGCGAACCCGCGCCGAGCTGGTCGCGGTCGATCACGTCGATCGTCAGCAACGCCGACGCGTCGGGTGCGATCGAACCTTCGAACGAGCCGTCGTCCTTCGACGCGAGGTCGCGCTTCTGGTCGCCGAGCAGCGCGAACGCGCTCGCGATCGGCTTCGTGCTGCGGCCGCGGATGCGAAGCTCGCTGCCGCGGACGATGCGCAACTCGCCTTCGGTCGGCGGCACGTCCTCCGGCTCCTTCTGCATGTAGGCCGGGAACACGACCTGCAACGCGATGCCGTCGAGACGCGGACGTTCGACGATCTCGATGCGAAGCGGCACAGACACGCCGTCGCCACCCTCGGCGACGAGCGTCGCGTTCTCGAGGATCGTCTCCATCGTCAGCGTGAACTCGGCGTCGCCGGTGCGGCTCATCGGCTCGTGGCCGCTGTCGCCGCGCTCGAACTCGCTGCGCAAGAACACTTGCTCGGGCAGCTCGCCGGTCGCGCGCACGGTGACCGTGAGCGGGTCGCCTTGCGGCAGCCGCAGCACGCCAGCGTCCGCGCCGACGAACGCGAGCTGCGTGTAGCGCGGCCATGCTTCGCTCGACAGCAGCAGGTTGCGCGCGGCCCAGAGGCGCAGCGTCTCGCCGGACGCAAAGGCCCAAGTCGCGAACAACACCGCCACGCCGACGAGCCCGGACGAGAAGCGACCCATGCGCTTGCCGTCGAGCGCGAGCGCGAACGGCACGGACGACATCGATGCGGACGCGGACTCGATGACCTCGCGCATCATCGCCTGCGACTCGCCGCCGCGCGTTCGCGTCTCGAGGCCGCGTTCGAACTGCAGCGAGCTGATCAGCGACTGCCGCAACGACGGCGCGTGCCGTTCGACGGCGAGCGCGAGTTCGTCGTCCGACAAGCTCGCGCGCAACGGGACCCAGCATCGCCGCCACAACAGCCGGACCACGAACACGACGAACACGCAGAGCATGACGGCGCGAGCGGCCGTCTCTAGCCGCAGCGACCGGTCCGCGACGAACGTCAGCGCCGCGAATCCGAGGAGCGAGAACGCCGTGTAGGCGGCCGCCTCGGTCCACGTCGCGACGCGGATCTTGGCCCGCATCGCGAAGAACTGCGGCGCCGCTGCACGCAACGCCGAGTGCGCCACGCGTTCCACGCCGGTCTCGCGCGAGTCGTGCACAGGAGGAGTCGCGGCGCTCATAGCAGGTTGAACCTCTTGCGAAGGATCCACTCCGCGGCGAGCGCGGTCAGCAGCACGGCGACGGTCGCCCAGCCGTCCCACACCGGATGCGGCGTGCGGAACGTGTCCGTCGCGTTGCGCGACGGGATCTCGTCGAGCGCGGCGAGCAGGTCCTGCGGCGAGTCGAAGAGACGACCGCCATTGCAGGCCGCGATGGCCGAGAGCTCCGCGCGGTCGACGGGACCTTCGGTCTCGATCTGCGCAGGCACGACCTGGAACGGCAGCTCCACGGCCTTGCCGCCGGGCGTCGTCGCCCGCACGCGGTAGACGCCGAGCTGCGTCGGCCGCAACTCGAACTGGAACGAGCCGGGTTGCTCTTCGACGGGCACGAGCCGCAACGGCTCCTGCGCCTGTCCATCACGTTCGAGCGCGACTTCGAGCGACGGCGCGACCACGGGCTGCATCTGCTCGTCCTTGGCCGCAGCGGTGATCAACAGCGCGTCGCCGAGTTCGACCTTCTCGTCGCTGATGCGCAGCTGCATGCGGCTGTTGCCTGCGTGCACGCGGCCTTCGAAGAGATAGCGAATGCCCTTCACCCAGAACCGGTCGTAGGCGTCCTCGTAGATCGAGCGCCAGCGATACGTCTCGTCCACGCCGCTCCAGACCACACGGCCTGCGCCGACGAGTTGCGTCGCGACGACCGGCATGCCAGCGCCGTCGCGCTTCAACCGCGCGTCCGCGTTGGGATGCGCGACGAGCGCCGTCGCGGCGGGCTTCAACTTCTGCACGGGGAACGCGAGGTGGAAGCCGGGCAAACGCGACCACAGCAACTTGCTCTCGTCGCGGTTGTCGGCGATGCGCGTCACCTTGCTTGCGACGCCGTCCTCGCCTTCGGGCAACAGCGCGTAGGGATAGGTGCGCGGATGCGCGAGGCCGAGGCCGAGGTTGGCGACGCTCTCCGCGAACGCGAGGTCGGGCACGACCGGCAGCAAGTCCGCGATCGGCTTCGTCACGGCGCCGTCCTTCAGCGCGTCGATCGAGAACTTCTCGCCCGCGACCCACCACAGGCCGCAGCCGTTCTCCAGCACGTGCTTCTTCAGCAACTCGCAGAACTGTGGCGTGAGCTTGCTCGCGTCGGGGTCGATCGCGATCACCACGTCGAACGGATCGAGCTGCTTCTCGTCGATCGGCAACGTCTCGATGCGCGAGCCTTCGTCGCCGTCCTGCGGGAACGCGGGGTCCGCGCTCTGCAGCCAGCAGCTCACGTCGATCGTCTTGTCGCGCAGCAACAGGTTGCGAAGGATCTGGAACTCGTGGTTCGCGCCGCCGGACAGCAGCAGCACGCGCGTGCGTTCGCCGAGCACCTCGACGGGCAGGCTCTTCTGGTGGCGTTCGGCAGCCGGCGGCTCACCGCTCGGCGGCGCGACCTCGGCGCGATAGACGAACCGTCCCGTCTCCTGCGACGTGAGGCCCTTCCACTCGACGAGCGCTTCGCTGCGGTCGCCGCCGACCTCGACCTGCTGCGTCGCGACCACGGTCTCCGCGCCTTGCGCACCGGAGCGCACGAGGCGAACCGTCACCGAGATCGGGTCGTAGCCCTGCGACGCGACCGTCGCGCGCATCTCGAACGGGTCCTTCTGGAAGACCTTCTCCGGCGCTTCGAAGCGGCCGATGCCGACCGTCTGCGTCGCCGACGGATCGCCGATGCCGAGCACGAACGTGTGCGGCACCTTGCGTTGGTTGAGCATGCGCGCGATCTCCGCGCCTTGCGGGCCCGCGTTGCGACGACCGTCGCCGAGCACGACGACCGCGGCGATCTCGCTGTTGCGGCTCTTGTCGAGCGCAGAACGCAACGCGCCGCCGAGGTCCGAGTAGCGGCCGTCGGCGACGATCTTGTCGACGTCGATGCGCGCCGGGGACGACGCGTCGCGTTTGCGCGCGTCGTCTTGCGTGCCCTTCTTCGCGGCGGCGTCGGGATCGACCACGAGCGGCAACGGCGTGAGGCCGGACGAGAACCCGTAGATGCGCGCTTCGTTGCGCAGCGCGAGCTTCTTCGCGAGCGCGCCGTCGCCTTCGCGCAGCAGCGCCTTGAGCAAGTCGAGCCGCGACATGCTCCCGGGCGCGACCTGGTTGCCATCGCCGAGCTTGCGCCACGCTGCCGCCGTCGGCTGCACCGTGTCGCGGCGGAACGGATCGACTTGCTGCATCGACTGGCTCGTGTCGACGAGCAGGATCGTCGCGCCGGGCCGCGTGTCGCGTTGCACCGAGACGAGGCTCGGCTCCAGCAACAACAACGCCGCGCACAGCAGCGCGAGCGCGCGCAGCGAAGCGAGCACGATGCGTTGTCGGCGCGACAGCGCCTTGCCGTCACGGCGATACACGAAGGCCACGAACACGACGAGCAACGCAAGCAGCGCGAGCACGAGCAACCCGAGCCCGCCGCCAGGGAAGCTCGCGAACTCGAACTGCATCTCCGCGTCGTCCACTTGGATGCCTTGGAGGCTTGCGATCCAGCGCAGCAATTCCTGCATGGTCGTCTCCCGGTCGCCTAGCGGCGGCCGAACCTCCAGGCCAAGAGGGTCTCGAGCAACAGCGCGAGCAACATGCCCACGCCGAGCAGTCGCCACATCTCGCCTTCGCCCTCGCCGCGCAGCAGGCCGCCGCCTTCGTCGAGGAATGTCACTCGCGTGTGCAGTTCCTGCGGGAACACGCGCGCGAAGTCCTGCGGCAACATGCGCACGAGCCGGCTCTCGCCGACGTCGACATTGCGCGCGAACACGCGGCTCTCCTCGGCGCCCGAGTGCAGCATCAGCTTCGCCTCGTAGCCGCCGAGCGAGTGCAACTCGGACATGGGCACGACGAGCTCCAACGTCTGCGGGGCCGCGGGCAACGCAGGCGTCGCGCCGTTCGCGCCGTTCGCGCCGTCGGTCGTCGCCACGGCTTCCGGGATGCGCGCCGTCAGCGTGCGTTCTTCGCCGTCTTCCGCGAACGCCAGGATGCGCACGTCGTTCTGGTAGCTGCCTGGATCGAGCGCGAGGCGGAAGACGCCGGCCGGATCGAGGTTCTTGCTCGCGAGTTCGCGCGGCTTGCTTGCGAAGCGATGCACTTGATGCGCCATCACGACGTTGACGTCGGTGTCGGGCCAGTTGGACCAACGCTTGTCCGCCGCGAATGCGAACAGCACGACTTCACCGCCGCCGCTGCCGAACGTGCGCGTGACGATCGCCGGCGGCCCGTCTGCATCGCGCATGCGCGCGACGACTGCAGCGCCGCTCGACGGTTCTTCCTGGATCGTGAGGTAACGCTTCACGAGCACCGTGCTGTCGACGAGCAACTGCAGCACGTCGCCGATCTTGCCGCACACCGGATGGTCCTTGTCCGTGAGCACGACGTGCTCGCGACGATCGGGATCGCCGGCGATGTCCCCGATCGGCAGCGGCAGCAAGCCTTTGCCGCCCTTCCACATCGTTTCGACGTAGCGGGCAGCATCGACCTGCGCGCCGAGGAAGATCGCGAGCCCGCCGCCTGCGGCGACGAACTTCTCCAGCTTGTCCACGATCGACGGCGACGGCGCGGGCGCATTGCACAGCCACACCATGTCGAACGGCGCGAAGTCCACTTCGCCGAGCGCGGTCTCCGCGACGACCTCGACCGCGACGCCCGAAGGCTGGTCGCCGCCTGGATCGAGCGCCGCTTGCAGGAACATCGTCTCGCCGCCGTCTTCGCTGCCGTCGTCGGGTTCGCCGTCGACGAGCAGCACGCGCGATGCGGACTGCACCGGCAACGCGAGCGTGCGACGGTCGTCGACGAGGTAGTGGTCCACCGGCGCGAACGACGCTTCGACGCGATGGTCGCCACCGTTGAAGAACGTGTGCGCAACCGGGATCGACGCGCGTTCGCCGGGCGCGAGCGGCGGCAGCGGCCGCGTGACGCGGCTCTTGCCGTCCATCTCGACCGAGAGCTCGCCGGCCTGCGTCGCGTCGAGGCCGAAGTTCTGCACGTCGACCGCGAGCTCGACGGGAACGCCCGCGATCGCCATGCGATCGACGCAGCGCACCGCGGTGACCGCGAGGTTGTCCGCGTCGCGCGAACCGATGCCCATCGCGTGCACGTGCTCCACCGACGCATCCGTCTGCGCGAGGAACTGCACGACGGTCGAACGCGGCTTGCCGTCGTCCGACAGCCAGTCACACGACCGCAGGTCGCTGACGACGTAGTAGTCGGTGCGGCTCGACTCCTTGGTCGCGATCGCGCGCGTGCGCACAGCTGCGAGCGCTGCGCCGAGGTCCGCAGTGCCGTCGCCACAGCGTTGCTCCGCGAGCAGCTGGCCGATGCGGCGCTCGGTTCCTTCGCCGATGCGCTGCGCCCACAGGTCGGGCTCGTTCACCTTGCTCGCTCGGACGATCGAGACGAGGTCGCCGCCGCGCAAAGCCGCGAGCTTCTGCGCCAGCGTGCGAACCTGGTCCTGCGCCTTGTCGAACAGCGACACGCTGCCGCTGCGCTGACGCATCGACGCCGTGTCGTCGAGCAGCACGACGTGGTGCGCCACGGTGGACGTGATGCCGCCGCCGAGTTGCGGACGCGACACGAGCATCACGAGCAGCATGACTGCGAGCGTGCGCAGCAGCAGCACGAGCCACTGCTCCATGCGCAAGCGCTTGCGGTTCCGTTCGAGCGCCTTGAGCAGGTACTCCATCGCGGCCCAACGCACTTCGCGGAAGCGGCGGCGGTTGAGCAGATGGATGACGATGGGCACGGCCGCGAGCGGCACGGCCCAGAGCAGCATCGGATTGAGGAACGACAGCGCGAGCATCACCGACCTTGGCTCAACGTTGGTAGATCGGGACCAGCGCGAACGGCAGCTGCAGGATCGTCAACGCGATCGCAGTGCCGTAGATGGCGCCGACGCCGTCGCCTTCCCACGAGCCGTCCTTCTTCTGCGTGCGAACGAGCCACGGGCCGATCTTGGCGAGGTAGTCGTCCCAGTCCTTGCCGCCGCGCTGGTAGAGCGCCTGCGCAAAGTAGAGTTGCGTGTAGAAGTGATGGCCCGTCGAGTCCGTCGTCGGGCTCACGTTCTTCATCACGTACTTCATCGCCTTGTCGACGAACGGTTGGTCGTCGTAGACGCCTGCGTTGTAGAGCACCGCGACGCCCGCGGCGCTGATCGCCGGCCTGCTCGCGCCGCGCGAGCCGAGGCTGTAGCTGATGCCGCCGTCCGGGTTCTGGCACTTCTTGATGTAGTCGACGGCGCGGTCGATCGTCTTCTTGTCGACGATGATGCCGCCCATGCGGCACGCGCGCAGAGCCTGCACTTGCGTGACCGTGACGCTGCCCTCGTCGCCGCCGGAGTCCGGCGTGTAGATCCAACCGCCAGCGCCCGACTGCGCGCGTTCGATCAGCTTCACGGCGCGCGTGAGCACGCCGTGCAGCTTCTGCTGCCGTTGCGCGTCCTCTTCCATGCCGTAGACCGACGCGAGGTAGAGCAACGAGAAGCCGTGCCCGTACATGTTGCGGTTCTCGGTCGACATCTCGGTGATGACGCCGGTCTGCGGATCCGCGTGCTTGACGAGGTAGTCCATCGACTGGCGGATCTCGCGCCAGTACGGGCCGCGCGTCGGCGTCGAGCCCGAGGCGACCAGCGCCATGCCGGCCAGGCCGGTCATCGCGGTGGGATACGTGCCGTGGCCGCCGGCGCTGCGCCAAGAGCCGTCCGGCGACTGGTTGCGCTTCAAGAACTGCAGCCCGCTCTTCACCGCGGACTGCATCTCGCGCGTGACACCGCGCGGAAGGACCTCGACCTGTTCTTGCGCAGTTGCGTCGACGCTGCACAGCATCGCCATGGCGCAGAGCCACGAGGCCGCGAAGCGCGAGAGGGGAACGGAGGGGCGCTGCTCGTTCATTGCTTGCCTTCCATGGTGCGGTAGAGGGCCTCTTGTTCGCGTTCGGTCGCCGCGCTGTCGCCGGCTGCGCGCACTGCGTCGACCCGCGCGAGGAGCCATGCGAGCCTGGCCTTGGGCGCGGTGACGAACGGCGCAATCGCGTCGAGCGCCACCAACGGCGCATCGCGCGTCGACAACGCGAGGCTGCGGGCGATCGCGACTGCTTGCAGCGCGCGCCGTTCGGCGATCACGGGATCACCGGCAGGTCCAAGTTCGCCCAGCGAGCGCACGAGCGCATCGAGGGCGTCCTGCAGCTGGCTGGCCTGCACGAGGATGCGCGCGCGCGCTTCCACGTCTTCGCTGCCTTGCGCGAGCCGCGCGAGTTCGGAAGCCGTGGAGTAGGTCTCGATGCCGCGCGCGTAGCAGACCGACAGCCAGCTGCCGCGCACGAACAGGTTGTTGGGTCCGCGCAGCGGCTCTTCACCCGCGGAGAACGGCGGCAGCAAGCGCTCTTCCCACGCGCCTTCGCCCTTCACGTCGATCGAGTGCACGCGACGGTCGCCGGGCAACAGCACGCGGCCTTCGGCGATGCAGCCGCGGCCGGGCCAGCGCGTGAGCCGTTCGGTCGAACGCGGGATCTCGCGCGACCAGCGCACGATGCCGGTCGCAACCTCGACGCAGACGAGATGGTCGCGGAGGTCGCTGCTCGCCTCGAAGAACAAGAGGCCGTCGTCGACGCCGATCAGATAGCGCAGCTTGCCGTAGGGCGCGTAGCGCGTCGTGCCGTCGAGCATCCAGACCGGCTCGCCCGATGCGCCGTCGACGCAGAGCAACAGGTCGCTGTCGCACGGCGCGAACACCAGTGCGCCGTTGGCTTCGTAGACCTCGCTCGGCAACGCGCCGGGGAGATCGGACTCGACATACGAGTTGGAGAAGCCGAACGGGTTCGAGTTGCCGTCGGACTTCCGCTTCGCGGGCTTCGCGCGCAGCGGGTCGGTGCGTTCGTACTTGCGGATCCAACGCAGGTCGCCGGCGAACGCGTCGATCGCGGCGAATGCGCCCGCGTTCGTCAGCATGTAGGCCGTGCTGCCTTGCGTCTTCACGCGCGCGCCCGGCGCCTTGAAGTAGCGCGTGCCCGCAGCGTGGATGCGCGTGCGCCACAGCGGCTTGCCCGACGCGCGATCGATGCACTGCAGCGCGTAGACACCCTTGTGCAGCACCGGCGCGAGCAACGTCTCGGCGAAGCGCACCGGCGCCGCGAGGAACGTCACGTCGTCGAATCCGTCCTCGCCTTCGGCGTAGGACTCGGTGCTCCACACACGCGGACCGCCTTCCTTGCCGTAGGCGACGAGCCAGTTGTTCTTGAGCGGCTCCGCCGACTGCGTCACGCGGTTGTAGCCAAGGACCGCGTAGTAACGGTCCTCGTCCTCCAGCGGCGTCATCAACGCGAGGTCGTAGACCGGCACGCGCGGCCGCGGGCGACCTTCGAGCGGCTTCGGCGGCAACTCCTCGCCGTCGCCTTCGCGCACGAGGATGCCGGTCAACGACTCGGCGATGCGCAGCCGGAAGTTCTCGAGGAACACCGCGCGGCCGTGACGTTCGCCGAAGAACGCGACCTGCGTGCCGACGCCGTACTTGGTGGCGGGCGGCGACGCCGTCGATCCGGAGCCGGACCCGCCGAACACGAAGATCTCGTTGTTGCCGCGCTTGCCCTGCACGGGCTCGTAGGGGTCGTTGCCCGCGAAGCGGTAGACCCACAGCGGAACCAGCGCCTCGTCGCCCGACGACAACCAACTCACCGGCCGCGCGTCGTTGCCCGCGACCGCGATCGGCTCCGGCGCGGCAAACCACGGGCTCGTCGGCAGGTCGCGCACGGGCGTCAGTTCGCCCATCACGCGCAGCGACTCGTCGGGGTTCTCGTTCGCCAGTTGCTCCACGGCTTCGCGCGCGCCGAGCAGGTCGCCTGACAATCGCAAGCACAGCGCGATCTTGAACCGGCACCACAACGGCGAGATGCCGAGTCGCTGCAGGTTGGCCTTGGGATAGACGCCGACGAGGTCGCGCAGCGTCTGCACCGCAGCGCGATAGCGGCCCGCCTGCATGTGCAGGTCGGCAAGCGACTGCAACGCGAGGCCCGCTGCCTGCGACGGGAAGTGGCGCACCGCGACCTGTTCGTAGTCGCGCGCCGTCCCCGTGCGCCGCGCCTCGTCGAGCAGCGCCGCCGCCTGCGACTCGTAGCGCGCCTGGTAGAGCTCGATGCCGACCGCGGGCATCTGCGCGAGGTATTCCTGGCAGAGCCGTGCCGCGGGCCGGTAGAGGCGGCCGTCCACGGAGAACACCGCCTTGCGCGGATCGACTGGGCCCTCGTTCTGCTTGTCGTCCTTCTTCGGTTGGTCGCGTCCTGGCACGCGCGCCGCGGAACGAGGCTTCTGGTTGGCGCCGGCCTGGCCCTGTGCCTCTGGCTCGACTTCGGCCTGCTTGGGCTCCGGCGTCGGCTGGGCTTCTCCGTCCGTCGGCTCCGCTTCGAGCGTTCGCCCTTCGACCACGGACTGCAGCACTGCGATCGCATCCTCGTAGCGCTCCTCGTCGAGGAACCGCCGCGCGCGGCGCACGAAGCGATCGAGGTTGGGGCTCTCGAACATCTCGACCGGCACGCCGGTCTCCGGTTCTTCCTTGGCCGGGGCGTTGATCGCTCCGATCCCGCCGCGCACCTGCACCTTCACCTGGGCTTGTGCCTGCGCCCGTGCGCACGACAGCGCGACGGCGAACGCGAGCAACGCGTGCGGTGCGATCGAGGCGGGTCGGAGCAAGGTGGAGAGGGTCGGTCGCGGGTCAGGAAGCGGCCCGGTTGCGGACGGGCTGCGGCGGTCGGCGACCCCGAGGATCCAACGTCGCGCGCGCCGGGAGGGATCGATGCGCAATCTACGTCAACCGCGCACAGGCGGCGAGGTCCGCAGGACCATTCTCCTGGACCGAACCTGCGCGTCGCTGCACTCGATTGCTGACACCAAGACCGACGAGGGCGAGGATCCTTCCGCGATCCTGCTCCATGATGCGCAGCTCCATGAACCGACCGGCCCGTTGGCTCCTGATCTCCATGCTCGCCGCGACCGCGGCCGCCACTGCGAACGCGCAGGACTGGACGGACGAAGAACTCATGGCTGCCGCCAAGGGCTTCGACTCCGACGACGGTTTCGTTCGCCTGCAGCAGATCGCCACGTTGATGCCGCAGATCGACAAGGCAACCGCCGCGGTGACGAGCCGCATCCACGGCGACCACCGCGAATACATGCTCAAGGTCGAACGGCTGCTCGGCGAACTGACCGACGCGCGATGGTCGCAGCGTGAGCAAGCGGAGCGCAACTTGATCGAGATCGGCGCACGCGCGCAGACGACGATCCTCCAACGCGCGGAGAGCGCCTCGGTGCTGGAGGAGCGCATGCGCTGCCGCCGCATCGTCGATGCGATCCGCGCGCGCGGCACCGTGGACGAGGAGCGACAACTCCGTTACCTGCGCGGCTTCGTCGCGCTCGCGTCGTTCATGAAGCCGGATGCGAAGTTGCTGCGCGCGTTGCGTTCGGCGATCGGCCACACCGATGCAGCGGTCGTCGACGGCGCGATCCGCGCGCTCGGCATCCACGGCGGCGACGAGGAGGCGGACGCGGTGTTCGCGCAACTCGCATGGAAGGGCGGCCTGCACCGCGCGCGCGTGCTCGAAGCGCTGCTTCGCATGCGTTCGCCGCGCGCGGTCGAGTTGTTGCTGAAGCTGCAGACCGAAGGCTCGCTCTCGCGCGCCGAGCAGTGTGCGTTGCTGGCGGGCACGAACGGGCGCGCCGACGCAGCGGCGTTGCGCGCGGCGCTCGCGTCGAGCAAGGAACCCTCGGTCGCGATCGGCGCCAAGCTCGACATGCCGAAGCCCGCGAGCGCAGGACCGAAGGTCACGATCGCGGTGCCCGGCCACGACCCGATCACCGGCGAGTTCGCGGGGTTCGACGGCGATGCGACCTCGGTGCGCGGCGCGTTCGAGACCTTGACCTCTTTGCGCATCGAGTTCGCCGAAGCGAGCGTGCTCGAATTCCCCGACAGCCCGGCGCAGCCCATCGCGACGACGCGCGTGTTCTTGACGCAAGGCAGCCTCGTCACCGGCGCGCTGGTCGGCTTCGACGAAACAACCGTTCGCGTGCGTTCGACCACGTTCGGCGAACTGCAACTGCCGCGCAGCACCGTGCAGGGCATCGCGATCGACCCCAAGCTCGATCGTCTCGTCGGCTCATCGGTGGACACGGACCGCGTGCGGCTCCAGTCCAACGAGCTCGTCGACGGCGCCATCCAGCGCATCGACGGCGACGCGCTCGTGCTCGAGGACGCGCAAGGGCAACCGAGGCGCATCCCGCTCGCGGAAGTCGCCGGCGTGCTGATGAAGCGGCCGCGCGCCGCCGAGCCTGACACCGCGACCTACGCGCGCATCGAGTTGCAGAACGGCGACCGCATCCTCTGCCTCGTCGTCGGCAGCTCTGCCAACGATGTCGCGGTCGTCGCGCCTTCTGTGGGCTCCGCCGTCCTGCCCATGCGCAACGTCTCGCGCATCGAACTCGGCGTCGGTGGCGGCGCGATGTGGGGCTTCACCGTCATCGCCGACTACAGCGACAACAAGATCCTCGAAGTCGACGACCAGGGCCGCGTGACGTTCGAGCTCGAAGACATCTTCGGCGCGGCCGACATCGAGTGCCTCGACAACAACAACCTGCTCATCACGGAGTTCTCCGTGAGCCGCATCAGCGAGGTCAACCGCAAGGGCGAGACGGTGTGGGTGTTCGAGGACCCAAAGCTCAAGAACCCCTACGACGCGGACCGCTTGCCCAACGGCAACACGCTGATCGCCGACTGCTACGGCGCGCGCGTGATCGAGGTCTCGCCGGACAAGAAGATCGTGTGGACCTACGACAAGGATGTGCGGCCCTTCGACTGCGATCGCTTGCCGAACGGCAACACGCTGATCTGCGACGTGCTGCGCGACCGCGTGCTCGAAGTCACGACGGCGGGCGAGATCGTCTGGGAGCTGAAGGGCATGAACAGCGCGCACGACGCGGATCGCCTGCCGAACGGCAACACGCTCGTGACGCTGCGCGCGAAGGGCTCCGTGATCGAAGTCGACCGCGACGGCAAGGTCGTGTGGGAACTGTCGGGCCTCGTGTCGCCGAGCGATGCGGACCGCTTGCCCAACGGCAACACGATCGTTTCGGAGAAGGACCTCGTGCGCGAGTTCGACCGGCGCAAGAACGTCACGTGGAGCAAGGAAGTGAACTGGGCGCTGGAGTCGAACCGCTACTGAGCGGTTCGCGCGCGGCGCATCAGCCGCCGAAGACCGGCGCGAGGTCCGCGGGCACGCCGAGCATGCGCACGTGCGCGGCGATCTCGTCCATGCGCGAAAGGTCGGCGTCGACTGCGGCCTCGCAGTAGAGCAGCACGCTGCGGCGCAGGGCCGATCGTCCTTCGTCCTCGGTCGACAACGCGAGCCACGGGCGCGCTGCGGCGGGGCCTTGCTCCAACAGGATCGCGACGCCGCGGCGCCAGCCTTCTTCGGCGAAGCGAGGTCGGATGGTCTCCCATGCGCCGCCGTCGCCCGCGATCGCAGTCGCAGCTTCCAGGTCTTCGCGGAACCGTTGCCACCATTCCCAATGGCCTTCGGGAACGTTCGAGCCCGCAGCCTCGACCAGCCGACGCGCTTCTGCGAGGTCGCCGCGATGGAACGCGATCGCCGCCGATTCGTAGGGCCACGCGCGCAACCAGCTCAACGCGCCGACGACGGACGCGACGAAGAACGCAGCCGCGATGCAACGCCGCAGGCGAAGGCCGCGCAGCGCAAAGCGCGCGCGGAACGCCTGATCCGACGCAAAGCGACGCAGCAGCGCGATGCGCGACGACTCGCTCGGATGCAGCATCGTCGCG
Organism: uncultured Singulisphaera sp.; assembly: GCA_964514315.1. Classification (GTDB taxonomy): domain Bacteria; phylum Planctomycetota; class UBA1135; order UBA1135; family UBA2386; genus SXPK01. The sequence goes on along the minus strand of CAZEQF010000003.1, from coordinate 11,944 downwards.
CGGTCGGGTTCGCCGTGGACCACTTCGCCGACGCGCGCGAGCGCCTGGATGCACGGCTCCGCGCCGCCGAGCGCAATCGCCGACAGCACATCCGCTTCGTGCTCGAAGCGATGCGACACCTTGCGCAACGCCACGACCGAGGCGGCCGCGAGCGCTGCGCCGACCGCGATGCCGACCGGCGTCATGAAGTCCTCGACCGGCAGCTGCTGGCCCGCGTTCGCGAGCAACAACGGCGTCGCGACGAACAACGCGAGCAGCATCGCGGGATGCCCCGCCTGCGCATGGCCGACTTCGTGCGCGACGACGCCGCGCAGCGCGTGCGCGTCGAGGATCGCGACGAGTCCGTCCGTGAGCACGAGGTAGCGCGGCCACGGCAACGGACCGACGAGCAGCGCGTTCACCGTGCGCATGCCGCTGTCGAGCAGAAGCACCGCATTGCCGCGGAACCCCAACGCCGCAGCCGTCTCCCGCAATTGCGCGCCGAGCGGCTCCGGCAGGCGCGGCGTGAGGCCGAACGCGATGCGGAACGCGAACGGCAACGCGACCGCGATGACCAACACGAACGCGAGCGTGCCGAGCGTGAGGCCCAGTCCCGTGCCGACCACGAAGCCGAACACGGCTCGATGCGTCTGCATCAGGTCGCCGATCACGGCGAGCGCAACCCACGGCATCGTGAACAACGCGACGAACGCAAAGCGCGCGCGCAGCACGGGACGGAGGCCCGCAGCATCGTCGGGGCCGAAGTCGTCGCGGACTTCGGCGACGATGCGCAGCGCTTCGCCGGACACGAGCGGCGCAAGCAAGGCGAACAACTCGGCGAGATGGCTGCCGTGCGCCCAACGGTCCGCGAGGTCGGCCCAGCCACACGGCCCGAGCAACGTCGCGTAGCACGCAGGCAGCAGCGCCGCGGACGCGCGTTCGATGGCGCGACGGCGACGCGGCGAACGTGCGCGACGCGCGAGTTCGGCCACGATCGACGGCAACAACAGCAACGCGCAACCTGCTGCCCCCGATTCGACATGGCCCGAGCCCGGCAGCACCAAGAACAGGTCGCGCGCAAGCAGCATCACTGCGAGCGACAGCGCGTAGGCGATCGGGACGACCACAGGTCAGCGGTCTCCCTTGCGTTCCTGTTCGGGCTTCGGCTCCGGGAATGCGCGAAGGAGGATCGCTGCGAACCGCGGATCTGCGCGCAGTGCGGCGAGGTCGGGGTCGATCTCCCAGAGGGCGCGCGGAAACTTGCGCACGGGATCGACGCGATCCGACGCGTGCATGTCGGCGCAACGTGCGAGCGCGACAAAGCCAGCGTCGAGCTTGCCTGCGAGCCCGTTGTAGCACGCGCCCCAATACCAGTCGGCCGGCAGCAACTCGAGCTTGGCGCTGTCGGCGAGCGCGACCATCGCCGCATGCGCGGACGCAGCCCGCTTGTGCTCCTGCACGCGATACCACAGGTCGCCGAGTTCGCGGAACGCGAGCACGCGGTCCTCCGCGTCGCCTTCGCCGGACTGGTCGCGCAGCAACTTCGCGCGCGCTTCGACGAACTCCTTGCGCCCCCACTGCCACAACAACGCGGCCAGCGCGTTGCGAAGGTCTGCAGGCTCGATCTCGACGTTCTCGACGATGTCGACGACGCCGAGCAACAGCGACGGCTCGGGTTGCGTCTTCTGCAAGTCGAAGATCGCCGGCACGAGATGCACGCGCCGCGTGTCCGCGAGCCAATCAGGAGTGCGCAACAGGAGCTCGAACAGCAACTCGCCCGCGAACGGCTGCAACGCGGCGAGCGCTGCATACTGGCCGCGATAGACGACGCCGCTGCGACGCTGCGCCTCCACGAAGCCGAGCACGACGTCGACGAGCAGCGCGCGGAGCCCCTTGCTGCGCGTGGATGCTGCATCGGTCGCCTTCTGCAACGCGGCGCACAACCACGGGAACGACTCGGCCTGCGCGACGACCATCGCCTGCGCGACGGACTGCTTCTGGTCCTGGTTCGACTGGTCGGAAGCGAGCCACGCTTCGGCCAGCTCGATGCACGACTGCGGCTTCGGTTCGACAGGATCCTGCTGCTGCGCGGAAAGCGCTGCGAGCAGCAACGACAACGCGAGCGCGCCGCGGCGACGCACGGTCAGTTCCCCCGCGCAGCAGCCGAAGGCGCAGCAACCGGGAACAGCGGCCCGTGGCCCGTGGGCGCGAAGGCCGCGGCGAACATCGCGTGCGCGACGTGCTCCAGCGGCAGCCACTGCGTGGTGTCTGCCTCCGGCATAGCGCGACGGTTGGACTCCGTGTCCATCGTGCCCGCGACGACGGCAGCGGCGCGCACGCCCGTGCCCTGCAACTCGACCGCGAACGCGCGCACCCATTCGTGCAGCGCCGCCTTGCTTGCGAGGTAGTTGGCGACGTTGGCGCCGCCGTGGCCGACGCTCGCGCTGCCGACGCACACGATCGCGCCGCGCTTCTTGCGCTTCATCACGCCGATCGCGCCGCGCGCGAGATTGGCGACCGCGAGCACGTTCGCGGTCATCAGTTCTTGCAGCTCGCCCGCTGGATCGCGGCCGATCGCGCTCGCTGCGAACGCGCCGTTGCAGCACAACAGCGCGTCGATGCCGGAGAGCGCGTCGTTGACGCCCTTCGCGAACCCCGCCGACGCCTCGCCATCGAGCTCGCCGACGCAGCCGACGAGCAACGGTGCGCCGGGATACGCGGCCTTCACCTTCTCGACCTGCCACGGCTTGCGCACCGGGATCGCGACGCGCGCGCCCGCATGCAGCGCGGCCTTCACGACGACGGCGCCGAGTTGTCCCGTTGCGCCGCCGACGATGATCGTCTTGCCGGCGAGTGAAGCGAGGTCGAAGGCCATGGCTCCGGGATCAGAACTGGACCTTGACGGCCTTGCGCTCCTCTTGCGCCTCGACCTCGAAGTACTCGGCGAGCTTGAAGCCCGACATGCCGGCGATGAGCGAGCCCGGGAACTGCTCGCATGCGTTGTTGTAGCGCATCACCGAATCGTTGTAGGCCTGGCGCGCGAAGCCGATGCGGTTCTCGGTCGAGGTGAGCTCCTCCTGCACCTGCAGCATGTTCTGGTTGGCCTTGAGCTCAGGGTAGTTCTCGGCGACCGCGAACAGTTGGCGCAGCGATCCCGCGAGCGCGCCTTCGGCCTTCACCAATTCGCCGACGTTGCCGGCGCCGCGAAGGTCGACGCAGGTCTGGCGCGCCTTCACGACCGCTTCGAGCGTCTCGCGCTCGTGCTTCATGTAGCCCTTCGCCGTCTCGACGAGGTTGGGGATCAGGTCGTAGCGACGCTTCAGCTGCACATCGATCTGGCTCCACGAGTTCTTCGTCTCGTTGCGACGGGCGACGAGGCCGTTGTAGGCCCCGATCCACCACATCACGACGAGCAGCACGACGGCGAGCGGAACGATCCAGATCAAGTTCTCCACGATTGGCTCCTCGAGCGGTGCGAAGCGGTCCGCAGGCGGCGGACGAACGGGCGTCACGCGCGAGCTTGCGCTTCGACGACGCCTTGGAAGACCGTACGTGCCGGACCCGCGAGGACAAGGGAGCTGCCGCGACGCGCGACGCGAAGTTCTCCCCCGCGCAACAGGACTCGGACCTCGGGCCCGCGAACGAGCCCTCGCTGCATCGCGCAGACGGCGGCCGCCGTCGCGCCGGTGCCGAAGGCCAGCGTCTCGCCGCTGCCGCGTTCGTAGGTGCGCTGCGCGAGCGCCCCGTCGTCGGTGACGCGGACGAACTCCACGTTGACGCCGTCGGGAAACCTCGCGTGCCGCTGCAATGCCGAGCCCATCTCCTCGACCGGGAAACGATCCAGGCTGCCGTCGACGAACGTCACCGCGTGCGGATTGCCGGCGTCGCCGCAGAAGAACTCAAGCGAATGGCCGCAGACCTCGAGGCAGATGGGCTCGGTCGCGACCTGCACGTTGCCCATGTCGGCCTCGACGCAGCGCACGCGGCCTTCGCTGTCGCGGAGGATCCGCACGTTGCGCAGCCCCGCCTTGGTCTCGACCGCGAACGCATCGTCGTGGACGTGGCCGTGCTCGCGCGCGAGGACCGCGAGGCATCGCAGGCCGTTGCCGCACATCGAGCCTTCGGAACCGTCGGCGTTCCACATCGCCATCGCGACGGGGGCCGTCGCGCCACGGCGCAGGACGATCAGGCCATCGGCGCCGATGCCGAAGCGGCGGTCCGACCACGCGCGCGCGAGCTCCTTCGCTTGCGCGAACGGGAACGCGTCGCGAATCGCGTCGACGAACACGTAGTCGTTGCCTGCCCCCTCCATCTTCACGAAGGGGACGCGCATCACGTGATCTCGAAGCGGTCGCCCTTGGCCGGGACTTCGACTTTGGAGAAGCCGTGGTCGCGCAGACGCTGCGCGTACGCATCCGCTTGCGGCCCTTCGCCGTGCACGACGAACGCTTGCCGGCACGTCGCGCGAAGGTGCCCCGTCGCGTCGAGCAGTTCGCCGTAGTCGGCGTGCGCGGAGAAGCCCGGCATGAACGCGACCTTGCAGCGCACGTCGTATTCGTTGCCGTAGATCTTCACCTGCTTCCAACCGTCGAGCAGCTTGCGGCCCAACGTCGACTCGGCCTGGTAGCCGACGATCAGCACGCAGTCCTGCTTGCGACCGACGCTGTGCTTCAAGTGATGCAGGATGCGGCCCGCTTCGCACATGCCCGAAGCAGAGACGATGATGCCGTTGTGTTCGGCGTTGAGCGACTTGCTCTCCTCGACGTCCGCGACGTAGCGCACGCCGTCGAAGAAGAACGGGCTCTCGCCGCGTTCGAGGATCGCGCGCGTCTCCTTGTCGAAGAGCTTCGGATGACGCGACATGATCTTGGTCGCTTCGCGGCTCATCGGCGAATCGACCCAGATCGGGATCTTGGGGATCAGGCCCCTGGCCATGAGTTGGCCGAGGTAGAGCACGACGGTCTGCGTGCGGCCCACCGAGAACGCAGGGATGATGATGCGGCCGCCGTCGCGCTGCTCGTCGTTGACGATGCGCATCAGCGCTTCCTGCATGTCGATGTCCTTCTCGTGCTGCCGGTCGCCGTAGGTCGACTCGGTGATCAGCACGTCGCAGCGATCGATGTGGTCGGGATCGCGAAGGATCGGCAGGTTCTTCCGGCCGTGGTCGCCCGTGAACACGATGCGGCGCTGCTTGCCCTGGTGGTCGACGTCGAGTTGCACGATCGCCGCGCCGAGGATGTGGCCCGCTTCGAGGAACTCGCAGCGCACGCCGGGCATCACTTCGAAGGGATGGCGATAGGGAACGCTGCGAACGAGCTTCAGCGTCTCCTCGACGTCCTGCTCGTCGTAGAGCGGCTCGACCTCCTGGCCGTGCCGATGCAGGTAGCCGATGTCCTGCGCTTGGATCTTCGCAGCGTCCATCAGCATCATGCGCAGCATGTCCTCGGTCGCATCCGTGCAGTGGATCGGCCCGCGATAGCCGTTCTTGACGAGACGGGGCAACGCGCCGCAGTGGTCGATGTGCGCGTGGCTCAACACGACCGAGTCCACCGCGTCGCCGGCGATCGGCAGGTTGCGGTTGGCCTGGTCCGCGATCTTGCGCGGGCCCTGCACGAGGCCGCAGTCGAGCAGGATGTTCTTGTCGCCGACAGTCAGCAGATGCTTGCTGCCGGTGACGTGGCGCGCCGCGCCGAGGAACTGGAGTGCGATGCTCATGATCGGAGTCCCGGGATCCGTTCGCTGTTCTTGAAGTGCAGCTTCGCGATGCGCGCCATCAGGTCCACGCCGCCGATCGCGAATGCGCGCCGCGCCGCGACGTCGACAGGCTCGCCGCCGCCCTTGTGCAGGTCCGTGCCGCTCTCGGCCTCGCATTCCAGGAAGCCCTCGACGAAGCGGACGCGCGCCACGACGCTCGCGGCGCCGACGACGGGATTCGCCTCGGCGCGCGGCACCTGCACGAGCTTCTTCGGCGCGTGGCCGAGCTTCTTCTGCAGGCGGGTCGCGATCAGGCTCTCGTCGCCGAATCGGTCCACGAGCACGTTCGCGTCGGGGTGGCGGCGCAGCAGCGTTGCGATCGCGTCCGCGTGCAACTCGGCGAGCACGTGGTTGACGTTGCGAGCCTCGTTCCAGCGCGCGTTGTAGTCCTTGGGCATGAGCACGCGCACTTCGCAGTCGAAGCCGCGTTCGACCAACTCGGCCATCGGGAACATGCGCTGGTCGGAGAGGGTCTTGCTGTCCGCGATGCCCATCGCGAGCAGTTCCTGCTTGCGCTCAGGCTCCGCATAGACCGAGGCGACGACGAGCGGGCCGAAGTAGTCGCCCTTGCCCGCTTCGTCCGAGCCGATCATCGGCGCGTCGAACGGAATCTCGGGGTCGTCGTCGCGCCCCTTCTGCGCAGCTGTGTTGGCGCCGCCGAGGAACTCGCCGACGAACGCATCGAGCGACTTGCCCTGCACGACGACCTTGCCGCTCGTGTAGCAGACGAGGTTGACGCCCATCGCCTTCACTGCGTAGCGCGCGTGGTCGACGCGCCGCCACTCGGCATCCGGCGGCAACGCCGCGCGCAGATGCTCCTCCAGCGATCGCGCGCGCGCCGCGTCGAGCACGAACACGCGCGTGTCGGTCACGTCTTCACCGTGACGGTGCGGCTGGTCACGGTCAACGGCAGCAGGATCGGGAACAACAGCAGGTCGGTGAACGTGTAGGACGACTTCACCGAGTAGCTCGTCAGGTTGCCGGCCATGTTCTGCACGTTGACCTCGCTGATGCTCATGAGGCCGAAGAACACGAAGTACTGCCGCTTCGACGACTCGCCGAGGCCCGTGGGCCCGAGGCCGACGACATGCTCGTGCACCATGCAGCCCGCGAGCGGGGCACAGCAAAGGGCGAGGAGGAGCGGCGAAATCCGTCGATGCGAATGTTCCGGCACGCGAGTCGTTGTAGCGCGCGCCACTGCCGTGGGCATCCGTTAGTTGTCGCCTGCGCCGCCCGCAGGGCCGCGCGTGGCCGGGTCCTCCGGCAGGGACCCATCCGCCCCGACAGATGCCGCGATGGCGATCGCCATGGCCTCTTCGCGCTCGGCTCGCACAAGGCGATCGCGCGCGATGCGGTCCGCCTTCATGCGTCGGATCATCGCGATCGCGAGCACCGGCAGCAGCAGCACGAGGGACAGCGAGAAGAACTCGGACAGCAGCGCGCGCCATGCAGCGCCACTGCCGTGCACGAGATGGTCGCGCCACGCTGCATGCAGCGCCGCCGTGGACTTCCCGGTGGCCCGGACCATCGCGGTGTCCAACGACGTCTCGTCGTCGACGGCGCGCGCGATGGCGAGCACTTCGTCGGCGCCGCGCGATCGAACTAGCCACGACACGAACGAGTAGCTCTGCGCATAGGCGACCGCGAGCGCGCGACGCCCCTCGGGGAAGCGGTCCTCCAGTTCGAAGAACGGCAGCAACTGGTCGGTTGCGGCGCGCCACACGATCATCTCCTCGCTGGCGCCGAGGTAGGTGTCGCCCGCGAGCGTCTGCGCGAGGCCTTCGTGGAACCAACGCGGGATCCGACGGCCGTTGCGGCCACAGGTCTGGTCGAGCAGTTCGTGCACGAACTCGTGCACGAGCACCGGCAGGAGGCCGCGGCCGTTGGCCGCCACCTCGTCGAGCATCACATGGATCTCGTGCCGGCTGAGGATCGCGAAGCCAGGCGATCCCTCGTGGTGCATCGCCGACAGCATCGGAGGCAACTCGTCGCCGCCCTCGTGCACGACGACGCGGAACGGCTGCGTCGTTTCGGCGCGGAAGTAGGGAGCGAGCATGCGCAGCGCCGGGCCGACCTCGGCCTCGACGCGGGCGAGGGCCTGCGCAGGGACTTTCTCCGTCGCAGCCGCTACCGTGACGGTGCCGTTGCCCGGCGCTTGCGTCGAGCAGCAAAGCAACAGCGAGAGAATGCCCGGCAGAATCATGCGGAGGGCCCGTCATAGGCCCGCCAACTGCCGTAGAGAAGACCGCGTCCCACAACGAGCGAACGATGAAGACCTGGCAAGTGCTCCTTCCCCTCCCCTTCGTGGTCGGCCTCCTTGCGATGATGCCGCAGTCGCCGCAGGGCATCCAAGACCCCGCCGTCGCGGACATCGTCAACGTCATGCAGATGAGCGAGCTGCACTACGTCGACCTGCAGGGCAACAAGAGCGTCGTGCCGTCGCGCAACGTGTTCGAGGTGCGCCTGCTCGAAGACACGGAGCGCGGCATGCGCTTCGAGCTGATCTACGACAACGGCGACTACTCGCTGATCGACGCGCAGGCCATCCACATCCTGCGCGCAGGCAAGGATCCGATGGACGTGCGCTTCGTCCGCAGCGCGCGTTCGCGCATGCGCTTCCCCAAGCTCCAATGACGCAACGCGCCTGTCGCGCTGCCGATTGAAGGGCAGCTGCATCGGCTGGGCGCCGACAGACAAGGCGGCGTCGAGACGAGGGAATCGCGAGGGTTGCAGGGACGCGACAGCACACGCGCGCGATCGGGCTTCGCCTGATTGCGCTGCGCGCAGCCCGCGGTGGTTGCGGTTCGTCCCGCCAAGAGGCCGAAGCCATCGGCCATTCGGCGACGCGATGTCGCGGGCTTCATCAGTCCGCGACAGAACGCCGAAAGCGTGCAGGGATCGCGTCGGCTTCCAGGATCTTGGAATGCCATCCATCGCGCCGCACGTTCGCCAACGCCTGCTCTGCCGCTCCGACCTCGAAGGGATGTCGGTCGAAGGCGAACGCATTGCCGCGTGGCTCTGGTCCGGCCAACTGGAAGTGCTCGGCTCGATCACGGACGAGCATGGCGCCGAGGATCCGGTCTATGCCGTGAACACCGAGGCGCTGCGTTCCGAGCTGGCCGAGTTGCTCGCGGCGCACGGACGGACGGACCTGGAGTTCTCCGGCGAAGCCGCCAAGCAGTTGCTGCATGCGCCCGCGGAGGTCGCGGAGTCTGTTGCGTCCGTTGATTCTGTGGAGCCTGTGCAGTCTGTGGAGCCGAATGCGGAGCAGGCGCAGCCTGCAAGCCCGCCGGCCG
>CAZEQF010000003.1:0-2815 GCA_964514315.1 uncultured Singulisphaera sp. | reverse complement strand
GTGCAGTCTGTGGAGCCGAATGCGGAGCAGGCGCAGCCTGCAAGCCCGCCGGCCGACGAACCCGCCGTAGAAGACGTTCTTGCCGAGCACGTCGCCGAGGAGCAACTCGACTCGGCGATCGACGAGATCACCGACGCGATCGGCTCGTTGCTCGAAGCGCACCACTGCGCGCCGCTGGAGCTTCGCGACGATTCGCCGCACGCGGACCGCGAGGACACCGTGGCGCTCGAGACGGAACACGAGACGCAGTTCGACGAAGACGTCGAGGTCGAGGTCGCGGTCGACACGGACGTCGATGCATCGACGCTCGGCGAAGGCGACGTGCTGATCGAACTCGAAGCCGACGACGAAGCGCAGACGGTCGCCGCGCCCGAAGACGCGCCCGAGGCGAGCGTGGAGCCCGAACTGCAGGAGCCTGCAGAGTCTGCGCTCGTCGACGAACCGGAACCGACCGAGACGATCGAACCCGGTAGCGAAGTCGATTCGACGAACGACGAGTCCGCGGAAGTCGACGTCGTCACCGAGACGACCGCGCCCGAGGAACAAAGCGCGTCCGTCTTCGAGGCGAACCTGGCCGAAGCGCTCGACGCGGCGTTGCAGGCTGCCCTGACGGAACAGCCGCACGAGGTTGCTGCGTCGCCGGCCGCTGCAGTTGCGATCGCGCCTGCAGCATCGATCGCGCCTGTTGCGCCGACTCCGGCGCACATCGCCGAGCCGCAGCCGGTCGAAGTGCACGTGCAACTCGACGTGCAACCGCTCGAAGCGCCGCTGCAGCAGATCCAGGCCGCTCTGCAGAAACTTGCGGACGGACAACCTTCGCCGCAGATGTTCGCACCGCTCGCGGACTCGATCGCCGCATCGATCCGTTCGCTGCAGGAGACGATTCGCGAGGCAGCGGAACGCGCGCAGCAGGACGACCGCATCGACCGCATCCACGCGACGTTGGAGGACATGACCGACGCGCTCGGCGCGCTGCGTCACGCCGAGTCGCAGCGAGCCCGCGCGACCGAGCGACGTCTCCAACGCGCAGAACGGCGCCAACCCGCCGACTCGCCGGATGACGGTCGCGGCGCAATCCTCGTCGCGGGCAGCGTCGCCATCGTCGGCTGGATCGCTGCGATGTGGCTGCACGCGCACGACCTGCGCCTCGCGCTCGGCGCGTTGGTTGCCGCCAACTTCGTGAGCCTGTTCGTGTTGGCGCGCCGCCGCAGCGACTGACCCCCGATCGAACGCTCGATCCGACGAGGAGCGACTGACTCTCCGAACGAACGCCGTCGATTGAAGGCGATGGCAAGCGTTCGCAGCAAGTCGCGCGACAACGCTTCGAACGCGCGTCAGTTCTCGCGGCTTGCAGTCGGCGTCAACAAGTTGGCGAGCAGGCGAACACTGCCTGGATGCAGCTTCTTGAGCTGGCGCCACAGCGACAGCGAGCAGTAGACGAACTCGCCTTCGCCGCTGCGCGCGTAGAGCAAGCTCGACCGCGACGGCGCCATGCCGGGGTCGTTGCACTCGAGGATCTCCTCGTACTCGCTCGCGTAGACGGCAGGGAAGTAGAGCCCGCGCTCCTGTTCCCAACCGTCCCAGTCCTCGGCGCGGATGCGGTTGGGCGAGCGGAGCAGCGAATGCTCAGGCCGCAGCAGCCGGATGGGCGCATCGGCGCGCGTCACGCGATCCTTGCCGATGTGGAACGGCTGGAACGGCGCGCCGCGGAACCCTTCGCCAGGCGGGTCGTATTCGATGTCCTTGTGGTAGAGCACGACGAGCCGCTTTGCCTTCTTGCCGCAGAACTCCAGCAGGCGACGGAAGCTCTGCCGCGCCTCCGGCCGATCGCGCAGCGCGCGCACGTCGACGACGATCGTGTCGAAACCGTCGAGGTCGCCGACCGCGAGATCCGTGTCGCTGAGCCCCGTCCACTGCATGCCGAAGCCACCTGCGCCGATCACCGACGTGAGCGCGTCGTCGAGGCTGCGAACGACGCCGATGCGCAGCGAACGCGAGATCTCCGCCTCGACCTTGTGCACGGGCAGGACGACGCGCGTGTTGCCGAGCGAGATGCGGACGCGATCGACGCCGCTGCTGCGGTCCTGCGGCGCGCGCAGGGAGAACTCGAACACGTCGCTGCGCGACGCATCGAGCGCAACGCGCGTGCGCGGACCTTCGACGCGGTAGCCCGCCGGAGCGCGCAGTTCGAGCTCGCCGAAGACCGGGAACGCCGAGTGGCGCTCAGCCTTCACCGCGAATCGCACTTCGCCGCGCGACGCAGGCAACAGCAGCATGCGGGGCACGACGGAGAGACGGACCGGCGGCAAGACCTCGACCGGGACTGCGAGCAGTTCTTCGACCTCGACGTCGTCGACGAGCATCGAGACGCGCAACTGCACCGGCGCCGTGTAGCGGTCTTTGCGGAAACGCGCGTCGAGCGCGTCGGAGTCCGCGCCTTCTTCGAGCGGCACCGAGCAATTCGCGATCGCACGAAGGCTCTGGCCTGCTGGGATCGAAACGTCGCCGTCGCCGACATCCGGCGCATCGAGGCGGACCGTGGCCCCCGGCGAGCTCGCGCGCACGCGATGCACCGTTCTCGATCCACCGACGCGCACGACCACTTCGAGCGCGATCTCCTCGCCAGGCACCGCGGCGGCGCCGGGCGGGGCGTTCACCTCGACCTGGATGCGCGCGCACTGCAACACGAGTTGCCTCGCTGCTGCGAGGCGACGTTCTCTGCGGCGCGCGGCGTCGCTTCCCTCTGCGCACGGCAACGACATGATGATTTTCTGAACAGTCTTTTTAAATAACATATCCAATGCAACCTGACAAG
>CAZEQF010000002.1:11919-39460 GCA_964514315.1 uncultured Singulisphaera sp. | reverse complement strand
GGCGGCCAAGGCGGCGGCCGCCCCGCAGGCGGCGGTGGCCAAGGCGGCCCGCGTCGTCGCCAGCGCGGCCGCTGAGCCGAGTTTTTTCGACTCGCGTGTGACGCCCGGCGCTCGAACGGCGAATTCCGGGGTGCGATGACCACCCCCTCGCTCGACGACCTGCTGCGGAGCCACCGAGCGCGCATCGACCGGGTCGCCTTCGCCTACGGCAAGGGGCCGGCCGACCGCGACGACATCGCGCAGGAGATCGCGGTGCAATTGTGGCGCGCCCTTCCGCGGCTCTCGCCGGACCTGCCGGAGTCGAGCTGGGTCTATCGCATCGCGCTCAACGTGGCGATCGCGCACGCGCGTGCCGCGACCCGTCGCGCCCGCCCGCTCGTAGATCACGACGTATCCAACCTGCCGACCGCCGGGATGCGTGACACCGAAGGCGACCTCGAACGGTTGCGCGCCTGCCTCGACGAGTTCGCCGACTTCGACCGCGCGCTCGTGCTGCTGTGGCTCGACGGCGAAGACCACGCCTCGATCGGGCGCGTGCTCGGCCTCTCGGCAACCAACGTCGGCACCAGGCTGCAACGACTGAAACAACGTCTGCGCGACGCCTATGAACGCCGCGCGCGACGCCACGACTGCGAACCCCACCACCGCGACTCCAAGGACCATGGACGCCACTGATCTCCGCACGCTCTGGGCCGAAGAGTCCCGCCGCCTCGACCATGCGCTTTCGCGCACCGAACCACTCGTGCGCGAGCTCGCGGCACGCCGCGTGCGCTCCTCGCTGCAGCCAGCGCTGGCCGTTCGCGCGCTCGAGTGCGTGTCCGCACTGCTGGCCGTCGCCGCCATCGCCCCGGTCGCGCTCGCGCATCGCGACGAAGCTCGCTACATCCTTGCCGCCGCGCCCACGCTGATCTGGCTGCTCGGCTTCGCCGCCTACGCGCTGCGCCAGATCGTCCTCGGCGTCCGCCTCGACGCCGGGGCCCCCGTCGCAGAGACCCAGCGGGCCGTGCTCTCGCTGCGACGCGCTGAGTTCGCCTCACTTCGTTGGGCCGTGCTCGGCGGCGTGTTTGCGTGGCTGCCGCTCGCCGTGCTGCTCGCCGAGTCGGCAACCGGCGAACCCGTGCTGCCGAGGCTGCCCGCACCCTGGCTGTGGGCCAACCTGGCGGTCGGCGCCGCCGCGTGGGCCGCGAACCCGATCTTCGGCCGCCACCTCGAACGGAGGGCGCAGGAAGGCGGCGCGGCAGCGCGACTGCTCGACGCGCTGACGAGCCGCGGCGTCCGACGCGCCGAGCAGCAATTGCGCGAACTCGCCGAGTTCGGCCGCGACGCGTAGGGCTGCAGGCGCGCGCTCGACCGCGACGGAGCAGCGACCTACCATCCTCGCCCCGTGAACGCCCCGCTGCTGCTCGTGCGCCCGATGGGTGCTTCGACCGAGACCCTCGCCGAGTATCGCGCTCGCGGCGGCTACGACGGCCTCCTGCGCGCGCTGGCCGGTTCGCCGTCGTCCGTGGTCGACGCGATCGAGCGCTCGGGCCTGCGCGGACGCGGCGGCGCGTCGTTCCCCACCGCGCGCAAGTGGCGCCTCGCGGCATCGCAGGCGTCCTCCGAGAAGTTCGTCGTCGCGAACGGCGGCGAACACGAACCCGGCAGCGAGAAGGACCGCCATCTGGTCGCCAAGTATCCGCACGCGGTGCTCGAAGGCCTGCTGCTCGCGGGCTTCGCGACCGGCGCGCAGAAGGGCTACGTCTACCTGATCGAGGACATGCACGAGCAGGTCGCGAGCGTCGAGCACGCGCTCGGCGAACTGCGCGAAGCTGGACTCGTCGGCGAACGCGTCGGCGGCACGTCGTTCCCGTTCGCGGTCGAGATCCACAAGGCGCCGACGACCTACGTCGCTGGCGAAGAGACCGCGGCGCTGAACTCCATCGAGGGCAAGCCCGCAAAGCCGCGCAAGAAGCCGCCGTTCCCCGGTGAAGCGGGACTCTTCGGCAAGCCGACGACCGTCAACAACGTCGAGACGCTCGCGCACGCGGCGTGGATCGCGAAGCACGGCGCCGATGCGTTCGCCGCGATCGGCACGACGGAGAGCAAGGGCACGCTGCTGTTCACGCTCGGCGCCGAAGTGAAGCGACCCGGCGTCTACGAGCTGCCGTTCGGTTCGACCTATCGGCAATTGCTCGAGCAGTGCGGCGGCGGCCTCACGAACGGCGAAAGCGTGCGCGCCGTGCTGCCCGCGTTGTCGTGCGGATTCGTCAGCGCAGGACAACTCGACACGCCGATCGCCTACGAGACGCTGCGCGCGATCGGCACGTCGCCGGGCTGCGGCGGCGTGCGCATCGTCACGCCGTCGACCGACGTCGTCGCGCTCGCGCTGGAGATCGCGACGTTCTTCATGAAGGAGCAATGCGGGCAGTGCCCGCCGTGCCGCATGGAGACCAACCAGTTCGTGCACATCCTGAAGGGCGTGCAACAAGGCATGGGCCCGGGCTACACGGAGAAGCTGCAGAAGCTCGCCGAGTTCAACCGCAAGAAGGGCTTCTGCTCGCTGATCGAGATGGCCGCCGCGCCCGTGCTGTCCGCAGTGCAGACGTTCGCAAGCGACTTTGCGAAGGCCGCAGGCCCCGCGCGCGAAGGATCGTCGTGAACGACCGCCGCTACTACGCAGCCTGCACGCTCGGCCTCGAGCACGTGCTGCAAGACGAGTTGAAGGCGCTCGGCGCCGGAGCCGTGCAAGTCCGTCGCGGCGGCTGCGAGTTCCGCGGCGACCTCGCGATCGGCTATGCAGCGTGCTTGTGGCTTCGCTCGGCGGTGCGCGTGCAGGAAGAGCTCGCGCGCGGCCGCGTGCGCCATCGCGACGACGTCTACGACTTCACGCGCAGCGTCGACTGGTCGCGTTCCATCACGACGCTGCAGACGCTCGCCGTCGACGCGAGCGTGCGCGACAGCTTCGCGAACGACACGCGCTTCCCGGCGCTCGTCGTGAAGGACGCGATCTGCGACCAGTTCCGCGAGCGCAAGGGCAAGCGGCCTGACGTCGACCGCGAGCAACCCGACCTGATCGTGAAGCTCGTGCTGCACGCAGACCAGGCGATCCTCTACCGCGACCTCTCGGGCGAGCCGCTGCACAAGCGCGGCTACCGCGAGATCCAGCACAAGAGCCCGCTCAACGAAGCGCTCGCCGCAGGCTTGCTGCTCGCGACGGACTGGGACCGCAAGGAACCGCTGTGCGACCCGATGTGCGGCTCCGCGACGTTCCTCGTCGAGGCTGCGTTCCTCGCCACGGATCGAGCACCGGGCCTCGCGCGTTCGTTCTCGTTCGAACGGTTCGTCGACGCGGACCTCGACGCGTGGCGCAAGCTCTACGACGACGCCGAGCGCCGCGCCGCCGCAGGGGCAGATCGCTGCCCGCAGCTGTTCGGCAACGACCACCATCCGGGCGCACTGTCGATCGCCGAGATCGCGATCGCGTCGGCAGGACTCAAGGGCAAGATCCGGCTGCAGGAAGGCGACAGCGCCGCGTTCGCGCCGGAAGTGACACCCGGCGTCGTCGTGGTGAACCCGCCCTACGGGGAACGACTCGCGGACGCGGCCGAGGCGCTCGCAGGCGATTGGCGCGCGCTCGGCAAGTTCTTGCACGAGCGATGCCGCGGCTCGCGCGCCTACGTGCTGTCGGGCAACTCGGAGCTCACGCGCTACCTGGGGCTCCGCGCCGACCGCAAGCTGCCCGTTCGCAACGGCCCGATCGAGTGCCGTTGGATCCGCTACGAGATCGAGAAGGAACGGCAAGCGCCCGTGCGACCGGAGTGACGCGCGCGGCGTGCGCGGCGATGACCAGGATGGGACGCCCGCGAGGCAGTTTGCCCCACTGGTGAAGGCGTTCGGCGCGCCTAGAGTGGGACCGCCATGCCGCCGCTACCCCATGCCCAACGCGCCACGATCCGCCCGCGGATCGTCGAGGCCGGCATGGCGCCTCGATTGCTCGAGGATGCGGTCGCGGAGTTGCTCGCCGCACCCGGCAACGCCGAGATCGCGCTCGTCGGGCGACGCGCAGCCGGCAAGACGACCGCGCTGCGCCACCTGCTCGCGGTGTTCGGCACACGCTCCGACCTTCGGCTCGTCGACGAAGACGACTCGATGCCGCAACTCCGTTCGCGTGTGACCGTGCGCGCATGCCGCGCCGCGCCGGCGGACGTTCGCGCATTCGAACTCGCGCCGTGGAGCGACGACGACTGCGAGGACTACCTCGCGAGGAACCACGAAGCGCAGCGCGACGCAGCGCTCGCGGCATGGAAGGCGCCGGCGCCGTTGCTCGACCTGCGGCAACGCAAGGACCTCGTCACGGCAGTGCTCGACCACCAGGCCACGGTCGCGCGCGTGGACCCGAAGCAGCCGCCGCCCGACGCGTTCTGCTCGCTCGCGTTCGTGCTCGGCACACGCCTCGGCCAGCGCCGCGCAGCGGCGCGCGCGTTCTCGTTGCGCTCGCTCGGCGCAGGATCGGTGCGCGGCCAAGAGGCGACCGAGGCGCTGCTGACGCCCGGCGACCGCGACCTGCTCGACTGTTCCTGCGTGCGTTCGATGCTCGCAGCCGAAGAACTCGTGCGCACCGCGATCCGGCGCGGCGAGGCGCTGTCGCCTCCGCGCGGATGGCCGCAGCAACTCGTCGACGCGATCGTCCACTTGCTGCTCGTCGACCCGGTGCTCATGCACCACCTCGCGGACGTGTCGATGAACCCGCCGCGCAGGCCTGCATTGCTGCTCAGCATCCTCGTGGCCGCGGAGCCTTCGTTCCGGCCGCCCGTCGGCCGCTACCGCGACCTCTCCGGCGCGCGCCTGTGCAGCATCGACCTGCGCGTCGCCGACTTGTCCGGCTGCAATCTCCAGCGTGCGGATCTCACCGGCGCAAAGCTCTGCGACGCGGACCTGCGCGGCGCCGACCTCACGGGCGCGAAGTTGCGCGGCGCGGACCTCTCGCGCGCCATCCTGACCGGCTGCGTGCTCACGGACACGGACCTCGAAGGCGCGGATCTCTCGGGCGCAGTCCTCGACGCGACCGCGCAAGCGCGACTGCAACCGCAGCGGCGCAGCTTCGGTCAAGGCGCCGGCTGACGACCGAGGCGCGCGCCCAACAGCGCCCAGACGCCGACCAACAGCAGCGTCACGAACAGCGCCGAACGCGCGTCGAATCCCAACTGTCGCGCCATCGCATACTGCAGGCACGCGCCCAGGAAGTCGCCGAAACGCAGCGCGACCGTGTCGATCACGAACTTGGCCTTGTGCTTCGTCTCGAGGTCGAGCGGCGTGTAGAGCGCTTCGCGAGAGGGCTTCTCCAGCGCGAACTGCACGCCGCGCAGCGAGACCATGACGACTGCGAGGATGTCCACCGACGGGATGCCGTGCACGAACAGGAGCCCGACGCCGGACAGCAGCGGGCTCATCGTCAAGAACACCACAGGCGGGAGGCGACGCAGCAGCCGACCGGTGCAGAACAACTGCAGCGTGAGCACGAGGCCCTGGCTCAGCACTTCCTGATGCGCGAGCCAACCGTGCTGCGCGCGGCCGCCGTCGAGTTGCTCGGCCAACATCCGCGTGCGGTAGAACGCGAACGCCGAAGCGGTCGCCGCGAGCAGCACCATGTAGCCGGCGATCGCGCGCAGGTAGCCGCTCGCGCGCAACGCGCGAAGGCCCGCGAACATCCCGCCGCGCGAAACCTCGTCGCGGACCGTGAGTCCGGTGCGCTCGCTTTGCATGGCATCGCAAGCGCGCAGCGATCGTGCGTGGCAGAGGCATGCGACCTCGAGCAACGCGAGGCTGCCGATCGCGCACCACGCCGGCAGGATCCCGTTCGCGGCCATGGCCTGCGCAAGCCATGAGCCGAGCGCAGCGCCCGAGGTGCCGCCGATGCCGACCGTTCCGAACAGGCGCAACGCCTGCCGTCGGTCGAAACGTTCCACGGCGTGCACCCAGACGAGCGCGGGGACTGCGAGGTTGAACGCGCTGTAGAAGCCCCAGAACGCCTCGCCGAACCAGCGCGCACCGTCGCTCTTCCAGTCGTAGGCGCCGACTGAAAGCAGCCCACCGAAGACCAGCAACATGCTGCTCGCCAACACGTGCAGCGCGATCGGCACGAACCGCCGGCTCGGCAGCTTGTCCGCGAGCTTCCAGAACGCCGGCGCGAACAAGACGGTGACGATCAACGTGATGCCGTAGAGGCGAGGCATCGCGTCGACGCCCTGGTCGACGCCGAACTGGTCGCGGATCGGCCGCAGCAAGAACGTGCTCGCAAGACCGGCGCAGAACATCGCCGCGGTCCATACCGACGCGCGCAGCTCCGCCTTGGTCGCGTCGGTGAGGCCGAGGATGCGCAACAGTGCGTTCACGTGCGCCGCATACGTTCCCCGCAGCATCGCTGCGAAGGAAGCTCCGACTACTTCGCGCCGCGAACGCGGTCGAGGAATCCCTGCTCGGCAGGCTTCAGGCGGCGTCCGGGAAGACGCCAGACGCGAAGGCGCGCGACCTCTTCGAGCAACGTCGCGATCCAATCCTCGCGCTCGCCGAGGATCTTGGGCAGGTTGCGGTGCTCGCCCCACTTCGCGTCGAGTTCACCCGTGAGGGCGCGCACTTCGTCGCGCATCGCCAAGACCATTTCGAGCAGCATCGCCACGAGGTCCCCTTCGCCGCCGCCTGCGATGCGGCGCGCGAGCAGCGGCATCAGTTCGCGCAGTTGCACAGGCTCCGCGGACTGGAACCACGGCGAACGCACGAGCTCGCGCGCGAACCGTTCCGGGAAGTGCGCGGCGAGCACGAGCAGGCGATTGCGCTCGCCCAGCTCGTCCTTCCACGTCTTCGCCTTCTTGATCGAACCGTGGCCCACGTGCACGCAGCGCGCGCGCGGCACGTAGAGCGAACGCCAACCCTTCTTGCGCAGCGCGAGCGCGAGGTCGACGTCTTCGTAGTACATGTGGAACGACTCGTCCTGGCCGCCGACGTCGCGCCATGCTTCCGTGCGGAACAACGCGCAGCAGCCGGACACACCGAGAACCTGTTGCACGTCCTCGCCGCGCACGTCGCCTGTGAGCCCCTGGTCCCGATCGTGCCAGTAGAGGTCGTCGCGTTGCGCGATGCCGGTCGTGCAGATCCGGCCGTCCGGGAAGTCGATGCGCGGAGCGGCTGCCGCAGCGCGCGGATCCGCGTCGAGCGCGTCGCACAGCGCCTGCACGCAGCCGTCCGCGAGCGTCGCGTCGGTGTTGAGCAACAGCGCGAACTCGCCTGCGCGCGAGACGCCGAGGTTGTTCGCGCGCGTGTAGTTGTTGCGGTCCGTGCGCACGACCTCGACGTCCGGGAACTCCGCTGCCAGGAACTCCAACGAGCCGTCCGTCGAACCGTTGTCGAGCACGATGGCGCGGATGCCGCCGCGCACTTGCTGACGCGCCACCGCGCCGAGGCAGTCGCGGAGGAACTCGCGGCCGTTCCAGTTCACGACCACGCACAGCACGCGCGGCAGCCCGGTCATGCGCGCACCGCCTTCGCTGCAAGCAACTCGCCGTAGATCTCGACGAGGCGGCGGACGTCCACGTCGATGCTCGGAACGTCCGTGTTGCGCGACAACTGGGCGAGGAGTCCGCGCGTCTTCGCCAACTGTTCGAAGCGCGCACCGAGCGCCGCGGCGTCACCCGCGGGGAACAGCAGCCCGTTGCGTCCGTCCTGCACGATCTCGGCCAGGCCGCCGAGGTTGCTCGCGAGCACCGGCAACCCGAACTGAAGGGCCTCCAGCGCGGTGAACGGCGTGTTCTCGTACCAGAGCGAAGGAACCGCGACGCAGTCGAACTTCGCCAGCACGGATCCGAGTTGCGTCGGCTCGAAGCGACCCTCGAACACGATGCGAGGATCGTCGCCAGCGAGCTCCCGCAACTCGGCGGAGTAGTCCGGGTGCGTGTCGAGATCGCCGTGAACGTGCAGCACGAGGTTCTTGCGCTGGCTCTCGCGCACGGCGCGAATCGCCACATGCACGCCCTTGTGGCGCGTGATCGAACCGATGTAGCCGATCCGCAACTTGCGATCGGCACGACTGCGGGCAGCGACCGGCCGCACCACTCCGCGCGACGGATCGAGGCCGTAGGGCAACAACCGGATGCGATCCGGCTCGAAGCCCTGCCGCTCGAACACGCCACGAAGGAACCGCGACGGCGCGATCACGGCATCGACGCGCGCCAGTTCCGCGAACAGCGACGGCTTCCTCGCCAACAGCGCGTGCGCGCGCCGCGCCGGGGTCGGTTCGAAGCTGCCTTGAGGCGTCGGCTGGCTGCGCAGCGGCTCGAGCATCGGACGGAGGCCCGACGCTTCGACTTCCTTGGCCAGGGCAGGATCGATGCACGCGATGCAGCCGAAGCCGCCGTCCGGCGGCCCGTCGCACAACGACCCGTCGCTGCGAAGCAGCAGGAAGTTGGGGCACACGAACCAGAAGTCCATGAGGTGCACGACCGTCGGCAGTCCAAGCGCGCGCGCCTCGCGCAACACGGACAAGCCGATGTTCCGCAGATGGAAGACGTGCACGACGTCGAAGCTGCGGCTGCGCAAGAACCGCGCGACCATCCCGCCGACCAGCGGGTTCTCGTAGTCGCCGAGTTCGCGGTTCGCGGAGTGCCTCGGATGCACGCCCATCCGGCGGACGGCCACGCCCTCCACCACTTCGTCGCGCTCGAATTGCTCCTCGCCGGGAGCCTCGAACTGGATGAGCGGCTCGTAGGCCAACACCGTCACGTCGTGCCCTTGCGCCGTGAGTTCGCGCGCAACGGAACGGACATACTGCTCCGTGCCTGTCACGTGCCGCGGCAGGTACTGATGCACGACGAGCAGGACGTTCATGACTTCGTCGTCTTGCCGTGTCGCGCGAGGAACTCGACTTCGTGCGGCGCGAAGTCGCGCGGCAACACGCGGCGCTGGCGCACTTCCTCGAGCAGCAGACAGATCCAGAGCTCGCGCTCCTGCAGCACGCGCGCGGAATCGTCGGCCCGCGTCGCTGCCTCGCCGGCCTGCTTGCGAAGGCTCATCGCCTCTTCGCGAGTCGCCTGCAATTCAGCGCGCACCGATTCGAGCACCCGCACCAAGTCGCGATTCTGACGGTCCAACTGAGCGTTGCGGGCGCCACGTTCTTCGACTTCGTCCTCGAGTCTGGCGCGCGTGGATGCAGCGTCGCCAAGCTGGGCTCGCAGTGCCTCGACGGCGTCTTCAGCCTGCTTTGCGCGGGCCTCCGCCAACATCCGCTGCTGCGCAGCAATCGCGCTCGCCTCGGAGTGCTCAGACTCCAGCGCAGCGATGCGGGCGTCTGCGGACCGGATCCTCGCCTCCAACCCAAGAGCACGGGCCGCCGCGGCATGCGAAACACCCTCGGCTGCATCGCTCCGTTCCTCGGCAACCCGAGCCCGGTCTTCTGCCCCGCGCACGCGGGCGTCAGCAGCCGCATCCCTGCTGGCAAGTTGCTTCTTGCTCTCGTCCAGCTCGGACTGCAACTCAGAGCACCGCGCCTTGAGCCAGGCGATTCGCTCCCGGTGCGCGTCAACTCCTTGCCCTAATGCCGCCAGCGCATCCTCGATTCGCTTCCGAGTCTCCGCTGCTGCAGCGACCTGCGGGCGCAGCAGTCCAAGCTCGCGCTCAGCGGCAGCAAGTCGCTCGGACTGTTGGACAAATGCGATCTCGCGCTCGCGGAAGTTCTCTCGATGCTCCTTCAGCCGGCTCTCGTCGCCTTGGCGTCCGGACTCGGCCTCGGCCCGCAGTGTGGCAAGCTCGCCCTCCGCATACCGCAGCTTCTCTTCTGCCTCACGGCGAGCATCCTGCTCTGATGCCGCACGAGCCAACTGCTCCTTGAGTTCGAGGATCTGCTCTTGCTGCTGCGCGAGGTGATCGACGAATCGCTGCGTCTCGCCCTGCTTGTGGCCGAGTTCCTGGCGCAGCGACCCGATCGCTCGTTCGCGCTCCAGCAATTCGTTGCGCAAAGCATCGATGGTGCTCGAACGCGCCAGCATCCCGTCCTTCAGTTGACGCTCGACCTCACGGTGCTCCTTCGAGATGCGCTCCAGCTCCTGCTGCGACTTCTGCGCTTCCTGCTGTGCCGAGTCGGCGGATGCGGCGCGTTGACGGATCGCGCCGACGGCTGCAGCAATGCGGTCGACGAGCGGCGGGATCGCAGCGTCCACGATCTGCGCGTCGACATGGATCTGCAGATCGCGGCACAAAGTCGCGACGCGCTCGCGCAGGGCTGGCGCAATCCGCTTCCAACCCGCCATCGTCTGCGCCTGGTGCGCGAGCAGGTCGACGGCAGCCGGCATCTCGTTCGCGCGCGGCAGGCGCTGGATCGCCGCCCGAAGCGCTGCGCCGAGCATGTCGGAGTCCATCTGCCACAAGAACTCGGACGACAGCGCCGCCGTCATCAATTGGTGCGGACGGTGACGCGCAAGCACCACGAGACGGTCTGCTTCTTCGACGGCGCCACCGCCGCTTCGCAACGCACTGACGCTGCACGTTGCCTCCGCGACAGCGACGACTCGCAGCGAACGCGCAGAGGCGCGCATCGTCCATTCTGCAAGCGCGAGGTCGGTCGCGAGGTCCTGGTCGAACAGGCCGACAGCCTGGAAGACCTCGCGCGAGATCGCGAACGCCTCTGGGCTGGCGAACTGCACCGTGGATGACGTCGCGAGATCCGTGGTCGGGAGCGGGCGGAGATCGAGAACGCCTTGCTCGACGCGACCGCACGCCGAGATGCCCACGGCCTGCACGACCGGACACGCGAGGGCAACGCCACCGATGCTCGCAGCCGATGCGAGCCTCTGCGCAGCCTCTGCGGAAAGACAGGAGCCGCCGGCCACGAACACCACGACTTCGGCTTGCGTCGAAGCCATGGCCTGGTTCCAGAAGTGCGCGGGGCGCGAACACGAAGTCTCCAAGACCGCCACGCCATGCCCCGCAGCACCGCGGAAGGCTTCTGCTCGGTGGCCTTGCCCCATCATCGCAGTGACCGAGCAACCGCCGAGCATTCCCAGAGACTGGCCGAGCTCCTTCTCCGGATCCGGGGCCAAGCCCCACAGCACGACGTCGAACGCGTCGGATCCAGCAGGATCCAAGCGCCCCAAGTAGGCCAGCGAACTTGCGCGAACGCGTTGGCGCGCGTCGGCCAACGCCTCCTGCATCCGATGGATGCGATCCTGCACCTGCGCCGCATCAGAAGTCTGCTGCCTCGAGGCAGCGAGCTCGTCCAGGATGCGCAGCGAGTGCTCGGTCAATGCCGCAAGCTCCCGATCGCGCTCTGCGAGTCGGGAACGGAGCGCCGCGACGTCTTCTGTCGCGCGCTTCTTCTGTTTGCCTTCGGGTCTGGTCACGGCTTCTTGTTCAGGGTGAGGGACTGAACGGATGAGACTGGATCAGCGCCGCGTCACGGACGCGAAGCCCACTTTGCGAGTCCTTCGCGGATCTTGCGAATTCGACGCATCAATGAGAAGCGCGGTCGAGACTGGTCTTCTACCGGCTGCTTCGCAGCATCTGCTCCCAACTGCAGGCACTCCGTCAGCTTTGTGGCCGATTCGGACACGCCCCCCGTGGCAGCCTGATGTTGCTCGAGACGCACACGCAGTTCCCGCAGCGTGTTCTCGACGGACAGACAGCGCTCCTGCCACGCGGTGAGTTCGCGCTCCACCGAGAACGGGGCGCGCGTCTGCACGAGCAACGACTCGACGGACTCGATGCCGAGGGTCGGACGCTTGCGCGCCGCCGCCGGCTTCTGCGAGGCCGCAACGGCCTTTCGGTAGCACTCGACCGTCAACTCGGCACAACGCGTCCAGGAGTACGACTTCTCGACTTCGCGGCCGCGCGCGACGAGTTGCGCAGTCGCGTCCTTGTCGGTGAGCACCTTGTGCATCAGCTTCGAGAGCGCCTTGCTGTCGCCTGCCGGGAACAGCCATGCGCCGTCCTTGCAGACTTCCGGGATCGACATCGCAGCAGCCGCGAGCACCGGAGTGCCGAGCGCCATCGCCTCGATCGGCGGCAGGCCGAAGCCTTCCTCCGTCGACGGATAGACCAGCGCCGAAGCGCCTTGGATCAGCGCCTTCACGTCTTCGTCGTCGAGGCCCTCGACCCAGCGCACGCGATCCGTGATCCCGAGGTCCTTCAGCTCCTTCTGGGTGCTGTCCGGGCCGTTCCACACCTGGCTGCCTGCGCACACGATCGGGATCGTGTCGTCGAGGCGCGCGAGCGCGCGGAACATCGTGTTGTGCCCCTTGTGCGGGTAGTCCTTGCCCACCGCGAGGAAGTAGCGAGCGGGCATGCCGAGACGATCGCGGCGTGCGCGCGAATCCTCCGCGGAGAGCGGCGTCCGCAACGTCGGCTCGACCGCGAGCGGCGCGAGATCGCAGATCGTCGGATCGCCGCCGAGGTCGTTCTCGACTTCCTTCATCACCGACTTGCTGTGCACGAGCAGCCGGTCCGCGTTGCGCACGAGGCGCGACACGAACGAGTTGTACCACTTCCAGCAATCGTGGTTCGGGTGGTACTCAGGGTGACGGTTCAGGATCGCGTCGTGCACTTCGACGACCGAAGACTTCGCCATCAGCGGCAGCCAGAGATCGCGCGGATTGCGGTCCGGGAACCACGTGAGGTGGTAGACGTCCGGCGCGTCCTTGCCCGTGAGCTCGCGCAGGATGTCCTCAGTCCCGTGGACGAACACCGCCTCCGCGTTCTTGGGGAACTGTTCCGGCAGCCTGGTGCCGTGCATGACGACGACGCGCAGGCGCGTGATCGCCGGGTTCACCGCGAGCTCGCGAAGCAGATTGCGCTGGACGCGCTCCAGGCCGGACAAGGGGCGATGGAGCAAGCGGGCGTCGAACAATACGTGCATGGATAGGTCCTTCGTCGCGACAGGCCTGCGACGAGTCCTCCCGATATCGGCCGGAGACGGCGCGCGACCGGACCGTGGATCGGCCTTTTCGCCCGGGTCGCCGCGCCGCGACTCAACTGCGCGCAACGGAACTGCCGATCACCGATGCGTCGCGCCCGCGAATCGCCCATGGCAGCAAACCGTCACGAACGCCGCACCAAGTGGATGATCAACCCTGCGATGCAGGGCCGCATCGTGTTCCGCATGGCGGCAGTGCCGGCGGCAGTGCTCGCGGGCATCGCGGTGTTCACGGGGATCTACTGCGCCGACGTGCTCGCCGAGGCGCGCGCGCTCGACGAAGAGCTGCCGGATCTCATGCCGCTGATCTGGCTGGTGATGGCGTTCGAGCTGGTGGCGGCGGGCCTGCTCGTCATGCACGCGCTGCGACTCAGCCACACGATCGCCGGCCCCGCCTACCGCATCGCGAAGAGCCTGCAGCGCATCCGCAGCGGCGACTTCGCGTTCCGCGTGCAGTTGCGCAAGGGCGACCACCTGACCGAACTGCGCGACGAGATGAACCTCCTGCTCGACTGGCTGCAGCAGAATCCGCCGCACGGGAACACGACGGGCGCGCCGCAACAGGACGCCACGGCGCCGGCCCAGGCTCCGGCCGAGCCCGCGACCGCGCAGCGCGCCGACTGAGCGAAGCACGACGGCTCCGACGGGCGCCCTTCGAACCGAACGGGTTCGCGCCGCTGCGAACCGCGGCGACCTTGGAGCCGGGGGCGCGCCCGCTACGCTCCCGCCCCATGGTTGTCCGCAAGATCACGAAGTTCCTGCGCGGGAAGGCGACGCGCGGGCAAGTCCTCACTGCATCCGTGCTCGCCGGCATGCTCGGCTTCGTGCCGGGGTTCTTCCTCCCGTCCGACCTCGGCGGCGGATTCCTGCAGGCGCCGGGACTCATCCTGTCGCTGTTCTTCCTCGCGCTGATCTGCAACGCGAACCTCGGCGTGTTCACGCTGATGACGGTGGTCGCGAAGCTCGTGAGCTTCGCGCTGCTGCCGGTCACGTTCGCGATCGGCCGCTGGATGATCGAAGGACCGATGCGCGGCGTCGTGCAGTCGCTCGCCAACGCGCCGTTCACGGCGTGGTTCGGCCTCGAGTACTACGCGACGACGGGCGGCCTCGTGGTCGGACTGTTGTTCGGCATCGCGTCGGGCATCGGACTCTTCTCGTCGCTGCAGGCCTATCGCAACCGCATGGCAGCGATCGAGGCCGGCTCGACCGCCTACCAGCAGTACGCGAAGAAGTGGTACGTGAAGCTGCTGACGTGGCTGTTCCTCGGCGGCGGCAAGGGCAACAAGGTCACGTGGGCGGAGCTCGCGGAAGGCGGCAAGAAGGGCTTGCCGATCCGCATCGGCGGCGTCGTGCTCGTCGTCGGCATCGGCTGGTGGATCTGGTCGTCGCACTCCAAGCTCACGGAAGGCGCGTTGACCACCGGCGCACAGTCCGCGCTCGTGTCGATGAACGGCGCGACCGTCGACCTCGACAGCGTCAAGATCGACTTCGCCGACGGCTCGTTGCGCGTGAAGGAACTCGCGATCGCGGACGCATCGGCGCTCGACACGAACTTGTTCGAGACCGCGGAGATCACCGCACAGATCGACACTGGCGCGCTGATGCGCCGTCGCTTCGTGATCGAGAACCTCGTCGCGAAGGACAGCAAGAACGGCAACAAGCGCGCGACGCCGGGCAAGCTCATCACGCCGCCGCCTCCTCCCCCGCCGCCGACCGACGGCACGACGAAGACGCTGGAGGACTACCTCAAGGACGTCGAGGTCTGGCGCACGCGCATCGAGCAGGCCAGCGAGTGGTTCGAGAAGCTCACGGGCGGCGACACGGAGAAGCCGGCGCCCCAGACCGAAGAGCAGAAGCAGCAGGAGATCGAGCAAGCGATCCAGGACGTCGGCCTCGCGAAGGTGTTCGCCAAGGACCTGCGCGCCGACCAGCCCGCCGTGTGGATCAAGAACATCGAGATCGGCGGCATCACGTCGCCGAACGCGCCCGGAGGCGCGGTCGACCTGCGCCTGACGAACTGGTCGTCCAACCCGTGGCTGCTCGCGGACGCGCCCAAGGTCACGATCACGTCGAAGGACGGCTCGATGAACGCGGAACTCTCGGGCCCGAGCACGAGCGCGAGCGGCGGCGGACTCGCGCTGTCGATGAAGAGCCTCTCGGTCGACTCGATGTTCGCCAAGATCAAGACGAGCGGCGCGGCGCCCGTTCGCGGCGGCACGATGGACCTCGACGTGAAGGGCTCGCTGCTGAAGACGAAGGGCGCGCCCGTCGCGCTCGACCTGCCGATCGCGGTGACGATGAAGGACACGACCTTCGCGATCGCCGGCGCCAAGGAGACGAAGATCGAATCGCTGACGTTGCCGCTCACGGTCAGCGGCCCGGCATCGCGGCCTTCGATCCGAATCGAGGACAAGGCGCTCGCCGACGCGCTCGTGAAGGCCGGCAAGCAGGAGCTCGCCAACTTCGTCAACGCGCAGGCGGGCCAGCTGCTGAAGGGCATCCCGCAACTCGACGGCGTGCTCGACGCGAACAAGTCCGTGCAGGAGAACGTCGACGCCGCGAAGCAGCGCGCCGAGGAAGAGGCCAAGAAGGCGCTCGACGCCGCGAAGCAGCAAGCCGAAGCCGAGGCGCAGAAGGCGATCGACGCGGCGAAGCTGCAGGCCGAGGAAGCCGCGAAGAAGGCGATCGAGGACGCGGCGAAGAAGGCCGCCGAAGACGCCGCGAAGAAGGCCGCCGCCGACAAGCTGAAGGGCGGGCTCAAGGGCCTGATCCCCGGCGGCGGCAAGAAGGACGGCGTCTGACGCACGCGCAGCCTGCAGCCCACGAGGCTCAGGCTGCAGTCCCTCGCGTCGCGCGACTTCGCGCGGCGCGAGCGACGCGACGAGGCAGCTCGTCGCAGCCGCTGTGCGGCCGCCCCACCTCGGGCGCGATGCGCGACACGAAGGCCGCGTCGCACGAAACCGCGCAGCTCAGCGCTTCTTGCGCAGCACGGCAGCGAAGAACCCGTCGGTGCCGTGCCGGTCCGGTCGCAGCGACAGGAACGTGCCGGTCGGATCCGCGATCGGCTGCGCCACGGCCTTGCCGAGGATCTCGGCGATGCGCACCACTTCGAGCGAAGGATGGCGCGCGAGCGCGGCTTCGACCTGCGCCTCGTTCTCGCGACGCAGCACCGTGCACGTCGCATAGATGATGCGCGAGCCTGGCTTCACTGCATGTGCAGCGCGGTCGAGCAACATCGCCTGCGTGCGCAACAGCGATTCGAGGTCCTTGGGCTCCAGCATCCAGCGCGCCTCGGGACGACGACGCCAGCTGCCGATGCCGCTGCACGGGACGTCGAGCAGGATGCGGTCGCACGACGCGGCGAACGCGGCGATGTTCTGCGGCCAGTCGTCTTCCGGCACGCGCTCGCACTCGAGGTTGAACGCGCCAGCGCGCGCCGCGCGCTGGACGAGGTCGTCCATTCGGCCCTTGTGCACGTCCGACGCGAGCACGCGGCCCTTGTTCTCGAGCAGCGCCGCGATCGCGAGCGACTTGCCGCCGGCCCCCGCGCACGCGTCGAACACGCGGCCGCGCGGCGGCGGCGCCGTCACGAGCGCCACGAGCTGGCTGCCTTCGTCCTGCTGCTCGAACATGCCGAGCCGATAGGCCTCGGTGTCGAACAACGAGCTCTCGTCGGTGAGCACGAGCGCGTCCTTGGCGTAGCGGCCGAACGTCGTGCTGATGCCGACGTCCGCGAGCTTCATCGCGAGCTCGCCGCGATCCTTCACCTTGAGCGTGTTCGCGCGGATCGCGCGCGGCGGCTCCTGCGCCAGCGATTGCGCGAAGACTTCCGCCTCGGCGCCGAACTCGTCGAGCAGCAGCGCCGCGATCCAGTCCGGCAGCGAGTGCGACACCGCGAAACGCTGCGTGTCGTCTTCGATGCGCTTCGCCAGCGCCAAGACGCGCGGCACATCGCCCCACGCAAGGTCGCGGTTGGACCAACGCACGAACAACTCACGCGCCTCGTCGGGCGACAGCACGCCGCACGAGACGCCTTCGGCCAACGCGATCGCCGCAGCGCGGCCGTTGCGATCCAGTTCGTCGACGGTTTCGCCGAGCGCGAACGCGAGTTGCCGGTCCTTGCGGATCGCGGCATACGCGATGCGCGAGATCGCGAGGCGGTCCTCGGTGGACGCCCCGCGCGCAGGATGCGCGGAGACCGACTCGCGCGGAGACGTGCCGCGGCCCATCCATTGGTCCAGCACGTAGACCGCGGGCAGCAGCCAGAACGGGGCTTCGATCGGTTCTTCGTAGTTCATTCTTCGGGCATCGCGTGGCCGTTGTCGATCGACTCGATCGAGGAGGGACGCAGCGACGCATCCAAGCAGTAGACGCGTGGAGCTGCGCTCGCGAGCTTCCACGCGGGGAGCTCCGGAGCGGCAATTCCTTCGACTGGACGGCCCAGGGCGCGCAGCGCCATGCCGTGGCCGACGACGAGCACGCGCGCACCGGGCACGAGCGCGGGACGCACGAAGCGCTCCCACGCGATCGCCACGCGCGCAGCCATCTGGCCCATCGACTCCGACAACGGCAGCGGCCCGTCGATGTCGCGGTAACGCGCGTCGGTGCGCGGGTCATCGACGCTGCCCGCTGCTGCGGGTGGCGGACCTTGGTCCCACGAACGACGGTAGGTGCGCGCGAGGTCGTCGCCCCAGAGGTCCTTGCACTGCTGCTTGTCGAGCCCGTGCATCGCGCCGCAATGACGTTCGTTGAGTCGCCACACCCGCGTGCGCGGCATGTCGGGCTGGCCCATCGCCGCGAGCAGCAGTTCGCAGGTGTCGACGGCGCGCCGCAACTCGGAAGTGAACACGGAGGTGAAGCGGATGCCGCGCTGCAGCAGCGATCGACCCGCCGCGGCCGCCTGCGCGCGCCCCTGCTCGGTCAGGCTCAGGTCGCGCCAGCCGGAGAAGACGCCACGTTCATTGCCGGTGCTCTCGCCGTGGCGCACGAACACGAGCACGGCGTGCGCAGCCTGCAGGTCGGGCGTCGGAGTCACGTTCCCTTCTTCCCCGCGTTCGCGCCTGCCGTCAACGGTGCTGCCGACTTCGCGCGCGCGTCGCCATCGCGTCGCCGATCGGATATCACCTCCGCCCCGATGACGAGCGACCCGCGCGACGGAACGTTCCGACCCGATGCGGCCGTGTCGCCGCAGCGGCTCGACCGCGCCGTGAAGACATTCCGCCCTGCGTTGAGTTGGGGCGATGCGCGCGACCTCATCCACCGCGGCAAGGTCACGGTGAACGGCGTGCGCGCCTCGGATCCGGCGCGGCCCGTGGACGCGACGCATGAGATCACGATCGCGGTCTCCGCGCCGCGCATCCACAAGGGCCCGCTCGTGCCGCCGTTCGACAAGACGCGCGTGCTGCACCAGGACCGCCACGTGATCGTCGTCGACAAGCCCGCGGGCTTGCCGTCGGTGCCGTGGGAGGACGATCCCGACGCGCTCGACCGAAGGCTGCAGGAACTGCTCGGGCACCCGGTGCAGGTCGTGCACCGGCTCGACCGCGACACGACCGGCGCGATCATGTTCGCGCTCACGCAGGACGCGTTCGCCCATCTCGAACACCAGCTGCGGCTGCACACCGTCCACCGCCGCTACCTCGCGATCGCGCACGGCGACGTGAAGAAGCAGACGATCCGTTCGCACATCGCCGACAACCGCGGCGACGGCCTGCGCGGATCGGTTCGCAATGCGCGCGTCGGCAAGGAAGCCGTCACGCACGTCGAGCCCGTGGAGCCACTGCGTGGCGCGACGCTGGTCTCGTGCCGGCTGGAGACGGGACGCACGCACCAGATCCGCATCCACCTCGCCGAACAAGGCCACATGCTGCTCGGCGAACGCGGCTACATCCGCGAGCACAAGGGCGAAGCGATCGCGGCGCCGCGCATCCTGCTGCATGCCCACGAACTGGGGTTCGAGCACCCGACGACGGGCGAGACGCTGCGGTTCGTCTCGCCGCTGCCGCAGGACATGGAAGAGATGCTGGCGAGCCTGCGCTGACGGCCGGATTGCATCCGTCCGCCGCATCGGGTCGAACCGCGGTCGCCATGACCCGCAACTTCCCCGCCATTGCCCTCCTCACCGCGAGCTCGCTCGCCCTGGCCCTCACCAGCTGCGGCAGCCAGCAACCGGACGCTGCAGCCGGAAAGCAGGCGCCCGCCGTCGCCACCCCCGCCCCCGCGGACGCCAAGACGGCGCCCGCAACCCCCGCAGCAGAAGCCCCCGCCGCCATGAACGTCTACTCGCTCAAGCTCACCTCCCTCGACGGCAAGCCCGTCGACATGGCGCAATACGCCGGCAAGGTCACGCTCGTCGTCAACGTCGCGAGCCAGTGCGGCTACACGCCGCAGTACAAGGGCCTGCAAGCGCTGCACGCAGAGATGAAGGACAAGGGCTTCGCGGTGCTCGGCTTCCCGTGCAACGACTTCGGCGCGCAGGAGCCCGGCTCGGCCGACGAGATCCAGTCGTTCTGCTCGTCGAAGTACGGCGTCGACTTCCCGATGTTCGCCAAGCTGCAGACCAAGGAAGGCAACGGCCAGAGCCCGCTCTACGCGATGCTGCAGAAGGAGACCGGCAAGCTGCCGGGCTGGAACTTCTGCAAGTACCTCGTCGGCAAGGACGGCAAGCCGATCGCGTTCTTCGCGTCGGGCGCGTCGCCGGACGGCAAGGAACTGCGCGCCGCGATCGAGAAGGCGATGATGTGATCCTGCGCGCGGCGCATCGACGCCGCGCCGTTCAGGAGAACAACAGCCTGCCCATTCCGTACGAGAACGCGTTCGCGCAGAACGCGATGCCGACGGAAGCCAGCACGAGGCGCGCGCCCGAAGACCTGTTCTCGGGATTGCGCGCGCGCATCGCGGCGAGCGCGAGGCCCTCCGCCACGAAGATGCCGCATTCGGCGACCGCGATCGCCGACTCCGCCGGCTGCGCGCCGAGCACCCACCACGAGAACAGCGGATGGGTCATCAGGTTGAGCGCGAGCGAGACGAGCAGCGGCCCGCGCCACGTTCGCGCCTCGCGGTCGAGGAACGCAGCGTAGACCGGCGTCTCGAACACGAGCGTCCAGACAAACGCGACGAGCCAGGACGTCAGCATCGCCGTTCCTCGACGCGACGCGCCGCGAGGAACGCGAACACCGCGAGCTCGAACCAGCCGTGGAAGACCACGAGCGAGAGGTAGGCGCCGCGCACGCCGAGCGGATCGAACGCGCCGACGATCGGCACGATCGCGCATGCGCACACGGCGGCGATCCACACGCCGCGCGACGCGCGATCCTCGCGCGCTGAGTCCACGCGCGGCAGCGCGAATGTCCAGATCCCGTAGTGCACGAGCTGCGCGAACACGAACGAGCGCACGACCAGCGCCCCGTCCACGGATCCGAGGCCCGGCGCGAGACCGTTCGCGAACGTCGCGAACGTGGCCCCGAACGACGACGCGCCGAGTTCGCCGTCCGCGATCGGCAGCGCGAGCGCCGCAATCCATGCTGCGACGTAGAGGCCGGCTGCGCCCCACGCGAAGCCGCGATGCCGCGTCCACACGAGCCATGCAGCAAACGCGACGACGTTGTGCGCATGCGCCAGCGCCAGTTGCACGGCTGGCGCAAACGCCATCGCGAACGCAAGCAACGGAACTGCCGCTGCGATGACGAGGCGACGCCGACGCAATGAGACGGAGCCCGAATGAGCCGCGATTGCGATCGCAACGACGCCGAGCGCCACTTCGCACATCGCAGGCTCGGGCAAGCCGAATGCGACCGCGGGCCGGACCAGCGTCATCACGATCAGCGGCACGAAGATGCGCAGGATCTCGGCGTCGAGGATGCCGCCCGGTCGCTGCAGCCACAGCACGCGCACATCGCCCCAGAGGTGCGGCGCGCCGAGCAGCAACGGGCCCAGCGTCATCGCCGAGACCGGCGCCGCGAATGCGATCGCCAATGAAGCAACGACGAGCAGTGCGCCGTGCAGCGAATGCGCGCGACGATCCGCCGCGCCGTTGCGTTCAGCGAGCGGCGCCGCCGCCACCCGAGTCGCCCTTCTTCGCGCCGCGACGCCACATCACGAAGGCCACGACCGCGAGTGCGAGCACGCCGCCGAGCAGGACGAAGTCCGGCTGGTCCTGTTGCGGCACATCCACGTCAGGCGAGGTCGTCGTGGATGCGACCGGGCCCGGGACGGGACGCAGGGCCTGGGGAGGAACGTCGATTCGCGGCATGGCAGATCCTTGGTTTGGAGCAGTCACGGAACAGGAAGTCAGTCCCTCTTGGCCCGCCTGGCGCGCACCGCTGCGCCGACCATCGCGACCACGACCCCCGCGAACGCCGCAAGCAACCCGAGCGTCGTCACCTCGTGGACTGGAGACATGTCGAGTGCGACTGCGGCGATCGGGATCAGGGCCATGGCTTGGTCCGGGATGACAGGCTGTTTGGGGAGCGACGGCGCAACGCAGGCCTGACGATCCGGTTCCTGGGCAGCGACGCTGCGCGTCGTCCCTTTGGCTTGCGGATCGGCCTGCTGGTGGAATGATGCCACGCGATGAGTCCCGATCCGCGCAGCCAATACCACTTCTCCGACTACGCCAGGTCGCTGCGCACCCACTACAAGGAGTTCGCGACCGACTCCGAGAGCATCCGCTACATCGAGAACGTCGCCGCGTCCTGCGAAGCGCTGCAGCCGCGAGCGGATCGCTTCCAGAAGCTCGAAAGCCGCAACTTCGGCAGCTCGATGAACGCGTGGCACGCATGCCGCGGCACGGTCCCGACCGGCGTTGCTTCGGGCTACAAGGGCCTGCTGCGCATCAAGACGCCGTTCGACCTCGTGCTCTACCAGAACCTCGTCTGGGAGCTTCGGCCCAAGACCATCCTCGAGTTCGGCAGCCTGCAGGGCGGGAGCGGGCTCTGGTTGTCGGACCTGATGGACGCGTTCGACATCGAGGGCGGCGAGGTCCATTCGTTCGACCTGTTCGGCAAGTGCATCAGCCCGCTCGCCAAGCACCCGCGCCTCCACTTCCACAGCTGCAATCTCTACGAACTGGAGACGCTCGACGACGGCCTCTTGAGCCGCTTGCCGCATCCGTGGCTCGTGATCGACGACGCGCACGTGAACGTGCTCGACGTGACGCTCAAGGTCGATCGCCACGTCGAGGTCGGCGACTACTACATCCTCGAGGACATCGGCCTGTCGCCGACGATCGCATTCGTCGAAGGCATGCAGAAGATCTGCGCGCGCGGCTACGCGATCGACTCCGACTACGCGGATGCGTTCGGCTACAACGTCACGTCGGCGCCGAACGGCTGGCTGCGCAAGATGCACAAGGCCTGATCCTCAGGCCGTTCGCATTCAGTCGATCCACCAGGCAACGGACGTCGGGAAGTCCGCGCCGGAATCACCGCCGAGCAGCAAGACGCGGCCGTCCTGCATCAGCGTGAGCGAGTGGCCGCTGCGCGGCGCAGGCAGGCCGTCGCCGAAGACACGGAACACGCCGGTGTCCGGAGACCACGCCTGCATCATCGACAACGCGCCGCGCGTCGTGGTCTGGCCGCCGACGACGAGCACTTCGCCGCTGCCGACGCGAAGCGCGCGCACCTCGGAGACGCCCTGCACGAGGTCGCCGGACGCCGCGAACGCGCGCGTCAGCGGATCCCAGATCTCGCACGAGCGAAGCGCCGAGAACCCATCCGTGCCGCCGACGAAGAGCACGCGACCGCCGTCGACGACGACTGCGGCATGCAGCGAACGACCCACCGCGAGCGCGCCCGCGGGCGTCATCGTCTCGGTCAGAGGATCGAAGATCTCCGCTGTGGCGAGTTGCTGGCCAGTGGCCGCATCGACGCCGCCGACGACCAACACCGAGCCATCCAGGAGCTTCGTCGCCGTGTGGCCGATGCGATGCGTTGCGATCGGGACGAGCGGCGCGCGCGAGCCCACGGCATCGCTCCAGATCTCGCCGGCGAGGCGCGCGGGATCGGATCCAGAAGCCTCGCCACCGAGCACGAGCGTGCGGCCGTCGTCGAACTGCGTCGCAGTGTGCTTCGTGCGGTTCGCAGACAGGCTGCCGAGATTGCTCCACGCGCGCTGCGTCGAGTTCCAGCGCTCCACCACCGTCCCGATGCCCGGGATCGTCTCCTGCGCCGCGCCGCCGAACGACAGCGCCGTCATCGTGCCGTCGGCCAATCGCGGCTCGACGACGATCGCGGGATCGCGACGCCCGACGGACTGGTTGCCGACGGGCTCGAAGCCGAAGCGCTGCGGCTCGTAGCGCTCTGCGGTCGCGTTCGCGCCGACGCCCGTCGAACGGCCGCCGACCACGAGGATCGTGCCGTCGGGCAAGGATGCTGCGGCGTGTTCGCTTCGCGCAATCGTGCTCGGCGTCAGCTCCGTCACCTGCTCGCGATAGCGGAACGGGATGACGAGCTGCTTCGCGGACACGTTGACCCCGTCCACGACGCGCAGCGTGTAGGTGCGCGACTCCGAGAACGGACCGACGACATAGGCCTTGCCGCTCTCGACCGGACCGACGTCCGGCTCGATGGTTCCGGTGCCCGCGGTGAAGAACGGACGCAACGCGACGAGCGAACCCGGCAGCAACTGCTCGGGGACCGACTCGAGGTCCGTCTGCGTCAGCGTTGCAGAGGCGACGACGTCGTTGCCGCACGCGGCGAACACGGAGCACAGGGATAGCAAGGCAACAGAACCGATGCGCATCGGGGTGACGCTAGACGCACGACGACAAGGCGACAACCGCCCAAGCCGTGCCGGACACGGCGCATGCGCGTTCACGCGACGGCACAGCGAATGCGCTGCGCGCCGGGGCGCAGACGATGCGCAGTCTTGCGCATCGCAACGAGCGCGCTCACGCCGCAGCCATGCCTGCAGCCGCGGCGGCAGCGAGCACCAGAGGCACCTTGGCCACCGCCGGGAAGCGCACCAGCAGCACCAGCGCGCTCGCGAAGACCGCGATCGCAAACGCTCCGTCGAGTTGCGCGATGCACAAGCGCGCAGCCGTCACGATGATGAGGCCCAACGCTGCCGCAGCCACGCCGTCGAGCACGGCGTGCAACCGCGGCTCGTGCACGAGTCGATCGATCCATGCGTGCCCGAACAACGTGAACGAGAACGCGGGCAAGAACATGCCGATCGTGATCGCGAACGCGCCCGGGAAGCCGGCCGAGAGGTAGCCGACGAACGTCGTGAAGATCACGAGCGGCGCCGGGATCACGCTGCCGATCGCGAGCCCGTCGAGGAACGTGTCGTCGGTGATCCACGCGTTCCTCGTCACCACGTCGTCGCGCACGAACGGGATCGCCGTGTAGGCGCCGCCGAACGTCAACGATCCGGCCTTGAGTCCCGTGACGAACAACAACCACGCGTCGGCGGCGACGCCCTCGCCTTCGACTCCTGCCACGACACCGCCGACTGCGCCCACGGCGGGGGCCGACGCGCTCCCTGCCATCCACCACGCAGCCGTCGCGAAGGCGCACGAAGCAAGCGCTCGCAGCGGCAGGCCGCGCTGCGCGAGGCCACACCACGCGGCGCCGGACAGCAACGGGATCCAGAACGGAACGTCGTTCCATTCCGCAACGACGGCGAACGCGCATGCGACTGCGGCGCCTTCGACCTTCAACGAATGGGAAGCGACCTTGGGCACTGCGCGGACGAGCAACGCCAGCGCAGCCGGCTGCAACCCAGCGCACGCAGCCGCGCCCCACGGACTCTTCAGCCCGTAGACGCCGTAGAGCCACGCGCACAGCAGCATCAACGTGAAGCCCGGCAGCAAGAACCCGATCCCCGCAGCCAGCGCGCCGAGCCGGCCGCGCGCGATGTGCCCGAACCAGCAGCACATCTCGGTCGCTTCGGGGCCCGGCAGCGCCTGGTAGACCGCGAGCGCGCGCGTGAACGTCGCATGCGTCGTCCAACGCTCCTTGCCGACCAGTTCCGCGCGCAAGGCCGCGATCTGCACGACCGGACCTCCGAACGCATGCATGCCGTAGCGGAGGAATCGGACGAACACCGCCACAAGCGACGGCCGGCCGTTCGGGAACGCGTCGTGCGTCGGCTCCGTCACGTCGTTCACTTGCGGCGCGTGTAGTCGATGTGCAGCACGCAGGCCTGCGTCCCGTCCGGCATCGAAGCGTGCATCTCGAACCAATAGTGGTCGTCGTCGATGTGCTTCGTCACCAGCGTGCACGCCTCCAACTTGCCCGTCATGCCGAGGCATTCGCCCTTCAACGTCATCGTCTTGGTCTTCTCGTCGTACTGGCCGTAGGCCGTGAGCGGCGACGGCGACATCGAATCCGCCCAGTGCGTGAAGTAGGCCCCGCGCGCCGTGCAGTAGCCGTTCACGCCGTGGCCGATGAACTTCTCGCCCATGAACTCGGCGTCGAAGTCGTCGACCATGTGGAAGCCGCCGAACTTCCTGCAGACAGAGACGCCCTTCGACTTGGCTTCCACGCCATCGGGACCAGTGCCCGTCAGCACGCAGTCCCACGTGCCGGCGAACTTCTGCAGCATCTCGTGCTGCGGACCGGGCTTCACGGGGTCCTGCGACGCGAACCAAGGGGCCGGCGCAAGCACATCGTGCGCGCCAGCGAGGGATGCGAAGGAGAACAACGCGATCGCCAGGAACTTCATGGCGAGGGAAACTACGCGAAGGCAGCAGGAGCGCGCACGCGCCGCCAAGCCGCAGGCGACAGGAATTCGGCCGCGCTGCATCGCACCCCGGTCACTACACTCCCGCCCCGCCTCGCACTCGTTCCCTCTCGCCCGCGGAGACATGCCTTGCTGATTCCCTTCGTCCTCGCCTACCTCGCCCTCACGATCGCCATCGGCCTCGTCGCCGCGCGCCGCGTGAAGAGCTCGAAGGACTACCTCGTCGCCGGCCGCGCGCTGCCGCTCTACATGAACATCGCGACGGTGTTCGCGACGTGGTTCGGCGCAGAGACGGTGCTGTCCATCAGCGCCACGTTCGCGAAGGACGGGCTCGCAGGAATCCCAGGCGACCCGTTCGGCGCGACGACGTGCCTGGTGCTCGCGGCCTTGCTGTTCGCGCGGCTCTTCTACCGCATGAACCTGCTGACGATCGGCGACTTCTACAAGCACCGATACGGCAAGGGCATCGAAGTGCTGACGAGCTTGTCGATCACGATCAGCTACCTCGGCTGGACCTCGGCGCAGATGACCGCGCTCGGCCTCGTGATCTCCACGCTGTCCGGCGGCGCGCTCGCGCTCGACCACGCGATCCTCATCGGCGCCGCGGTCGTGCTCGTCTACACGATCTTCGGCGGCATGTGGTCCGTCGCGTTCACCGACCTGCTGCAGACGGTCGTGATCCTGATCGGCCTGACGCTCGTCGCCTCGCTGACCAGCGACATGGCTGGCGGCATCAACAAGGTCATCGAGCAGGCGGCGCACGACGGCAAGTTCGCGATGTTCCCCGAGGACGGCGCGGGCTGGTGGGCCTTGGCCGGCGCGTTCTTCGCGTTCGCCTTCGGCTCGATCCCGCAGCAGGACGTGTTCCAGCGCATGACCAGCGCGAAGAGCGAGAACGATGCCGTGCGCGGCACCGTGATCGGCGGCCTCGTCTACTTCTGCTTCGCGTTCGTGCCGATGTTCATCGCCTACGCGGCGCTCGTCGCGCATCCCGAACTGAAGGAACTGTTCGCGGGCGACGACCCGCGCGCGATCCAGCAGATCCTGCCGCACCTCGTGCTCGGCAAGATGCCGGCCTGGGCACAGGTGATGTTCTTCGGCGCCGTGCCGTCCGCGATCCTCTCGACCGCGAGCGGCGCGCTGCTCGCGCCGACTGCGCTGTTCACCGAGAACGTGCTGCGCCCGTTCGCGCCGCGACTCGGCGACAAGCAGTTCTTGCTGCTGCTGCGCGTCGTGCTCGTGACGTTCACCGCGAGCGCGCTCGTGTTCGCGCTCAACAGCACGACCACGATGTACGAGATGGTGCAAAACGCCTACAACGTGACGCTCGTCGGCGCGTTCGTGCCGTTGCTCGCAGGCTCCTACTGGAAGCGCGCGAACACGCAGGGCGCGCTGCTCTCCGTGCTCCTCGGCATCGGCACGTGGTTCGGCGTCGACATGGTCGCGCCCGAGTCCGAGATCCCGTC
The DNA here is from genome assembly GCA_964514315.1 of uncultured Singulisphaera sp. Taxonomy (GTDB): domain Bacteria; phylum Planctomycetota; class UBA1135; order UBA1135; family UBA2386; genus SXPK01. The sequence continues at coordinate 12,376 of CAZEQF010000002.1, read as the reverse complement.
CAACCTGCTCGGCCTCGCGGCGTCCGCGGTCGGCATGCTGATGGGCACGCTCGCGCCGCAGATCATCCGCAACGCCGGCCACTCGATCGATGCGACGATCCACCACGCGACCGCCGCAGCGCACAAGCACGACCACGCGCACGACCACGCGCACAAGCCTGGGCACGGCCACCACGGCCACTGAGCGGCGACGGGCCGCTCAGTTCACCGCGGGCCCTGCGCCGTCGCGGAATTCGAGCGGCCCGGTCTCGTCGGCCTCCCACGGTTGCTTCGTGTCCGGCGCGTCCTTCTCGAACGCGGTGAAGAGCCGGTAGAGCGCAGGCAGCACGAGCAGCTTGAGCACCGTGCTCGACACGAGGCCCGCGATCACGACGGTCGCGAGCGGCCGCTGCACCTCGGCTCCTTGTCCCGTCGCGACCGCGTTCTTCGCCACGAACGAAAAGACGCGCTGCGCCAA
>CAZEQF010000002.1:0-11909 GCA_964514315.1 uncultured Singulisphaera sp. | reverse complement strand
CGCGATCGCCATCTGCACGAAGCCGAGCGACGCGACGAGCGCCGTGATGAGGATGGGCCGCAGGCGCACGAGGCAACCCGTGCGCAGCGCTTCGTCGCGCGCCATCCCTTCGCTGCGAAGCTGGTTGACGAACGAGACCATCACGACGCCGTTCAGCACCGCGACGCCCGACAACGCGATGAAGCCGATCGCTGCAGAGATCGAGAACGGCATGTCGCGCAACCACAGGCCAGCGATGCCGCCGGACAGTCCGAGCGGCACGCCGCTGAAGACGAGCAGCGCGTACTTCGCGCTGTGGAACATCGAGAACAGCAACGCGAACACGAGGAAGAACGCGAGCGGCACGACGATCAGCAGGCGCTCGCGCGCAGCCGCGAGGTTCTGGTAGGTGCCGCCCCACTCGATCCAGCCGCCCGGCGGCAGCTCGACCGTCGCGAGCCGCTTCTTCGCCAACTCGACGAACGTGCCGAGGTCGTTGCCGCGCACGTTCGCCTGCACGGTGATCATGCGCTTGCCGTTGCGGCGGCTGAACTGGTGCGGGCTCTCCGACTTCTCGATGGTCGCGATCGCCGACAGCGGCACGAACGCGTCGGCCCCGCCGGCGCCTTCGCGCGGCGTGGGCACCGAGACGTCGGCGAGGCTCTCGACGTCGGCGCGGTCCTTCGCGGGCAGCCGGACGACGAGTTCGACGCGACGATCGCCTTCGAACACGACGCCCGCGCCCTTGCCGCCGACCGCCGCCGCGAGAACGTCCTGCACCTCCGCCATGTCGAGGCCGAGTCGCGCGATGCGTTCGCGGTCGACCTTGACCTCCGCCATCGGCACGCCGTCCGTCTGCTCGACCTTGATGTCCGCCGCGCCTGGCAGCTCGCCGAGCGCCCGCGCGACGTCGTGCGCCGCGCGTTGCATGCGCGCGAAGTCGTCGCCGTAGACACGCACCGCAACATCGCTGCGCACGCCGGCGATCAACTCGTTGAACCGCATCTGGATCGGTTGCGTGAACTCGTATGCCGCCCCCGGAACGTCGGCGATCACGGTCTCGATGCGCCGGATGAGCTCCTCCTTCGCGAGCGCCGAGTCCGGCCAGTTCTCGCGTTCCTTCAGCATGATGAAGGTGTCCGTGAGGTTGGGCGTCATCGGATCCGTCGCCATCTCGGCGGTGCCGGTGCGCGAGAACACGAACGCGACCTCGGGGATCGTCTCGAGCGCATCTTCCAACTCGAACTGCATCTTCGTCGCCTGCTCCAACGACGTCGAACTCGGCCTGGTGGCCATGATGACCACGTCGCCTTCGTCGAGGTTGGGCGCGAACTCAGACCCGAGCTGCTGGAACAGCAGGATGCTGCCGACCAGCGCCAGCGAAGCTGCGCCCACGACCGCGACGCGGAACCGCAGGACGAAGTCGAGGACCGGCGCGTACAGGCGCTTGCAGAAGGCGACGATGAAGTTGTCGTGCTCGCCGACCTTGCCTCGCACGCAGATCGCGACGAGCGCGGGCACGAGCGTGAACGACAGCACGAACGCGGCAACGAGCGCGAAGATGACGGTGATCGCCATCGGCCGGAACATCTTTCCCTCGACTCCGGTCAGCGCGAGGATCGGCAGATAGACGATGACGATGATCGACTGACCGTAGACCGACGGCCGGATCATCTCGCGCGCCGCGGTCAGCGTTTCGTGCAAACGCTCTTCGAGCGTGAGCAGACGGCCTTCGCGGTGCTGCTTGTCGCCGAGCCGGCGCAGACAGTTCTCGACGATGATCACCGAGCCGTCGACGATCAGGCCGAAGTCGATCGCGCCGAGCGACATCAGGTTGCCGCTGACGTCCGCGCGGACCATGCCGATCGCCGTCATCAGCATCGACAGCGGGATCGCGAGCGCAGTGATCAGCGCCGCCCGGATGTTGCCGAGCATCGCGAACAACACGATCACGACGAGCGCCGCGCCTTCGACGAGGTTCTTCGCCACCGTCGACACCGTGGCATCGACGAGCTTCTTGCGGTTCAGCACCGTGCGGATGCGGACATCGGGCGGCAGCGACTGCCGCACTTGCTCGATGCGCGCATCGAGGCCGGCAGAGACTTGCCTGCTGTTGCCCTTCCTCAGCATCAGCGCGGTGCCAAGCACGACCTCGCGGCCGCCTTCGCTCGCGCTGCCCGTGCGCAACGGCCGGCCCAGCTTCACTTCGCCGATGTCGCGGACGCGGATCGGCACGCCGTCGCGCGTCGTGATCGCGACGTCGCGGATCGACTCCATGCCGTCGAACTTGCCGTCGGCGCGCACCGTGAACGCCTCGCCCTTGTGCTCGATGACGCCGGCGCCCGTCGCGACGTTGTTGCGTTCGAGCGCCTCGACGACATCGCCGAACCCGAGCCCGTAGGCTCGCAGCCGACGCGGATCCGCTTCGACGTGGTACTGCTTTGCGTAGCCGCCGTTGCTGTCGACGCCCGCGACGCCGTCGATCGAACGCAGCTGCGGCCGGATCACCCAGTCCTGCAGCGTGCGCAGCCACGTTGCGCGTTCGAACGCGTCGCGCAACGTCTCGCCTTCCGGCGTGCGATAGGTCCCGTCGGATTGCCAGCCCGGCGCACCGTCGGTCGCCTGCGCGCCATTGCCGTCCGGGTGCGCGAACTCGACGACGTACATGTAGACCTCGCCGAGGCCGGTCGTGGTCGGCCCCATCGCCGGGACGACGCCCGCGGGCAGCATCGGCTGCGCGCCGACGAGGCGTTCGTTGATCTGGTTGCGCGCGAAGTAGATGTCGACGGCGTCACTGAACACCGCAGTCACTTGCGCGAAGCCGTTGCGCGAGAACGAGCGCGTGAGCTCGAGGCCGGGGATGCCGGCCAGCGCGGTCTCGATCGGGAACGTGACCTGCTTCTCCATCTCCGCGGCGGTGAGCGCCGGCACCATCGCGTTGATCTGGACCTGGTTCGACGTGACGTCGGGCACCGCGTCGATCGGCAGCCGTTCGAGGCAGTAGCCGCCGATCGCGGCGACGCAGCAGGAGAAGAAGACGACGAACCACCGACTCTTGATCGAATGGTGCAATAGGGCATCGAGCATCGACGTTCCTCCTCAGTCTTCCTGTTCGGCGCCCGACTGCGTCGCCTGCGCCTTGAGCAAGAAGCTGCCCTCGGTGACGACGACCTCTCCGCTGCGCAGCCCCGAAGTCACCGCGACATAGCCGTCGACCGGGACGCCGACTTCGACAGGCCGCATCGCGAACGCGCCCTTCTCGTCCGCCATCGGCACGAAGACGACAGCGTGGCGATCGACGGTCTGCACCGCCGCGGACGGGATCGCGAGCAACCCATCGGCGCCGCTCGCCGGCGGCAAGAACAGGTCCACCTCCGCGAACATCCCCGCCTGCAGGTCGACTGCTTCCTTCGGCAAGTCGAGGCGCACTTCGCGCGAACGCGTCGCCTCGTCGAGCATCGGCGCCGCGAATCGCACCGTAGCGCGCCAAGCCGCGCCGCCGCCGTGCGACGCGCGCACCGACGCTTCCATGCCGACCGCGACCTGAGATGCGCGCGACTCGTGCACCTCGGCAACGACGTGCCGACGCGTCGGATCGACGATCGCCACGAGCGCCCCCGAGTCCGGCCCGACCTGGTCGCCCAACGAAACCGAGCGGCGCGCAACCTGCCCGGCAATCGGCGCGCGCACTTCGCGCATCGGCAGGATCCTCTGCGACGTCGCGAGCTCCGCGACCTGTTCCGCACCGACTCCCAGCAACGCAAGCCGGTCCTTGGCGGCGCGCAGCGCGTTCTCCGCCGCGAGCTGCTCCGCGCGCAAGGCCTGGAAGCCCGCTTCGCGCCGACGCACCTCGGCCAACGCGATGCCCTGCGACTCCTCGAACAGCGCCTTGCCGCGTGCCCACGCTTCTTGCGCCAACGCTGTCATCGGCTTCTTGGCCTCGACCTCGGCAAGACGCGTGAGGAACTCGCTCTGCGCCTCGCCGAGTTCGCGGCTCTCGACCACGAACAGCACGTCGCCCTTCGCGACGAACGCGCCAGGCTGAGTCTTCACGTCGACGACGAACCCGTGCACCGGACACGATGCGCTCGCAGTCGCGTCGGGAGCGAACTCGACTCGAGCCGGCGCGGAGATCGATGCGCGCAACGCCCGCGGCGCAGCGGCCTCGGTCGCGATGTGGTTCTTGGCCATCGTCGCCTCGGAGAGCCGGATGCCTTTTGCGCGCGTCGCAGGAGACTCCGGAGGCTGCGCATGCGCAGCGACGTCCGACTGCTTGCCGCACGCGGCGGCGACGCACGACACGAACAAGAAGGAAACGAAACGGAGAGCGTTCATGGTCACTGCGCCTCGCCTTCGCGGCGGGCATTCGGGGATTCGTCGTTGGATTCGGGTGATGCGACGCGCGCGGCGGCGTCGATGCCGCCCACGGCGCGCTGGAGCCGGATGCCCGCGAGCACGGCTTCGTGCGCGAGCGATGCCTCGGCGGCGCGCGCCGCGAGGAGTTCCTGTTCAGCGAGCAACACGGGCTCGCGGCCGATCTCGCCGTTCTGGTTGGCGGACTTCGCGGCGTCGACGGCGCGCTGCTTCTGCGGCATGCCCTCGGTTCGCAACTGCGCGAGCTCGAGCGCGAGGCTCGCGGACGCGGCGTGCGCGGTTCGCACCTCGGCGACCACTCGACGCGCAGCGGCCGTGATGCGATGGCGCGCGGCGGCAACCTCCGCGTTCACGCGCCGCGACTCTGCCGCACCGTCGTCGAAGATCGGCAACGGCACGGTGGCGTTGGGGCCGGTGAACCACCCCGGCGTCCGCTGCGTCTCGGCGCCGAGGGTGGCAGCTTGCCATGGCCAGAACACGGCGAGCGCCGCCTCGTCGCCGAGCGCTTCGAGTTCGAACGCGAGCGCGTGCAGGTCCGGCCGTCGCTGCAACGCCGACGCGACCCAATCCTGCTCCGTGCCCGACGTCGCCGCGGGCGCAGCCAGCGGATCCAGCTTCCAATCCGCGGCTGCGGACGGCTGCCCCACGGCCTCGGCAAGTTGCAGCCTCGCTGCGTGCGCTTCGCGCCGGGCGGCAGCGAGGCGCTGCGACGAACCGAAGCGCCGGTCCTCGGCCTGCGCGCGCTCGAACGCGGTCCCTTCGCCGTTGCGCACGCGGCTTTCGGCCAACGCGAGCAATTGCTCCAGCCCGCGCAGCCGTTCGGCCTCGATGCGCGCCTCGGCATCGGCTTTCTGCGCGTCCGCGTACCGACGCTGCGTCTCCGCCAACACGTCGACGGCCTCCGCGACGGCCTCGCTCGCGGCGCGTTCCAGCCGCCGGTCCGCGGCGCTCGCGCGCCGCCGCGTCTGCAGCATCTGGACGAACGGAGCGGACAGGCTCGCCTCGAACGCCATCGGCCCGTTGCCCCAACGACCGACGACGCTGAGCAGCGGGTTGGCGAACAACCGCGCTTGCTCGGCTTCCGCGAGCGCCACCTGGACGCGCGCCAGCGCGGACTGCAGCGCCGCCGAACGATGCACGCCGCGCTCGACGGCCTCGCGAGCCGTCAGCGAGTCGCGTGCTTCGCCAGCTTCCGACGGCGCGTCGACCGGATCCGCTTCGACGCGGAACTCGACGAGGCGATCAAGGCCGGTCGATGCGCGGACATCCTCGCCCGTCGTCACGACCGGCAAGGGGCCCGCGCACGCGGCCAGCAAACACAGGGAAAGAGGAACGAACGTAGCTACGGAGAATCGACGAACCACGACGCGCTCGCTTCGCTCGCGGCGCCCGTTCCGCCAGCACGCCCTGCAGTCCCTTCGCCGAGTTCTCGGCCGCAAGGAACAGGTCGCATGCAGACGTCACGTCGCCACTGCGCAATCAGCCAGGACCGACGCACACGCGCGCATCCGCCATTGCGCAGCCCATGCAGGGCCACGCAGACGCATGCGCGCACCAGCGGGACTCAGGCGATCGGCGGCGCGCGCGCTGCGTGCGGCGCGTGGAACGCGCGCGAAAGCGGCAGCGACTGCGGCAACGCAAAAGCGCGCACCGCCGGCGCATCGAGCACGAGCAGGAACGCGTTCGGCAGGCAAGGCTCGTCGAGGTCCGGCGGAGCCACCGCGTCGTCGTCGACGCGAGTGTCCTTTGCCGACTTGTGCTCGAGGCCGAGATGCAGACGCCGCAACGGCCCGCCGTCGCCGTCGTCGCGCAACTCGGCGCAACGCGACGAGGACGCAGCCAGCGCGGCGCATTGCGCCGGCAACTCCCCTGGGGCGAGATGGCGTTCGCTCGCGAGGTGGAACGGCAACCACAGCGACTGCACGAAGACAGCCAGCGCCAAGAGCCAGCAACCGAGCGACCGGAGCGGCTCGACGGCGTTTGCTTGCTTGGCGTGGAGGGCGTGCATTGCGATGCGGCCATGCAAACGTAGACGCGATTCGCAGAGCTGTCCAGGCGGCCACCACGCGCAGTCGCGAGCCGCGAGGCCGACCATGCGACGCCACCGGCCCTTCGTGCATGCAAGGGCGAGCGAGTCGATTGCAGCGTGCCCGTCGCCCGGCCCGGACGGACACATCCTCGGTGTGCAAGCTGGCGGCGCGCACGGCGGCATGGTGCCATGCGCGCCATGAACGCAGCTCCGATCCTCCTCTTCGCCGCCCTTGCCCTGGCCTCATGCAGCGGCGAGTCGCCGCAGGACGCCCTGTTCGCGCAGCAAGCCGCGGCGCGCACGACGGACTTCCAGGAGGCGCTCCGACAAGAACTCACTACGGCGATGCTGAAGGGCGGCCCCGCGGCGGCCATCGAAGTCTGCAGCGTTCGCGCACCGGCGCTGGCCGCCGAGAACTCGACTGGAGGCCTCCGCGTCCGGCGCATCGGCACGCGCACGCGCAATCCTGGCAACGCGAGCTCGTCGCGCGACGAAGCCGCGCTGAAGCAGCTCGCAGAGCAGCCGCTTGGCGAAGCGCGCGCCATCACGCTGTTCGACCACACGACGGGCACACGGGCGCACTACGCGCCGATCCTCACCGCGGCGCCGTGCCTCATGTGCCACGGCACGAAGGAATCGCTGACGCAAGAGGTGACGGCCGCGCTCGCCGCGCGGTATCCCGAGGATCGCGCCACGGGCTATGAGCTCGGCGACCTGCGTGGAGCCGTTGTCGTGGAGCAGGACGCGAAGTAGCGGGCGACCGTCCGCGCACGGGGCCAGCGCGGCGACACTGCGCACGACCGCATCGCCCCCCGCTCGCGCCGGACGACGATTGCGACACAACGGGCGTCGCCAGCCGGATTCGCCCCCGGCATGTGGCCCCTTCGTGCGCGCGCTCCTACAAGGTTCGCCCCTCGAAGTCGCCCGAAGACGCCGAGGCCTGCAACCATGCTCACACTGACCGGAGTTTCGAAGTCCTTCGGCGATCGCGTCCTGTTCGAGAACGCGGACCTTCAAGTCAACCGCGGCGATCGCATCGGCCTGGTCGGCCCCAATGGCGCCGGCAAGTCGACGCTGTTCTCGCTGCTGCTCGGCCTCCAGAAGCCTGACGACGGCCGCATCAGCATCGAGCGCGACGCGAAGATCGGCTACCTGCCGCAAGAGAGCGCGCCCGTCGGCGACGAGAGCGTGGTCGAGATCGCGTGCGCCATCGCGCCGGACTTCGTGCGACTGATGCGCATCATCAAGGCGTGGGACAACGACCACCCAGTCGAAGCCGCGCATCCAGAAGACCTGCACGACGACGTGCACGAGCGCTTCAACGAACTCGACGGCTATCTCGTCGAAGCAAAGGCGAAGCAGATCCTCGCCGGCCTCGGCTTCCGCGAGAGCGACTTCGACCGGCCTGCGCGCGAACTCAGCGGCGGCTGGGTCATGCGCGCGCACCTCGCTCGCCTGCTGACGCAGGAGCCGGACCTGTTGATGCTCGACGAGCCCACCAACCACCTCGACCTCGAGACGTTGATGTGGTTCCAGGACTACTTGCAGGGCTATCCGGGCGCGATCCTCGTGATCTCGCACGACCGCGAGTTCCTCAACGCGCTGATGTCCGGCATCGTCGAGATCCGCTCGCAGAAGCTGATTCGCTACACGGGCAACTACGACGACTACGTGCAACTGCGCGCAGCCAACGACGCGCAGCAGCTCGCGGCCTACAAGAGCCAACAGAAGGAGATTGCGCACCTCCAAGCGTTCGCAGACCGCTTCAAGGCCAAGGCCAGCAAGGCGTCGCAGGCGCAGAGCAAGCTCAAGGCGATCGAGCGCATGGACAAGATCGATGCGCCGGAATCGGACGACAAGAAGGTCGGCTTCCGCTTCCCCCAACCCGTGCGCAGCGGCCAGCGCGTCGTGTGGCTCGAGAACCTCCACTTCGCCTACGGCGCGCAGCCGGTCTATCGCGGCGCGGAACTCGAAGTGGAACGCGGCGAACGCATCGTTCTCGTCGGCCCGAACGGCGCGGGCAAGTCGACGTTGCTCAAGCTGCTCGCCGACAAACTGAAACCACAGCAAGGCTCGCGCAACCTCGGACACAACGTCACCGCGGGCTATTACTCGCAGTATCGCATCGAGATGCTGCAAGCCGGACGCACGGTGCTCGAAGAGGCGATGGACACGCCCGCCAAGGTGCCAGAGCAGTTCGTGCGCACGCTGCTCGGCTCGTTCTTGTTCTCGGGCAACGCCGCGTTCAAGAAGGTCTCGGTGCTGAGCGGTGGCGAGAAGAGCCGGCTGGCGCTCGTGAAGCTGTTGCTCGATCCGCCCAATCTGCTGCTGATGGACGAGCCGACGACGCACCTCGACATGTCGAGCATCGACGCGCTCGTCGAGGCGTTGAAGCAGTTCGAAGGCACGCTCGTCTTCATCAGCCACGACGTGCACTTCATCCGGGCGCTGGCCAACAAGGTGATCCACGTCGCACAAGGCAAGCTCACCCACTACCAAGGCGACTACGAGTTCTACCTGCACAAGACGAAGTCGCTGTCTGCACGCGCCGCGCTGACTTCGCACGCCCCGGGCAACGACACGAAGGCCGCGAAGGCGGAGCCGCAGAAGCAGCCGAAGCCGGCCGCGCCACAAGCAGCGTCGCAGGGCACCGAGCGCGACCGCCTGCGCGCGCTCCAGGCACAGCACAAGAAGGTCCAGCAGTCCGTGCAGAAGCTCGAACAGGAGATCGAACGCACCGAGGCAAAGCACAAGCAGCTCGCCGCGTCGCTCGAGGACCCTGCGATCTACGGCGACGGACGGAAGGCCAAGGAACTGCAAACAGAGTTCGCCGCAGTCGAGCAACGCCTCTCGACACTCACGTCGCAGTGGGAGCGCGAAGGCGCCGAGATGGAGCGACTCGCGACGGCGATGCGCTGACGGACGGTCCGCGAAGGCGGCCGCGTCGCGTATGGTGCGCATCCCACTGCCGCACCCATCCATGCACCCGATCCTCGCAGCCTCCCTCCTGTGCGCGACCGCCGTCGGCGCCGCGCTGCTTCCCAACGCGATCGAACTGCCGAAGGCGTTCGTCGACGGCCAGGGCCCAGGATGGCGCGCACTGACGCTCGCGGACTTCGTCAACGTGAACGGCGAAGCCGACACGTGGTCCGAGCAAGACGGCGTGATCCGCTGCACGGGCAAGCCGCTCGGCGGCGCGCGCACGAAGAACACGCTGCGCAACTTCGAACTCGTCACCGAGTGGCGGCACCTGACGCACGGCGGCAATGCCGGCATCTTCGTGTGGTGCCCTGAGTCCGCGTTCACCGACCTGCCGAAGGGGACGCTGCCGCGCCACGGCATCGAAGTGCAGGTGCTCGACCTCGGCTACGAGGAGAACTGGAAGAAGCAGCACGGCGCGCATTCGGACTGGTTCACGAGCCATGGCGACGTGTTCCCCGTCGGGTCGTCGAGCATGCGCGCGTTCACGCCGAAGATCGAATACGTCGAGGCGGGCGACACCTGGACCGCGGGCAGTCCGCAGAGTTCGCGCAGCTTCCCGACGAAGCGCGTGACGAAGCCACACGGCGAGTGGAACCACTACTACGTGCGCGCCGTGAACGGCGAAGTGCGGCTCTGGGTCAACGGCGAGGAACTGAACGGCGGCAACGAGTGCAAGCCGTCCGAGGGCTACCTCGCGCTCGAGTCCGAAGGCGCGCTCGTCGAGTATCGCAACCTGCGCATCCGCGAGTTGCCCTGAGCCACGAGAAGCCCGCTTGAACCGCCGTTCCACCCCTGCGATGCCGATCGCCCCATGAACGTCGCCGACGTCCACATCGTGCTCCACCGCCCGCGTCGCGCGCTCAACCTCGGCGGCGTCGCGCGCGCGATGAAGAACTTCGGCCTCTGCCGCCTGACGCTCGTCGCGTCCGAGATCGGATCATGGGCCGATGCATGGCGCATGGCACACAAGGCCGAGGACGTGCTGCACGCATGCAAGCAGGTCGCGACGCTCGACGAAGCGCTCGGCGAATCGACGTGGATCGTCGGCACGACGAACCGTGAGCGGCCGGGCCAACGCATCCTGACTCCGCGCGAGCTCGCAACCGAAGCCGTGCGGCGCGGCGCGCCGACGATCCTGTTCGGCGACGAGAACAGCGGCCTCGGCAACATGGAGCTGCTGCGTTGCCACGACGTCGCGACGATCCCGACCGCGCCCGAACAGTCGTCGCTCAACCTCGCGCAGGCCGTGCTGTTGTTCTCGCACGAACTGTTCGCCGCGCAACACGAGGCGAGCGGCGCGCGCGCAGCCGAGACAGCGAAGACCGAAGCCGAGACCGACTGGGCCGACGACAACCTGTTGCGGCTGTTCGAGCAGAAGCTCGCGCACGCGCTGGAGACTTCGTCGTGGAGCAACGCGAAGCGCGAAGTGACTGCATTTGCCGAACTGCTGCAGCCGATCCGTCGCTCGCGGCCGACGCGCACCGAGGCGCTCGCGTGGCTGACCGCGCTCAACAAGATCGTGCAGCGCGACAAGCAGACGTGACCGACGCGCCGGAACGCGCGAGCGCAGCGATGTTCCTGCCCTTCAGCGCGCGGGCTTCTTGACCGCGCACGCGCCGCCCTCGCAACGGCGGCCGAACAGCCTGCCGAGCGGCACGCGGTAGCGCGCGAACACGAGGTAGCCGAGGTCGCAGACCCAGCGCAGCACGGGCCATCCGGTCCACGCCATGCCCCAGCCCACGCCGGCTGCGCGCCACGCGGCGCGGATCGCCGCCATGCCTTCGACGAGCTTGCCGGAGTCGTCGACGCCGTGGAGCCGCGCATGCACGCGTTCCTTCGTCAGGCCATAGGCTGCCGCGTCGAATCCGGGCGCGGCGATGTCGATCGCGCGCAACAGCCCGTTGCGGTCGCGCCGCTGCAGCCACTCGACCTCGAGCTTGCAGAACGGGCACTCGCTGTCGAACAGCAGCGTGAACGGGCGCGGAGTCACGGGGTGCACTTCGCCGCGAACCCGCGGCGGATGCAGCGCGAGCCGCGACGAGGCCCCGACGCCGGCGTCACGGGCGCGTCAGAGTCACGACGGCGCCGCGTTCCATCTGCAGTTCGAACGCGCCTGCCTGCGAGCGGTCGATGCGCGCGACCGGGTTCCGCGGCGTCTCGACGGAATCTTCGATCCACTCGATCGCGACCGGAACCGCGCAGCGCACGCGCACCGGCCCACCCTTGCCAGCGACGCGACGCAACTCGGCACGACGCAGCGCGCCGTCCTCCCATTCGATGTCGACTTCGATGCCACCGCGCGCGCGCAGTGCTGTGACGCGTCCGTCCGGCCACGCCTTGGGCAGCGCCGGCAGCAAGTGGACCGTGAAGTCCTCGCCTTCGCGCTCGCGATGGCTCTGCAGCAGCATCTCCGCGATCGCCGCCGTGCCGCCGAAGTTGCCGTCGATCTGGAACGGCGGATGCGCGCAGAACAGGTTGGGGTAGGTGCCGCCGTGGTGCATGTCGAAGCCGACCTGCCCGATCGGCCGCAGCAGGTTGGTCAACA
>CAZEQF010000001.1:0-40923 GCA_964514315.1 uncultured Singulisphaera sp. | reverse complement strand
GCCGCGCGCATGCTCTGGCGCCGCAGCCCGGAGTCCGACGCGGCGTTCCGCATGCAAGTCAAGCCGATGTGGCGGTGGTTGCTGCCGATCGGCCTGCCGTTCTTCATGCCCGAGTACACGAAGCTGGAGCACGGCCAGGACGCGGTCTACGAGATGCAACCGGGGGCGCAACCGCGGGTCGAGCCGTCCTTCCGCGGGCCCGCCTGCCTGCTGATCGGCGCGGGGACGTTCTCCAGCGCGATGATGCTCGCCGACGCCGCGCGCACCTACGACCTGATGTGGACGGTCGGCGAGCCGACGGGCGGACTGCCGAACACGCTCGGCGAGATCGCCTTCACGCAGCTGCCGAACAGCGACCTGACGGTGTGGTTCTGCAAGAAGATGTTCGTGCGCGCGAGCGGCGACGAAGGCGACCTCGGCCCGGTCGTGCCGCACGTCGTCGTAACGCCGGTCGACGGCCGCGACGCAACGCTGGAGCGCGCGGTCGCCGAGATCCGCCGGCTGCAGGCGGAGGCCGCTGCGGCGAACGCGCCGGACGCGCCGAAGGGGCGCTGAGCCGCGCGGCCGTTCGTGGCGGAGGCCACGTGCGGCGGCGGCCTGGGCGAAACCGTTCGCGGCGCATGCGCGCAGTGCTTTCCGCCAGAGCGTCACCCCCTTCCTCGCCGACCTCGCCTCGCCGCAAATCGCCGGCAAGGGCCCGCGCGACGCTCGCCCAGGCGCATCCTGATCTCCACGACTGACGAAGGCGCGACCATGCGACCCAAGACCCTCGATTTCCTCACGGCCCTCCTACTGCTCGCCGCCGCGCCATTCGCGATCGCGCAGGACTCGCCCGCCGGCGGCGCCGATCGCCCCGCCACCCCGAGCGAGACCGCTGAAAGGAAGGCCGATCCCGCCAGCCCGGCCGTCGTCGGCCAAGGCGCGGTGCGCACGCCCAAGCTGGTGAAGCGCGTAGGAGGCGACCGGGACATCGCGATCGATGTGGTCGAAGGCGTCTACCGCTGCGACAAGTCGATGATCGAGTCGCCGCTGCCCGACGGCTATCCCGAGCCGACGCCGCCGGGCGCGATCGACATCAAGGAGTATCCGTCGGTGCGCAGGGCCGAGCTGGTGTCGAAGGACGACTCGGGCCAAGGCATGGTCTCCGGCTTCTTCCCGCTCTTCCGACACATCAAGAAGCGCGAGATCGCGATGACGGCGCCGGTCGAGATGGACTACCCCGGCCTCTACGCCGACTTCATGAAGGGCGAACAGACCGAGGCGAACGAGACGACGATGAGCTTCCTCTACCGCTCGGCCACGCTCGGCCCGGTCGGCAAGGACGGCAAGATCGTCGTGCGCGACACCGCGCCGCTGACGGTCCTCAGCGTTGGCGCCAAGGGCGCCTTCGATGCGAACACGGAGTTCGACGCGCTGCGCCAGTGGCTGAAGTCGCAGCAGGAATGGGAAGTCGCCGGCGACCCCCGCATGTTCGTCTACAACGGCCCGTTCATCGATCCGAACGCGCGCTGGTCCGAGGTGCAGGTGCCGATCCGTCGGCGCGATGCAGCTGCCAAGGACGCGTCGGCGAATGCGCCGACGCCAGCAGCGCCGACCAAGCCCGGCAAGTGATCGAGGCGCGCGGCTCGCGCGAATGCGATGCGCGAGCCTTGCAGCGACGACGCCTTGGCCATCGGCCAGGGCGTTTGTGTTTTCGGGATGATGCTGCGTTGGCGCCGCAAAGGGGATGGTCGGCAAGGCGTGAGGCGGACCCGGCTTTCGAGCCAGACAGACTCTCTGGACCACTCCGCGCCCTACCCACAGACTCCTTCCCCCGCTCCGCGTCTCCTTTGCAGTGACCCTTCGCCCCTACCAACAGCAGGCCCTCGAGGCCGTCCGCGACGCCTACCGGCGAGGGCACCGGTCCGTCCTCGTCGTGATGCCGACGGGCACCGGCAAGACGGTGCTGTTCGCGGAGATCTCGCGGCTCGCGAAGGGGCCGGTGCTCGTGATCGCGCATCGGCAAGAACTGGTCGAGCAGGCGCGCAGCAAGATCTCGGCGTGGTGCAACGACGTCGTCGCGGTCGAGATGGCGGACCGGCGCGAGTTCACGCGCGCGGACGGCACGCGGCCCAAGATCGCTGTGGCGAGCGTGCAGTCGCTGCAGAAGCGGCTCGCGCAGCTGCCGCGCGACGCGTTCAAGATCGTCGTCGTCGACGAAGCGCACCACGCGACGGCGGACTCGTATCGGACGATCCTCGAGCACTTCCAGGCCTACGTGCTCGGCGTGACCGCGACGCCGGACCGCAGCGACCGCGTGCCGCTCGGCGAGATCTTCGAGGCGGTCGCATTCGACTACGACATGCGCACGGCGATCCGCGAAGGGTTCTTGTGCCCGATCAAGTCGTTCCTCGTGCAGACGCAGGCGGACTTCTCCCGCGCGCGCAAGGTCGCGGGCGAGCTCGCGACGCGCGACGTCGAGGACGTGCTGATGCAGGACCTGCACCTCGCCGAGATCGCGACGCCGATCTTCAAGGAGCGGAAGGGACGCCCCGCGATCGTGTTCGCCGCGTCGGTCGCGCACGCGCATGCGCTGACGCGCGTGCTCAACGACACCGCGAACGATGCGCAGTTCGCCGCCGCGGTCGACGGCTCGATGCCGTTCGACGAACGCGCGCCGATCCTCGACCGCTTCCGCAACGGAGCGCACAAGGTGCTCGTGAACTGCTCGCTGTTCACCGAGGGCTTCGACGTGCCGGAGATCGCGCTCGTCGCGATCGCGCGCCCCGTGCTGTCGCGCGCGTTCTACGCACAGATGGTCGGCCGCGGCACGCGCATCGCGAAGGGCAAGCAGGACCTGCTCGTGCTCGACTTCGTGCCGACCAACTGCCGCCACTCGCTCGCGCAGGCCGTCGACATCTTCGCTGCTGCGGACCCGGAGACGCAGGAACGCGCGCGCCGCATCGCGCAAGAGCGCAGCGCCGAGGGCGAGGCGATCGCGCTGGAGCTCGCGCTCGAACTCGCGCAGCAGGAGCAAGAGGCGCAAGAAGCAACCGTCGCCTACCAGCTCAAGAAGCGCGACCCGTTCGCCGCGGTCGGCATCGACCTCGCGCCGTATCGCCGCCGTTCGCGCGGCAACGAGCGCGCGAACGCGACGCAACTCGACTTCTTCCGCAAGGCGCACCTGCCGGTCGAACTCGTGCAAGACCTCGATGAACGGCAAGCCGACGCATTGCGCGAGAAGCTGCTCGAGCGCAAGGCGGTCGGCCTGTGCACGCCCAAGCAAGCGCAGCAACTCGTCGCGATCGGCATCGACCCGCGCGACCTCTACTACGACGAGGCGAAGGCGATGCTGCGGAAGCACAAGGGCAAGGAACCGCAGGCCGAGTAACGACATGGCAACGCGCTGCGAATGTGCGCCGCGCAGTTCGCGCCGTGCTCGCCTCGCGGCATGCTGATCGCGATGAGCGAACTTCCTCCGTGCCCCAAGTGCGCGTCGGCCTACACGTGGGTCGACCAGGGTCGGCTCCACTGCCCCGAGTGCGACCACGAGTGGACCGCGGACGAGGCTGCTGCCGCGAAGCCCGCCGAGGACGGACCTCGCGTCGTGAGGGACGCAGTCGGCAACGTGCTGCAGGACGGCGACACGGTGACGGTGATCAAGGACCTCAAGGTGCGCGGCGCGACCGGCTCGGTGAAGGTCGGCACCAAGGTGCGCAACATCCGCATCGTCGACGGCGACCACGACATCGACTGCAAGGTCGACGGCTTCGGCCAGATGGGCCTCAAGTCCGAGTTCGTCCGCAAGGTGACCTGAGAACGCGAGCCGCCGTGCCTGATCCGCTCCCGTTCCCGCAGAGCCTCTGCCACGCGTGCCGCCACCTGAGCCTCATCGCGAGCGCGACGACCACGTTCTTGCGGTGCCGCAAGCCAGACTGGCCCAAGTATGCGCCGCAGCCCGTTCGACGGTGCTTCGGCTTCGAGCCCAAGGTCGACTCGCGCGACGGCGACCGCCGCGACGACTCCGACGCGCAACCTTGACGGAGTGCGGCGGCGCACCGATCCTGCGCTGAGTGCACGACGGCAGCGCGAGCGCGCAGACGACGACCTCGAACCTCCGCGACCCGCGCGACGAACGCGACGGCCGCGTCCTGCTCGCATTGGCGATCCTCGTGGCGCTCGTGGCGGCGCTGCGCGACTTCACCGATCCGTGGGACGGCGGCTTCAAGGGCGCGATGACGTCGCTCTACGAAGACGTCTTCGTCCGCAACCACCTGACCTACGGGTTGTCGGCGACGCATTGGAGCCCCGCGTTCGTCGTCTATCCCGAAGGCGGCGGCGTGTGGCACTGGCATCACCCGCCGCTGTATCCGCTGTGGCTCACGCTGTTCGCCGCGACGCTCGGCCACAGCGAATGGGTCCTGCGCCTCGCGCACCTGCTGCTGTTCCTGCCCGGCATCCCGGCGCTGTATTGGCTCGTGCGCAACGCGCGCGACGCGCGCACCGCGGGCTGGTCGTCGCTGCTGTTCGCCGCGACGCCGCTCGTCGGCTACTTCGGCCCGATGGTCTGCTACGACGGCGCGCTGATGTCGGCCTGCATCGTGACCGCAGCTGCGTTCTGGCGTCATTGCAACGAGCCGTCACGGCGCAGCTGGACCATCGCGGCGCTGTGCTTCTTCTGGACCGCCTCGCTCGACTTCCTCGGCCAGTTCTGCGGGATCGGCCTGTTCGCGATGGCGCTGCTCAGCGAACGGCCGCGCGCGATGGCGGTCGACGTGCTCAAGATGCTGCCGCTGTCGGTCCTCGCGGTCGCGATCATCGCGCTCGTCTACGGCCAGTTCCTCGGCGGCCCGATCGGGTTCTTGCGCGAGATGGCGCAGTTCAGCTCGTACGAGCAATCGCGAGCGAGCGAAGTGACCGAGGCTGCGTTCTCGTTCGCCGCCCACAACGTGCTCGTCACGTTCGCCGCATGGCCGATGCTCGCGCTCGCCGGCGCAGGCATCGGCGCGCTCGTGCTGCATGGACGCGTCGCAAAGAAGCCGATGCTCGCGGTCGCGGCAGCGCTCCTCGTGCCGCCACTCTGCGGCAGCGCCGTCACGTTCAAGCACTTCGTCGACCACCCGTTCTGGCCGATGCCTTGGATGGCGGGCCTCGCCGCGCTCGCGGGCGTGCTTCCGGCCATCGGCCATCGCATGCTGCGCGAGCGCGACTTCGCGCCGCAACTGCTCGGCGCGATGCTCGCGGTGCTCGGCGCACTCGCGGTCGGCCAAGGCGTGGCCGTCACGCATGAGCGCATGACGTTCTTCGCGCAGAACGACCCGGACTTCCCGCTGCTCGTCGCCGAGGCGAAGGACAAGATCGACGGCGCGTTCGCAGGCTTCACGAACCGCACGGTCATTTCGCGGCGCTACGAACCAGGCGTGATCTTCCAAGGCGACGTCGACGAGGCATGGGAAGTCGACTACGTGATCGGCTACGGCAAGCAGAGCGGGTTCCGCGGCGAAGCGGTGTTCCTGCTCGACGGAGCGACGGCGAAGCCCGAACTGCTTGCCAAGCTCGACTCGCTTGCGGCGGCGCAGCGGCTCGGGCGCGCGGTGCTGTATCGGTTCCGCGCGTGGCCGTGAGTTGTCGAACCGAACAACAGCCCTGGCGGCCTCGAGCCGACACGACGTAGGCTCTTCGCCTTCCGGCAGCGACCCAGAGGCCGGCCTCTTCAACACCACCATCCATGATCGCACGCTCCATTGCTCTTCCCGCAGCGTCCCTGCTCCTCGCCAGCGTCGTGCACGCCCAATACTTCGAAGCGCGCAACAGCGCGATGGGCGGGACGGGAGTCGCGTCCTCGCACTACCTCGCGGCCGGCTGGGCCAATCCCGCGCTGCTGACGCGGCACCGTGAGTCCGACACGTTCGGCTTCATCCTGCCGACCGTCGGCGCGACGGCGTTCGACAAGGACGGGCTCATCGACGACATCGACAACTTCGTCGACGACTTCGACCGCATCGAGGCCGCGGGAACGGCGACGACCGACGACATCAACTCCCTCGCCGACCAGCTCGAGTCCCTCGACGGCCGTCAGATCACGGGAACGCTCGGCGTGGGCTTCGTCGTCGGCGCCCCCTCGCGCGACCTCGGTTGGTCGATCCACGCGCGCAGCTACGCCGACCTGCAGTCGTTCGTGGACGTCGACCCGGCGGACGTCGCCGCGATCCGCGGCCTGACGGCCGGCAGCGTGACGCTGCCGACGCTCAACTCCGAAGCGCGCGTCGTCGGCATCGCGATCACCGAAGTCGGCGTGTCGCTCGCCACTTCGTTCGACCTGGCCGGAACGACGTTGTCGGTCGGCGCGACGCCCAAGATCCAACGCGTCGACAGCTACAACTACGCGGTGACGGCGAACAACTTCGACCAGGACAACTTCGACGACGACCAGTTCCGCGACGACGACCAGGAGTTCAACTTCGACCTGGGCGCGGCATGGGAACCGGGCCTCGGCCTGACGTTCGGCGCAACGGTGCGCAACATGATCGACAAGACCTACCGCACCGTGAACACGCTCGGCGAGAGCTTCCTCTACGACGTGAACCCCGCCGCGGCGCTCGGCGCATCCTGGACCACCGGCATCCTCACGCTGGCTGCCGACGTCGACCTCGTCAGCGCGGAGCGCTTCGAAGACTCGCCGTTGCTCGACAAGGACGACGTGCAGCTCGCGCACCTCGGCGCCGAGATCGACCTGTTCAGCTGGCTGCAACTGCGCGGCGGCTACCAGACCGACTTCGAGAACACGCTCGACGACGCCTACAGCGCCGGTCTCGGCATCAGCCCGTTCGACGTGTTCCACCTCGACGTCGCCGGCACCTACATCGACGACAACAGCTACGGCGGCGTCATCCAGATGGGCTTCACGTTCTGAAGCCGCCGCGCGGCCCGCTTCGCGCGGGCCCGGCACGATGGCCAGCGCAACGCGGGCCGCGCCCTCACCGCGACCGCACGAACGCGTCTTCGAGCTGACGCAACCGGTCGTCGAGCGTTCCGGTGATGCCGACGCTCATGCGCACGAGCCCTGGCGCGATGCCGGCAGCGCGCTGCTCGGCCTCGCTCAGCTCGCTCGACGTCGAGCTGCCTGAGCACGACATCAGCGTGTCGAAATAGCCGAGGCTCACGGCCATGTAGCCGAACGTGTGCTCGTTCTGCAGGATCTCCATGAAGCGGTTCGCGCGCGCGATCGAACCGAGATCGATTGTCAGCAAGCCGCCGGCGCCGAAGCCAGGATTGGCGAGCCGCTCCAGCAGCATGCGTTGCGGATCGTTCGCGAGACCCGGATAGCGAACCGCCGCGCCGAGGGCCGCAAGCCGTTCTGCATACGCAAGCGCGCGACGGCCGTGCTCCTGCATGCGGACCCCGAGGTGCGGAAGGCGCAGCGTGAGCTCGTGCGCGATCTTGGGGTCCATCGTCGGCCCGAGCAGCATCAATGAGCCCGTGTGCAGGTCCATCATCGAGCCGATGAAGTCGCGAGACGCGCACACCGCGCCAGCAATGACGTCGGACGCGCCGCTCAAGAACTTGGTCACGCTGTGGATCACGACGTCGGCGCCATGGCGCGCAGGCGTGAGGATCAGCGGCGCGAACGTGTTGTCGACGACGAGGCGCGCGCCTTCCTCGTGCGCGACGCGCGCGAGCGAGGGCAGGTCGGCGACCTGCAGCGTCGGGTTCGACAGCGACTCGACGTAGAGCACGCGCGCTCTGGTCTTCTTCAACGCATCCCGCACCGAATCGAGGTCGTTGGTGTCGACGAACGTCGTCTCGATGCCCGTGCGCGACGGCAGGTAGTCCTTCAACAACGCGAACGTCCCGCCGTAGAGGGCCGAGCCAGCGACGATGCGCTGGTCCTTCGTGCAGATCTGCAGCAACGTCGCCGCGATCGCGGCGATCCCGGAGCTGGTCGCGTAGCCGGCCTCCACGCCTTCCATCGCCGCCAGCATGCGGCCGAACGTGAACACCGTCGGATTGAAGTGCCGCCCGTACAGGTAGCAACCGCCCGTCGAACCGCCTGCGTTCGAGAACGGCCCGCCTTCGCCACGGAAGATGCGCGGCATCATGTTGGCGGCGAGCACGGTGAACGTCGTGCTCGCTTCGATCGAGAGGTTCACGCCGCCGTGTTCGCCGAACTCGTGGCGGGCGCGCGCCATCGCGGCGATGGGGTCGAACGCATTCTGGGGCTTCGGATCCATGCAGGCATCGTGCCCACAGGCAACGTGCCGCGACAGCCGCACTGGTGCGGGGCGCCTGCAGGCAGCTCAACCCAAGGGCCGCGGTCCTGCTCGGCGGGATGTGGACCTCGACACGCGCGGAGCGCACCATGCGGCGATGCCCAAGCGGATCCTGCTCGCGCTCCTCTGCGCCGTCGCGGCTGCCGTAGCGCTGCTGATGGCGCTGCAAGGCGATCCCGCGCCGAACGGCCAAATCGCTCTCCCGGAGGCAGCGAGCCGTGAGGCGCCAGCAGTTGCAACCGGCAGTGGCGCCCAATCGGCCATCGTCCGCGCTGACGCCAACGCCGACGGAACGCGCGTCGATGGAATGCAGAGCGGCCAAGGCCTGCGCGGACGTGTCGTCGACGGGACAGGCGGGCCGATCGCAGGCGCGACAGTCGCTGTGTTCGCGCGTTCGTCGACGGACCCATTCTCCTTGCAGTCCATGCGCAATCGCGGGCAACGCCACGCGGCGTTGGGCACCGCGACCTCAGGCCAAGACGGAGCGTTCGCCGTTGCGCTGCCCGATGAGTGCGCAGACGAGCGCGTCGAAGCACACGTTCGCGCGCAAGCGTTCGCACCGGCATACGCCTCGTGCACTGCGAGCGTCGCCGAATGGACGAACGTCGGCGACATCGCGCTGGGCCGTGGCAGGACGCTGCGAGGCGCCGTGCGCGACGCATTGACCGAGGCGCCGCTCGCCGACGCAGAGGTCTCGATCCAACTGCCGTCCACGCGGATGCTCGAACTCCCGCCGCTGTCGACGAAGACCGATGCGCAGGGCATGTATGCGATCGACAACGCGCCCATCGGCATCTGCAACATCGCGGCCACTGCAGCAGGCCACGCGCGGCACGAACTGCCGCAGCAGCACATCCAGCGCGACGAGGACAACGTGCTCGACTTCGTGCTGCAACCAGGCCGGACGATCGCAGGCTTCGTGCTCGACCGCGACGGCCGCGCATGCGACGGCGCTTTCGTGCGAGCAATCCCCTCGACGGCACGCGACACCGGCGTCGTCGGCGCGCACGCGAATGCGGACGGTTCGTTCCGCATCGAAGGCGTGGCCCTCGGCGAAGCGGAGCTGAACGCTTCGGCGCCTGGCTTTGGCACGGCCAGCGAGACGCTCGCAGCCGACGCGAGCAAGCCCATCACGCTGCGGTTGTCGCGACTCTCGCGGCTTCGCGTGCTCGCGCGCGATGCCGACGGCAATGCGGTGGCGGGATTCTCGGCCTTGGCGCGCAGCGCGGACAAGACTCCGAGCGCGCGCATGCGACGCGTCGGCCCGAAGACGTCGACACGGACAGAAGCCGGCGCCGCGGCGTTGGACCTCGAAGGATTGGAGCCCGGCGAATGGAACCTCGAGGCGTCAGCGCCGGGCTTTGCGCGACTCACGTCGAGCACGTTCCGCGTCGACCTGGACGAACTTCGCGAAGTCCCGATCGTGCTGACCAAGGGCAGCCGCGTGCTCGGGCGCATCGTCGACGAACGGGGCCGCCCCGTCGCCGGCGCGCTCGTGCGACTCCAGCCCGAGAACGCGCTCGACGGCGACCTCGGCGCAGCCGTGCGCTCCGCGCGTGCGAGCGTCGGCCCGCAGCCGTTCGCACACAGCAAGGCAGACGGGACGTTCGTGCTCGAACGCGCGCACGACGGCGCGCACCAACTCTCCGTTGCACGCGACACGTTCGCGCCGCGCGTCCACCGCGGCGTGCGCACCCACGGCGGAATCGAAGAGAACGTCGGCGACCTCGTGCTCACAAAGGGCGTGACCGTCCGCGGCCGTTGCTTCGCAGCTGGCGCCGTCGACCGCCGAATCGTCGTGCAAATCACGCCGATCGACGCAAAGGACGTGGCGTCGGACTTCGTCGCAGAACGCCGAGTCGACGCAGAGGGCAAGTTCCGCTTCGAAGGGCTGCCGCGCGGACGCTACGCGTTGCTCGCGGGCCGGCGCGACGCCGACGATCCGTTCTTGGAGAACTCGGACCAGACGCGCAGCCGCGTCGAAGTCGAGGCCGACGGCAGCGCGGAACGCACCGTCGACCTCGAAGTCGCGCCGCGCTGAAGCCACGCGGCGCGAATGCGCTCAGCGAGTGATCGCGAGCGCGGCGTTGACGATGCCGAAGCCGTAGGTCGTGTCGTAGCCGGTCGTGCCACGATCCTTGCAGCTCGTCTCGATCGCGCTGCGCACCTGCGCCGCCGTGTACGTCGGCCGCACGGAGCGAACGAGCGCTGCGACGGCCGCGACATGCGGCGTCGCCATCGACGTGCCCTGGAAGAAGTAGTAGCCGAACGTCGTCGGCGCGCCCGTCGCGAACGTCTGCTGCAGGATGCCGTCCGCGTAGCCGTCGGCGTTCTGGTCGACACCGGTGTCGCCGCCCGGCGCGCTCACGTCGATGCCCGTGCCGTAGGTCGAGTAGCGCGGACGGTTGCCGTCGAAGCGCGTCGCGCCGACCGCGATCGTCGGCGAGTAGGCCGCGGGATACTGCAGGCCCTGGCGGTTCGTGTTGCCCGTCGCGGCACAGACCGTCACGCCGGCGTTGACCGCCGCCGTGATCGCGCTCTGCAACGCCGTCGAACCAGCGCCGCCACCGAGGCTCATGCTGGCCACCTTGGCGCCGCGGTCCTTGGCCCACGTGACGCCGTTCGCGATCCACGTCAGCGAGCCGCTGCCCGCCGCGTCGAGCGCACGGATCGGCATCAGCGTGCAGTTGTAGGCGACGCCGGCGCAGCCGATGCCGTTGTTGGTCGACTGCGCGATCGTGCCCGCGCAGTGCGTGCCGTGGCCGTTCTCGTCGTTGGCGTGGCCGTCGCCGGTCACCGCGTCATACGGCGACACGAACGTGCGACCCGCGAGATCCGGCGCCTGCGTGAATGCGCCGAAGTTCTCGTAGGCGATGCCGGTGTCGATCACTGCGACGACGACGCCTGAGCCCGTTGCGCCTGCGGTCCACGCGCCTTCGGCTTGGATGCCGAAGTTGGTCGCACGGCCATTGCTGAGGGCGCCGTAGTTGTAGAAGTTCCACTGGAACGGAGCCCACAGAGGGTCCGTCGGAGCGGCAGTCGTCGAAGCGATCGGATCGCGCTCGGCGTATTCGACACCGGGTTGCGCGGCAAACCACTCGACCCAACTGTCGACGGACTCGGCGTCCGCGCGGAACACGACGAACTCGCCGTTGAGGCCGCGATCGACGATCGGCAATCCGATCTCTCGCGCCAGCGATTCGAGCGCGTCCTTGCTGACTGCCTTGCCGTAACGAACGACGACGCGATCCGGGCTCAGCAGTGGCGCGCCCGTGTGGTCATTGGCGAACCCGCGGACTTGCGGCTGCGTGCGAACGAAGGGCAAAGCCTGCGCGCAGACGAACGAGGGAAGAGCGCTCGCGGCGAGCGCGAGCACGATGGACCGATGCATGGGACCTCGAGGGAGATGGAACGAGGACCGACAGCGCTGCCCCGCGTCGGGGCAAGACCGCCATCGGGAGGAAGGTGTTCTTACCGCGGCGCCGCACCGCTACCCAGCACGTCGCCCATGGAAGATCGCCCGACATGGGCATCCAGTGCGATGCGCGGCTTCGCAGCAGATCGGCTGAGTTCGCGTCCGCCCCAGGTCGTCAGCGCGCGATGCAGCGGTTGCTCGACAAGGCGATGGCACAGCACGCCACACGCCAGGGAACACGCCATCAACGCAGGCAACGCAACGACGAACGGAACGTAAACCAACGTGCCGCTGCGGTCTGCGACGACCGCGAACGCGGCCAGCGAGAACGCCTGCGACAGGTAGATCGAATAGGACGCGCGCGCCAACGTCCCCCACAGGCGCGCGAACGCGCTGCCTTCGCGGAAGCCGCGCGCCAGCGACGCGACGACGACGATGCCGATCGCGCAGACGATCGTCGGCCAATCGCCCTCGGATCGGGTCGTTGCCCATGCGATCGCGAACAACGCAGCCACCGCAAGGAACGCGGGCGCAATCGGCAACGTGACCCGACGCGCGATCGAGCGATGCGCAAGCGCGCACAGCACGCCGACCGCGAGCACCGCGAAGTGTCGCGACGCGAAGTACGACCACGCGCCCGACTGCGGCAGCACAGGTCCGAGCGACGCGAGCACGAACAAGCCGATGACACACAGCGGGAGCCCGAGTCGCCGTTCGCGCGTCATGCAGAGCGCGAACCACGCGTGGAACCAGACGATGTAGACGAGCACCCAACCTGGATTGAGCAGCGGCCGCATCTTGCCGTCGCCCGGACGCGGCACCGGCCAGAACGCAAACGAACCGAGCGCATGCCGGAGGCCCAGGCCGCCGTGGTCAACCAGCGACGGCGCGACCCACACCACTGCGACGAACAGCGCCGTGAACAACCAGTAGAGCGGAACGAGCCGAACGAGCCGCTTGCCCAGATACCGCAGGCCCGCGCCGCGAACGCCGAACTCGTCGCGCGCGCCATGCGCCGCGACGAAGCCCGCGATCGCGAGGAACACCATCGGCCCGATGCCCTGCCGGAAGAACCCGAGCTCGTGGCCCGCGAATGCGCGCGTCTCGTGCAACGCATGGACGGCGTGCCCGAACAACACCGTCAACGCCGCGACGACGCGAAGGTGGTCGATGGACTCGATGCGTTCGGTGCGTGCGGCGGCGGCAGGGTTCACGTCCGGCACGCTACCGACGATCCGTCGTGCGCTGCGGTGGCCGCACTGCGGACGCGCTGCACGCTTCGCCCGTAGACGCCTGCAGAGGGCCGCGAACGCCGGAGACAAGGACCGCACAGCAGTCCTTCGCCTTGTGACCCATGCCCCGAGCCATTCCTCGGCGCGGATTTGTGCTGTGGCATGCGCATCATCGGCCCAACACGCCCCGCGGCGAAGCCTCGGAGCGCCCGCATCGGCTGGTGCTTTGGCAAACCGCTTCTACAACATGCGCATGCATCGCCCTTCGGATACGACGCCTTCGTGGTCCCTCGCAGGCCGCCGCGCCCTCGTCGTCGGCGCGACGCGCGGCATCGGCAAGGCCGCAGCAGAAGAGCTGCTCGCGCTCGGCGCGAAGGTGCTCGTCGTCGCGCGTTCCGAGGAAGCCGTGCAGGCGTGCGTGCGCGAATGGAACGGTCGCCATGCCGGCCGCGCGCACGGGATCGCTGCCGATGCGACGACGCGCGACGGCATCGCTTCCGTCTGCGCAGCGGTCGAACGCGAACTAGGCGGACTCGACCTCCTCGTGTGCAACGCGGGCACGAACGTGCGCAAGACGGCGTTGGAGTTCGACGACGGCGACTTCACGCGATTGATGAACGCGAACACCGAGTCTGCGTTCGAGCTCGCGCGACGCTGCCACCCGTGGCTCGCGCGCAGCGCCTGTGCAAGCGTGGTGTTCGTCGGCTCGGTCGCGAGCGAGATCTCGCTCGGCACCGGCGTGCCGTATGCGGCGAGCAAGGCGGCGCTCGCGGCGATCACGCGCGGGCTCGCGTGCGAGTGGGCGAAGGACGGCATCCGCGTCAACCTCGTCGCGCCGTGGTACATCGACACGCCGCTCGCGGCGCCCGTGCTCGCGCGCCCAGGCATGCTCGATCGCATCCGCGCGCGAACGCCGCTCGGCCGCGTCGGCGAGGCCGAAGAAGTCGCGCGCGCGATCGCGTTCTTGCTCATGCCCGCGTCGAGCTACGTCACCGGCTGCACGCTTCCGGTCGACGGCGGGTTCCTCGCGCACGGATTCTCGCTGCAGGCACCTTCGTGATTCGCATGCGCGACGCGACACGGCGAGAGGCGGCGCGATGACGGAAGCTCCATCGCGCGTCGTGCACTGCGAGGACGCGATCGCGTGGCTCGCGCAGAACCCGCTCGCCGAAGGCTGCGCGATCTTCACGTCGCTGCCCGACGCGTCGGAGATCAAGCGCTTCTCGTTCGAGGAATGGCAGACGTGGTTCGTCGCGGCAGCCGAGTCCGTCGTGCGCGCATTGCCCGCGAAGTCCGCGGCGGTCTTCTACCAGACCGACGTGAAGCGCGACGGAGCGTGGGTCGACAAGTCCTACCTCGTGCAGCGCGGCGCCTACGCAACCGGCGCGCGCCTGCTGTGGCACAAGATCGTGTGCCGCGCGCCTGCTGGCATCGCGACGCGCACGCGGCCCGGCTACGCGCACATGCTGTGCTTCTCGCGCGACCTCGCAGAGGACCCGCTGCAATCGGGGCCCGACGTGTTGCCGGAACTCGGCGAGATGACATGGGCGCGCGCGATGGGGCTCGCGGCAGCGGAAGTCGCAGTGCAGTGGCTCGCGCAACGCGCCGCAGCGCGCTGCATCGTCGACCCGTTCTGCGGCGTCGGCACCGCGCTCGCGGTCGCGAACCGCATGGGACTCGATGCGATCGGCGTGGAGTTGGCGCAAGGCCGCGCGCAGAAGGCGCGCGAGCTCACGCTGTAGTCCCCCATCACGCGTCGCAGGATCCAGCGAGGCACTGAGCCACCGCTTCCCGCAGCGCGTCGGGGCAGGTTCGCCTCAGTCGAGGAAGAAGTCCGGCAGCAGTTCCTTCGACGCATCCACTGCGTAGCGCGCGAAGTCACGCACGCCGTGTTCGCGCAGCACGTCTTCGTCGACGAGGAACGCGCCGGTGCGCGCCTTGCTGTCCGTCGTGACGATCGCGTGCGCAGCGTCGGCGACGATCTCCGGCAAGCGGCAACGAGTCACGTCGATGCCCGGCAGCATCTGCAGCGCAGCCGTCTGGATGACGGTCTTGGGCCACAACGCGTTCACGGCGACGCCGCGATCGCGGAACTCGGCCGCGAGCCCGAGCGCGCACATGCTCATGCCGTACTTCGACATCGTGTAGGCCGTGTGGCCTGCGAACCACTTGGGGTCGAGCGAGAGCGGCGGCGACAGCATGAGCACGTGCGGATTGGCCGCGCGCAGCAGATGCGGCATGCACGCCTTGGTCACCAGGAACGTGCCGCGCACGTTGACCTCGTTCATCAGGTCGAAGCGCTTGCTCGGCGTGTCGAGCAGGCCTTTGAGCCAGATCGCGCTCGCGTTGTTGACGAGCACGTCGATGCCGCCGAAGCGCTCGACCGCGGCAGCGACCGCAGCCTCGATGTCCGCCTCTTCGCGAATGTCGCAACGCACCGCCAGCGCCTTCCCGCCGATCGCCTCGCACTCCGCGGCCGCGGAGTGGATCGTCCCGGGCAACCGCGGCGGCTGCACGTGGCTCTTGCCCGCGATGACGACGTTGGCGCCGTCCTTCGCGCAGCGCAACGCGATCGCCTTGCCGATGCCGCGCGATCCGCCGGAGACGAACACCGTCTTGCCGGCAAGCGTGCGCGTCACTGCGGGACCTCGACGTCGAACACCGCGTTGCCGCGGCCGTCCGGCCACGCGACGACACGCCAGCCTTCGAGTTGCACGACCACGGGCCCCGCAGAAGGGACGCTCGCTTGCCGGAACTGCTGCCACGACGCGAGCTGCCGGTTCTGGCCCGGTTCGATGACCTTCACTTCGCGCAACGCGACCGCGGGACGTTGCGGCAACGCGACGTTGCCCTTGCTCCATGCGCGCGCGTCGATGCGATCGCCTTGCGCGATCACGCGCGCCACGCCGTTGCGCAGCGACTTGCCGTCGCGCGCGAGCAGGCTGATGTCGACGAGCAGCGACTCGGATGGCGTCGTGCCGACCACTTCGCCGGTCGCGACGTCGATCTCGACGCACGCGTCCTCGCCGACGCCGATGCCGAGAACCTGCCCGCTCGTGCCCTTCGTGACCTCCAACGCGGCTGCGAGCCGGCCGATGCGATCGCGTTCCCAGAAGTGCGAGTCCGTCACCGCCCACGGCAGGAAGTACATGCCCGGACCGATCTGCGGCCCGGTCTTGTTGGCCTCGGCATCGTCGGGATCCGCGTCCTTGCGCGGGATGCCGAGCGCCTGCGCGCTGCGGCCAGTGAAGAACATCACCGAGCCCATCATCGCATCGCCGGCACTGCCGCCTGCGATCACGCCACCGCGCGCGAGCAGGCGGCGCATCTCTTCCCACTCGGGCGTCGGCTGGTCGCCGGGGCGGTAGCGATCCGTGATGCGCTTCTGGTCGCCACCGGTGAAGAACATCGCCGTCGCGGAACGGACGATCGCGATGGTCTCCGTGGTCGGCGTCTCGCGCCGGATCACGGACACCTGCACCGTCGGGTCCCATGCGCGCAGCGACTCGACCTTCTCGATCGAGGCCTCGTCCTGGTCGCCGGTCGCCGCCGTCGCGATCACGACGTGCGGCTCGCCATGGCGACGCGCGAGCTCGAGGAAGCGATCGAAGAACGGGCGGCAATCGCTCTCGAGGCCGCCGCCGACGAGCATCAGCGTTCCCTGCGAGCCGGCGGCTGGCGAACTGCGAAGGCTCGCACAGGCCGAGAACGGCGCCGCGAGCAAGACCGCCGCGACAGCGCAGCGAAGGGCACGGATCGTGTTCATGGTTTCGTTCCAGCTCGTTCGCGAACTTCGCCGCGCGTCACTTCTCGAAGATCGCGACTTCGAAGCGGCCGTTGCTGTCCGCGAGGCCGCGATACATGCCCGTCGAGTTGTAGGCCGCAACGAGGTTGCCCTCGCGATCGACCGCGATCACGCCGCCGTCGTCGGGCTTCAGCACGCCGTGCACCACCGCATTCGCCGCTTCGTCGAGCGACTGGCCGCCGAACTGCACACGCGCGCCGATCGAACGCGCGACGGTGTGGCGGATGAACTGTTCGCCGGTGCCCGTGCCGCTGACCGCGACGACCGAATCCGCGTAGTTGCCGGCGCCGACGATCGGCGCGTCGCCGACGCGGCCCCAGCGCTTGCCGGTGAGGCCGCCCGTGCTCGTCGCGGCGGCGAGTCGTCCGTTCTGGTCGCGCACGACGCAGCCGACGGTGCCGTAGTCGTGGCGCGGGTCGCGCGGCGCAGATCGCGCATCACCGAGCGCCGAGCCCTTGAGCTTCCGCTCCTGCAGCACTTCCTCGAGCACCTTGCGACGGTAGTCGGTGTCGAACCACGTGTTCTCGACGCGCTCGACGCCGACCAACGTGGCGAACTGCTCCGCGCCGTCGCCCATCAGCAACACGTGCCTCGTCTTCTCCATCACGAGGCGCGCGAGGGAGACTGGGTTCTTGACCGTGCGCACGCCGGCGACCGCGCCGCATGCCATCGTCGAACCGTCCATGATCGACGCATCGAGCTCGTGCTCGCCCTTCTCGTTGAACACCGCGCCCTTGCCCGCGTTGAAGTGCGGATCGTCTTCGAGCACGCGAACGACGGCCTCGGCGACGTCGACCGCGGACTCGCCGCGCATGAGCCGCTCGCGGCCTGCCTGCAGCGCGCGCTCGAGCGCCACGCGGTGCTCTTGCTGTTGCTCGATCGAAGCGGATCGCTCGAGCGTCCCGGCGCCGCCGTGGATCGCGATCGCCCAACTCGGGCGCGCGGCGACCGGCGATGCGCACGCGGAGAACGCTGCGGCAAGGACCGAGAGGGCGGAGAACGCGACGGCGAAGCGGATCGACATCGACGGCAAACCGTAGTGCGCGGCCGCGGCGGAGTCAGGAGCCATTCGCGCAGCGCGCGGCGCACGGCGCGCCCTTTCCTCGCGCATGCGGCGCGCTACAACTTCGCGCCATGATGCTCGCCCACCTGACTCCGCTGGAGATGCCCATCGTCTGGATCGCCTTCGCCCTCGGCCTCGCCATCGGCGCCGGCTCGATGGTCCTGCTGCGCCGCCGCGCCGCGAAGGGCTGATCCGCCACGCGAGGCGGCGCAGCCCGCCGCCTCGTCAGCCTGCGCCGTGCCCGCGTTCGCGGGCAAGCGCGCGGGCGATCCCACGCGCGCTGGCGAGACCCTTCGCCGCGTGCACGCCGTGCCAGCAGAAGTCGCGGCCGCTGCAGAGGACGAGCTTCGCTTCGCCGAACGCGCCCGCAGCCGAGAGTTCGCGCAACTGCGCCTCGTCGAACACCCACGGTTCGTCGGGCAACAGCACCACGTCGGGCCGTGCTTCCGCAACCTGCTCCACCGCGACCTCCGGATAGCGCGCAGCCGTGTCGGCGCACACCGCGTCGAAGCCCGCGAGCCGCAGCACGTCGCTGAGGTAGGTCGAAGGGCCGACGCCCATCCACGGCTTCTTCCAGATCGCATAGAACGCGCGCAGCCGCTGCTGCGGCGGCGCGACCGCGAGTTCGCGCGCAAGCGCCGCGCAGTGCGGAGCGGCTTCGTCCTCGCAACCGAGCGCGCGCCCGAGCTCTTCGAGCGCCATCGCCGCCTCCGCGACCGTGCACGGAGTCTGCACTAGAACTGGCGCGCGGGCGCGCAGCCACTCGATGTCCTCTTCGCGATTCTCCTCCGCGTTGCACAGCACGAGGTCGGGCTCGAGCTGCGCGATCGCGTCGCGCTTGGGGTTCTTGGTGCCGCCGACGCGCGCGACCTCGGCGAGCGCACCCGCTGGATGCGTGCAGTAGCGCGTGCATCCGACGAGTCGATCGCCGGCGCCGAACGCGCAAACGGTCTCCGTCGTGCTCGGCACGAGGCTCACGATGCGCATCGGCTTCACGAGCGTTGCTCCTCGGCATGCGCGAGCGCCGCGATCGCACTGCGCAACCGTCGGTGCTTGTCGAACGCGCGCACGAAGTCCGACTCGCTGCGCCCCGCCTTCTTGCGGATGACGTCGAGCAGCGCCTTGCGGTCCTTCGCGGGCCACGACTCGACATCCGGCAGCGCGGCGACCAGCGGCGCCCAGCGCAGGAACCACACCCGCTCGTCGGCCGACAGCGAACGCAACGAACGCACGCCGGTGATGCGCTGCAGCACCGCCGCACATTCGCGCTCCGCGCCTTCGCGGTCGGGACCGCCACGCTGCGCGAGCAAGCGGACGGCAGCCATTCCGCAACCCGCGAGCGGCAGCATGCCGATCACGTCGTCGCGAGCATCGCCTTCGTGGTAGTAGACGTTCTCCGCGGCGAGCGTGCGCAGCGTCGCGATCGACGAACGATGCTTCGGCTTCCTGCGCATCGCCGCGAGCTCCGACTTCATCAACCGCAGCGCAGCGGCGGAACGCGGGCGGAATCCGAGCTTCTGGTAGAACCACCACGCGCCGCTCTGCAGCGCCTCTTCGTTGTCGTCGCCTAGCTGATAGGGATAGACCGTGTAGGAATCGACGCCGAACAGGCTGCGCACGGTCGCGAGCACGCGGCCGTAGATCCATCCGGCCTCGCCGCCGCGGAACGCGTCGAACACGTTGTAGGCGATCTCCGCGGAGCCGAAGAGCGCGCTGTTGAGCACGTAGCCGATCGGCGTGCCGTTCTTCAGCGTGAGGAACGCATACACCGCTTCGAGCAGGAGCCGACGGTCCGGCTGCAAGCCGATCGCGACGAACTGCAGGCCGTCCTCCCAGTCGACGACGCGCACGTCACGCGGATCGCCGTATGCGAACGCATCGAGGTCGCGCTGCCGCGTGACCATCGCGTCGCGCGCGAGCTCGATGTAGGCGGCGCCGAGGCTCGGCGGCACGCGGCGCACCGCGCGCGGGCGATCGTGCAGCGCGTTCGGCATCGTCGGCCGCTGCGCGCGCAACGGCCCGCGCTGGAAGGTGATCTCCTCCACCGGCGCCTCGGCAATCGTGCGTGACGGCGAGTCCTCCGACGGGGCAAGCGTCATCCACAGGCCCAACGACTCGAACGCCTTCTCGAACACGAACGGATCGCCGTGCACTGCATGCATGCGACGCACGACGTAGGCGCCGTCGGCTGCGTGCGGCCCCTTCTGCGCATCGATCCACTCGCGCGTCGTGAGCGGCAGTTCGTCCATCGCAACCGACTCCGACCATCGCGACAGCAGCGGCAGCTGGCGGTCGAGCGCTTCCACCGTGTCCTCGTCCCAGCAGATGGTCAATTGCTGCGGCCAACGTTCTGCAAGGCGCAACGCCGTCGCCGCGAAGAACGGATACGTGATCGTCGTGCCCGCGATGCCCGAGTCCGCGAGCCCGCGCGCGAAGCGACGCAGGTCGGATCGCTGCGAGAAACCGTCCAACATCCGCAACGCCTGCAACAGGACGGCCTCGTCGTCGGGGTAGGCGCGCACGAAGCAGAGCGCCTCGTGGAGCCGCGACACGGCCTTCGCGCCGGGCAACGCCGCGCGTTCGAGACGCTGCAGGAGGTGAAGGCGAACCGCCGCCGCGTCCGGCGAGAACTCGTGGCGCATGCGCTCCAGCGCAGCGAGCACGGACATGACAGAGCCGCTCATCGCCGCGCGATCGTGCCGCATCGACGCTTCGTCCGCCATGGCGCGAAGTGCGACGAAGCGAGCCGCGCGCCTTCCGTCGCCGCGTTCACTCTGCGATCATGCTCGCCCCCATGAGCCGCCTCCAAGCACGCTGCATCGCGCCGATCGTCGCGTTCGCCGTCGGCGTCGCGGCCTTGCGCGCGCAGGAGCCGGCCCCGCCCGCGCCTCGCAGCGAACGCGTCGAGACCTGGCCCGACGGCAAGGTGAAGCTCCGCGTGCCGCTCGACGAAGAAGGGCGCGAAGACGGACTGCTCGAGACGTTCGCGCAGAACGGGACCAAGACGCTGTCCGCGACCTACGCGCACGGGCAGAAGAACGGCACGTGGAAGGAGTTCGACGAGCAGGGCAAGAAGCTCCGATTCCTCAACTACCAGCAAGACCAGCTGCACGGCCGTTGCGAGGAATGGCATGCGGGCGGCGCAGTGCTCTCCGCCGGCAGCTACCGCCAGGGGCTGCGCACCGGCGCGTGGACGTTCGAGGACGAGACCGGCATCCGTCGCAAGGTCGCGGACTACAAGGACGACTTGCTGAACGGCAACGTGAAGATCACGGTCGACGGCAAGCCGTTCAGCAAGCAGGCGTGGAAGCTCGGCGAGATCGTCGAACTCGACGGCATGCGTCCGTTCCCCGTGCCGCGCCTGCAACTGCAACGCGAACTGCGCGCGATCCTCGACGCAAAGCCCACGTCGCTCGATGCGAACGATCCGCGTGCCGGCGAACGCGCCGCCGCGCTGCGCAGGCTGCAGGCCTACCGCGCGCTGGTCGGCGTGCCGTGGCAAGGCATGCAGCTCGTGCCCGAGTGGAACGTGCGCTGTGACGCGGCATCCGAAGTGTGCCGTGCGCTCGGCGGGCTCGACCACACGCCGAAGAAGCCGGACGGATTCGACGACGCGCGCTATCAGCTCGGCTACGACGGCGCGAGCCACAGCAATCTCGCGGTCAACGGATCGTTGACGGGATCCGTCGACAGCTACATGGACGACAGCGACCCGTCCAACATCGACCGCATCGGGCATCGCCGCTGGTGCATCAACCCGGCGATGCGCAAGACGGGCTTCGGCAGCGACGCCAA
Organism: uncultured Singulisphaera sp.; assembly: GCA_964514315.1. Taxonomy (GTDB): domain Bacteria; phylum Planctomycetota; class UBA1135; order UBA1135; family UBA2386; genus SXPK01. Next base: position 19,364 of record CAZEQF010000001.1, on the reverse strand, counting down.
CTACCACGCGATGTGGTCGTTCGACGAGAGCGGCGGCGCGCAGAAGGGCCTCGACTCCGTCTACTACCCGCCGCGTGGCTACACGCCCGTGGACCTGTTCTCGGCGCGGCGCGCGTTCTCGATCTCGATCGTGCGCGGCAAGACGCCGAAGAAGGACGAGCTGAAGGTCTCCATCCGCGAACTCGACGCCGAGTACCTGCCGTCGAGCGGCCCGCTTGAGCTCGACCACTGCGACGTCGCGGGCGGAGGCTTCGGCAGCTCGTCGTGCGTGGTGTTCCGCGCGCGCTCGATTCGCGTCGAGCCCGGCGCTCGCTACCTCGTCGAGGCGAGCTTCGACGGCGGCAAGACGAATGCGCACGCATACGTCGTGGAGTTCGTCGACGCCGTGGAGCCTCGCTGAGATGGCGATGTTCGAGGAGCTCGACGTGCGCGGCACGCAACTCGGCGAGTTGATCCTGCGCCGGCGCCGCACCGTCACGCTCGGCGACACTTGGGTCTACGAAGTGAAGCTCGACGGCCGCTTCCTGATGTCGAGCCTCGTCGCCGACAGCGAACGCGAACTCGCGCGTCGCGGGCTCGCGCGCGTCGCGGGCAACGCGCTTGACGTGATGGTCGGCGGCCTCGGCCTCGGCCACACCGCCGACGCGGCGTTGCTCGATCCGCGCGTGCGTTCGCTCGACGTCGTCGAACTGCTGCCCGAAGTCGTCGCGTGGCACGAACGCGGCCTCGTGCCGCTCGGCCCGAAGCTGTGCTCCGACGCGCGTTGCCGCCTCGTCGTCGACGACTGCTTCGCGCGCCTGTGCCGCGAGCCCGAGCGCCGCTACGACGCGATCCTAGTCGACATCGACGACGCGCCCGATGACGTGCTCGGCGAGAGCCATGTCGGCTTCTACACCGATCAGAACCTGCGGCTCGCGAAGCGCTGGCTCAAGCCTGGCGGCGTGTTCGCGCTGTGGACCAACGTCGCTCGCCGCGCCGCGTTCGAGGCGCAACTGCGCGCGGCGTTCGCGAAGGTCGAAGTCGAGGACTGCGTGTTCGAGAACCCGCTGCTCGAAGAGCCGGAGACCAACGCGCTCTACTTCGCGCGCGACTGACGCGATGCGCGAAGGATTGTCGCCTACGGCCGCAGCGCGTCGACGCGGACGCGCCGCGCGCCGCCCGACGGCGTGAACCACGTCGCTTCGTCCGGCACGCGGAAGCCGCGCTGGTCGCAGACGAACTGCAACAGGACCACGTCGCGGCGCAGATCCTCGTAGTCCCAGAAGCGATCGTTCGTGAGCGCCAACGCGCGATGCTCGTAGGCGAACGCGAGCAACGCCGGGTCCGCCACGTCGACGGCATGCGCCTCGGCTCCCGCAGCGCGCACGCACGCGAGCAGCGCAGCTTCGCGCTCGCCGCCGAGATAACGCATCGTCGCCGTGTCGAAGAACACCGTGACGGGCAACGCCGGCGCGAACGCGCGCGCCCACGCGAGCGCATCCTCGATGCGACGCTGCGCGCCGGTCGTGGCGCTCGCGACCACGTTGCTGCCGTCGACGACGATCGCCCTCGGCGGCGGCGGTGGATCGGGTTCCGGCTGCCTTCTTCGGACGCCCATCGCTCAGCGCGGCCCGTTCCGCAGTTCGCGCGCCGTCGCTGCGGCCCACACGAGCGCCGCAGGCGTCAGTTGGTAGAGGACGCGCAGCTGCGAGGTCGCGAGGTGGAACGACAGCACGAGGTAGCTGCCGATGTAGATCAGGTGCAGCACGACGAACGAGCCCGCGAGCGCGCACGTCGACGCGAACAACGTGCGCGACAAGGCTGCGCGCCTTGCGAAGGCGAGAGCGAGGATCGGCAGCAGCAGCACGAACTGCAGATGGCGTGGATCGAACAGCACGGACGCGGCGGCCTTCAGCACCGGCAGCGCGCGATCGGAGAACTGCGCGACGAACAACTCCGGCACCGAGCCCTCGGGGCCGCCCTTGCCGAACAGGTCGTTCTGCAACCCGAACCAGCGGTTCCACGCGATCTGGCAGATCGCCACGCCCGCCGGCAACAACATCCACGGCGCCGCTGCCCCGGGCCTGGGCATCTCGCGACGACGCAGCGCGTCGAACACGAAGGCCGCCACGGCGAGCCCGACGTACATCGTCGCCTCGTTCTTGCTCCAGAGCGCGAACGCAGCGCCCAGCGCAGCGATCGCGCGATGCGAGCGATGCGGCGCTTCGCGTTCGCGCAGGTAGCCGTCCAGCGCCATCACGAGGCCGAGGCCCACCATGCCGTCGGCATGCGCAGTGATCGCCATGTGCGCGTGCTCCGGCTCCAGGCACATCGCAACGACGAATGCCGCCGCGACGCGGTCGCCGACGAGACGACGCACAGCTGCAGCCACAGCGAGCACGGAACACAGCTCGAACGGCAGGATCAACCAGCGATTCTCGAAGTGCACTACCTCGCCCACCGCGGCATAGACCCACGCCTGCAGCAGCGGATTGAGCAACGGATAGTCAGGATGCGGCGACAGTCGCTGCGCGAGCGCGAACTCGCCCATCGGCCAGTCGAGGAACAGCGACTTGGCCTTCGTCGCCCAGAGGTTCGCTTCGTCGCCGAGCAGGCACGGGAAGCCCGACGCGACGACGAAGTGGAACGCCGCGAGCGACACCGCGAACACGAGCGCCGCCTTCAGCCAAGGCGACATCGGCGGAGCCTGGGCGACGAGATCCGCCACACGCGCGCGCGATCCGATCCACGCGAGCGCTGCAACCACCGGAAACGGCACGACCGGCCACCAATCCGTCGGAGCGCCTGCGACGAGCGCGGCCCACAACGATGCGGCGAGGACGAAGCAACCGCACGGCCACACCCATGCGCACCACGACAGCCAATCCACGCGAACGCGCACGCCGATCGCACGCAACACGAGCGCTCCGAGCAACAGCGGCGCGACCAGCGCCCATGCGAGTTCGAGCGTCACTTCGCCGTCCCTCGCAGGAGCCAATGACGGATGCGAATGCCCTCGCGACGGGCATAGACCAACTCGGCGCCGTCGATCGGCGAAGGCGACTCGTCCTGCCGCAGGTCGACGACGATCGACGACTTGGTGCGCGGAAGCGCAGCCGTCTTCACATCGTCGACGCTCGCGCAGAACCGGGCCTCGCGCGGCCGCGGGTAGAGCAGGTTGCTGTAGATCTGCATGCGCACCGCCAACAGCTCCATGAGCTTCGGGCGCGCGTCCGCAGGAACTCCGTCGAGCGGGTGGAACACGAGCAGGCGATCGCGCTCCACCAGGTGCGAACGCAACGACGCGAGCTCCTCGTCCGGGATCCCGGAAGCATGCAACAGCGACTCTGCGTGCCCTTTCGCGGCCTGCTCGACACGACCCGCGTCCTCGGCGATCTCGTCCTTGGACGCGAACGCCAGGAACGGCAACGGCGCGCACGCCAGCGCCAGCAACCATCGCGCGAGTCGAGGCGCAGGCGCCGAAGGCTGCGCAACGCGGACTGCGTGAGGTTCCTGGCTCGTCTGCATCGGCGGGTGGCCGCGGACCATAGCGCATCGCACGATGGCGACGTAGGACGAGGACGCATCGCGATCCCGCCGCTACAACGGCGCGATGCTCCGACTGCTCGCATCGGTCGCCCTCTTGTCCGCAGCGTCCTTCGCGACAGCGCAACGCCACGACGCGCCATCGCGGGCGTCTGCCCAGCCGCGCGCTGCGCGTCCGCCGAACCTCGTCGTGATCTTCGTCGACGACCTGGGCTACGCGGACATCGGCCCGTTCGGCTCCAAGACGCCGACTCCGAGCCTCGAGCGGCTCGCGAAGGAAGGCATGCGCTTCACGGACTTCCATGCGAGTTCCGCAGTGTGCTCCGCTTCGCGCGCAGCGCTGCTCACGGGCTCCTACCATGCGCGCGTCTCCGTGCACGGCGCCTACGGGCCGGACGCGAAGGAAGGGATCGCGGCCTCCGAGACCACGCTTGCCGAGATCTGCAAGCAGAAGGGCTACGCCACCGCGTGCTTCGGCAAATGGCACCTCGGACACCACCCTGCGTTCCTGCCGACGAAGCACGGCTTCGACGAGTGGTTCGGACTGCCCTACAGCAACGACATGTGGCCGCTGCATCCCGCGCTCGCGAGCATGCCGGAGGACGTCAGGAAGCGGAAGGCTGGCTACCCGCCGCTGCCGCTGTTCGACGGCGACAAGGTCGTCGACGCCGAGATCACGGGCGAGGACCAGAAGGAACTCACACGCCGCTACACGGACCGCGCCGTCGACTTCATCCGCCGCAACATGGCGAAGTCGTTCTTCCTCTACGTGCCGCACACGATGGTGCACGTGCCGTTGTACGCGTCCTCGGAGTTCGAGGGGAAGACCGGCCGAGGCCTCTACGCCGACGTTGTCGCGGAGATCGACGAAAGCGTGCGCCGCATCCTCGAAGCCCTCGACCAAGGCGGGATCGCCAACAACACGCTCGTCGTGTTCACGAGCGACAACGGACCGTGGCTCTCGTATGGCGAACACGCCGGCTCCGCGGGCCCGCTGCGCGAAGGCAAGGGCACGTCATGGGAAGGCGGCCACCGCGTGCCGTGCATCATGCGCTGGCCCGGCCGCATCCCAGCAGGCTCCACGTGCGACCGCCTCGCGGCGACGTTCGACCTGCTGCCGACGTTCGCGGCGCGCATCGGCGCGACGTTGCCGGACCACACGATCGACGGTCGCGACCTCGATGCGTTGATGCGCGGCGAGCCGGACGCGCAGAGCCCGCACGAGGCCTTCTATTGCTACTACTCCGGGCAGCTTCAGGCCGTTCGCGACCAGCGCTGGAAGCTCGTGCTGCCGCATTCGTATGCGACGCTCGCAGGCAACCCGGGCGGCAAAGGCGGCGCGCCGGCGCCGTATGCAAAGCAGAAGGCGCCACTCGCGCTCTACGACCTGCAGAACGACGTCGGCGAGACGCGCGACGTCAGCGCGAAGCATCCAGAGATCGTCGAACGGCTCCAGCAATGGGCCGAGCGCGCGCGCGAAGACCTCGGCGACGCGATCAGCAAACGCCAGGGCTCTGGCGTTCGCGCGCCGGGCAAGATCGAGGCTTCGGACTCGAAGCCTTCGAAGTGACGACCGCCGCGCTCAGCGCGGCTGGTAGTAGACGTAGGACGAGTCGAGCACCTGCTGCGTCGCGGCATCGCGCAGCCGGATCGTGAACTTCTGCAGGAAGCCGAGTTCCGCAGCCGGCAGCGGCGGCGTCGGCAGCCACAGCTGCAACCCGAACCCGATCGACGGCGGAAGATCGAGCGGCAGCGGCGGGATCCAAGGAACCTCGGCGCCCGACGCGAGCGCCACGACGGCCTCGACGGTCGTCGGCAGGATCGCGGGCACGCGGTTCTCGAACGCCCAGTCGACGAAGATCTCGCCGCCGTTCGGCACGCCGAGGATCGAAAGCCCTTCCAGCGACGTCGACACCGGCCGGTCCGGCAACGGCAGCGCCGCGACGATCGGCGCGACGAACGGAACGCCCGCAACCGGCACGGCCGCTGCGCGGCTGCCTTGGCGCGGGCTCAACGTCACGTCGAACACGCCGAACGGGACCACTGCCGTCATGCGGCCAGTCGCGTCCGTGCTGTTGCCCGGCACGACGAGTTCTTGCTGCGTCGCCGGATCGACGACGTTCATCACCGCGCCTTCGAGCGGCGCGCCGAGGCTGTCGAACAGGTCGAGCACGACGGGGATGCCCGTCGCAAGCTGGATCGGGCCGATGCTGGTCAACGCGGTGACCGGCACGGGCGCGCTGCGGAAGCCGACGAGCCCGCTCACGACGGGCGGATCGACGCGCACCTGATAGGTGCCGCCGAGCGGGGCCATCACCGAGAACGCGCCCGTCAGGGTCGTGTTGTCGTTCGGCGTGAACAGCTTGTGGCCGAGCGCGTCGTAGAGGTCGATGTCCGCCCCGAGGACTGGGCCGTTCGGGCCCAACACCGTGCCGCTGATCGCAGCGGCCTGCGGCAGCCCCACGATGCCCATGCCCACCGATTGGCTGACGACCGGCACTCCGAAGAGCTGTCGCGCTGCATGCGGACTGCCTGCCGGAGGCACGAAATCGAATCGGTAGAGCCCGTTCGGCAACGCAACGCTGAACGCCCCGAGGCTGTTCGTGCGCTTGTTGACGAGCACCATGTCGAGCCCGGTGAACTGGTCCGTGACGATCAGCTCGCAGTTCGCGATCGGCAACGGAACGGCTCCAGCGCGCGCCACCGAACCCGTGATCGTGTAGCCCTGCTGGAACGCGATCGTGCCGAGCGCGAGCGGGCCGCTCGGTGTCACGTTCGAACGCCACGGATAGAGCGTCGAGCCCGTCGGCGGCAGCGCCTCGAGCGTCACCGCGGTCTGCGGCACGTTGAACGAGACGAAGCCGGCCGCATTCGTGATGTCTCGCGGCGTGTAGAGCTTGGTGCCGTCCGGCAGATAGACGTTGCAGTTCACCTGCGAGAGCGGGACGCCCAGCGGATCCGTGAACGTCGCGCTGACGATCGCGCCCGGCTGCAGCACGTAGTTGCCGATGTTGGTCGCGCCGAGCACCGTGCGGCTGAACTCGACCGGAGCGAGCGGGTTGGCGAGCGGGTCGATCTGCACCGTGTAGGAACGGTTCAGCAGGCCGACGATCGTGAACTGCCCCGCGATGTCCGTCACTGCAGAGAACGCAGTGCCGCTGAGCACGACCGACGCTCCGGCGACCGGCGCCCCGAGGGTGTCGACCAGGGTCCCGGTCAGGGATTGGGCAGCGACGCCGACCGAGAGGACGAGAACTGCTGCGGTGGCGAGAGAGGCGCGATGGAACATGGATTGGCGAAGAAGCGGGCGAAGAACCACACGTTCTTTACCGCAAATTCAGCAACCCAGGGCAGCCAAGCAACGGAAGGCAAAGTCGGCACATCGTTCCCGGCGCGGCGCAATCGCGCCCATTGCGGCGGCGCGCCATCGCGCGCCGCCGGGCCGCACGGTCACTGCGGCACGTAGTAGACGTAGGACTCGTCGAACAGTTCGCCGGTCGCCGCGTTGCGCAGGCGCACCATGAACTTCTGCAGGAAGCCGAGTTCGGTCGCAGCCACGGGCGGCGTCGCGATCCAGAACATCAGCGTGATCCCGATCGGACCGGGCATCTCGAGCGGGATCTGCGGGACCCACGCCGTCTCGGCGCCCGACGCGTGCGTCACGACCGCTTCGACCGTGAAGTTCTGCAGCAGGGCCGTCTGGTTGGTGACCGTCCACTCCAGGAAGATGTCGCCGCCGTTGGCCACGGTCAGGATGCCGAGGCCGCGGGTGTTCGTGCACATCGTCTTGAGCGGCAGCTGCGCCGTCGTGACGAGCGGCCCAGCGACGAGCGACGGAGGAAGGACCACCGGCGCGCTCGCGCTGCCCTGCGGCGCCTTCACGCGGATGTCGAGGTTGCCCTGCGGCACCACTGCGCGGATCACACCGTCCGCGCCGGCAGAGTTGCCAGGGATCGTGTATTCGACACCCGTCGCCACGTCGCGAACGCTGGCTTGCGCGCCGGCAACCGGGCTGCCGAAAGCGTCCGTCACCGTGATCGTCGCCGGCACGCCAGCGGCCACCGTGAGGATGCCGATGTTCGTCGCCGCGTTCACCGGCACCGTCGCCGACTTGGCGCCGATGAGGTTGTTGGCGACGAGCGGATCGACGTTGACGGAGTAGGTGCCGCCCGTCGGCACGATCACCGAGAAGGTGCCCGTTGCCGTCGTGTTGTCGTTCGGCGTGAACATCTTGTGGCCGAGCGCGTCGAGCACGTCGATGTCAGCGCCCGCGACCGCGAGGCCAGTCGGACCGCGCACGGTGCCCGTCAGCGCAACGCCAGGCTTCATGGTCACGAGCCCAAGGCTGTAGCTGTAGTCGATGACCGGGATGCCGAAGACTTGGCGCGCCGCATAGGGCGAGCCGTTCGCGGGCATCAAATCGAGCTGGTAGAGGCCGAACGGCAACAGGATGTTGAACGCGCCGAGCGTGTTCGAGAGCTTGGTGGCGAGGAACACCTCTTCGCCCGTCAGCATGTTGGTCGCAACGATCTCGCAGTTGGCGATCGGCAGCGGCGTCGCGCCCGCGCGCACGATCGAACCGGTGAGCGCGTAGCCCTGGCGCAACGCAATCGTGCCGTAGGCCCGCGCCCCGCTCATCACGATGTTCTCCTGGTAGGGAACCAACGTCGTGCCAACCGGCGGCATCGCGCGGAAGGTCATCGCGCCGTAGGGCACGACGATCTGTGCATTGCCGTTGACGTCCGTGCCGTCGTTCGGCGTGTAGAGCTTGACGCCCGCGGGGTCGTAGGCGGACAGGTTCGCGCCGACGAGCGGCGCACCCGTGGGGCCGACGAGCCTCGCAGTGATCTGCGCGCCGACCGCGAGTTGCACCGTGCCGATATTCGTCACACCGCTCACGTTCACGCGGCCATATTCCAACGGCGCGATGATCGGACTGCGCGGGTTGATCGCAACGTCGTAGCGCTGGTTGCGGATGCCAGTGCTCGTCGGGATCGTGAAGTTGCCGAGCGCGTCGGTGTTGGCCTGGATCGTCGCAGACAGGTTGCAATAGACCGTCGCACCGACGACAGGTTGCAATAGACCGTCGCACCGACAACAGGCACGTTGTTGGCGTCGACGATCCGCCCGGTCAGCGACTGCGCCGCCAGGGTCGAGGCCAGGGAGATAGCCGCAAGGAAAATGGGGATACGAAGCATCGGGGGTAGTCCGCTTGAGAGGCCGTTCCGGGGACGAGTCGCTTGAAGATTACGACAAGACAACAACCGTGCCGGATCGCGCAGGGCATTGCTGTCCGCCGTTCGGACACGAAATGCGCCGCAGCAACGGCCCGTGACCGTTTTCTGGATGCAGCCGTATTTCTGTCCGTTGCGGCCGGGCGAAGAGCGTCGGCCGTCGGGTCTTCAGCGCACTAGCTGGGCGCCCAAGCCTGGCAACCAGTGCACATCCAATCCTGAGAGGATCCCCTCCACCTGGCTGTGCATGGACTGCATGGCTTCGGGCGAGGCGCAAAACACAGCCGGGCAGATCAGCAGTCGGGAGCGCCCCTTCTGCCGCATCGCATCGACGACCTGCGGCAGCGTCGGCTCCTTGTCGGCGCGCGCGATCGCGAGGTTGGCGAACATGCTGCGGCGCTTGATCGCCTTCTTGTCCTCGATCGCCTTCCACGCCGCGAAGTCCGCGTCGCTTGCGCCGGCAGGGAGCACGAGCACCGTGGTGCCGCCGAACGAACCACCCGCGAGCGGGATGCCGCTGCCATCGGCGAATCGCGACGGCGCGAAGCCACGTTCAGACACTTCCATCCACTGCACCGAGGCAGCGGGCGCATCCTTCGGAACGTCCGCAGCGGCGACGATCGACGCGTCGAGGCCCTGCATGCGCAGCTTCGCGGCGAAGATCTCCGCCCACTGCCGCGCGCGCGGCAGGTCCCCGTCGAGCGCGACCCAGCGCTTGCTGTCGGCGCCGGCCACCGCAGGCTTGTCGCCGACGCCGAGGCCCTTGCGCACGAACGCTGCGAGCGCCGCGCCGTCCGCGAACGGAGCGACACGTTCGACCTTCGCGCCGACGCTGCGGTAGTCGGACTCAGCCTTGTCGAGCTTCTGCTTGTTCGCGTCGCCGGCCGCGATCCAGAGTCGTTGCATGGTCGGCGCCTTGTCCGGCAGCGCTTCCATCGAGAAGCGCGTGAGGTCGTGCGGCTCGATCGCGAGCAGCGAGCCCTGGAACCAACTCGAGTACAGCGCAGTCCACATCGCGACCGCGCCGCCGGCGCCGGAGCCCGCGACCATCGTGCGCGAGGCATCGGTCGGCATGCGCCGCGTCAGGTATTCGACGATCTGCTCGATGCCGCCCTGCACCGCGCCGTAGTCGGCACGGAAGCCGTCGCCCGTGTTCCACGCACCGCCCTTGCCGAGGTCCGCGCGCGCGCTCGGGAACGCATGCTCCACCACCGCGACGCAGACGGCGTCACCGACTGCATTGCGCCAGAATGCGATCGCATCGTCGGGATCTTCGTCCGCTCCAGGAACCCACACGAGCAACGGCGCGCGGTGCGCGAACGCGCTCTCGGGAACGTGGAGGCGATACCGCAGCTCGGACTGCATCGTGACTGCGAACGAGCCCTCGAACTCGCTGCGCGCCGTCGCCAGCGCATAGACGAGATAATCCGCTTCGTCTGCGTCGCGCTTCGGCTGCGCCTTGTGCAACGCGCCCGACGCGGCGATCGCGACGGTCGCGAACTTCGCGTCCTTCTGGCGCGCGGCGAACTGCGCGACGGTGCCATCGCGATACGCCGTGTGGAACCCGCCGGCGACGTGCAGCACGACACTGCCCTTGTGCGCGGCGAGCGCCTTGCTGACCGCGTCGCCCATCGCGTTGTCCCAGAGGTTCTGGCCGTCGTAGAGGCGTTCTTCGGCGGACTGGCCGCCGCCGCCCATGTGGCCGCGCGTCGCGCGGTCGACGCGCTGCCAGTAGGCCTCGCTGGCCGGGAGGATCGTCTCCGGCATCAGCGCGCGCTCCTGCTCCGAGAGCTTTGCGACCGCGTCCTTGCCGCCCATGCCGAGCTTGCGGCGCAGCATCGCGGGGAAGTTCGCGGCGACGACCGGCACGCCGTGCTTCTTCGCCGTCTCGACCAGCGGCCGATAGTCCTCCATGTAGTTGCCCCACGGCCTCGAGCGCGAGAGGAACGTCGCCTCGTCGATCTCGCCCTTGCAGTAGGCGTCGAGCGCAGGCTGCACATCGCGCTCGAACATCTCCATCGACAACACGACCTTGCCCTTCGTCTCGCGAATGAGCCCTTCGAGCGTCTCGAGTTCGACGCGGTGCGTCATGTCGTCGAGATGCGTCTCGCCGAGGAAGACGGCATCGAGCTTCGCGAGGCGCGCGACGAACGCGGCCCAGTCGAGCTGGGCGCCGTCTTGCGACGCGACGATGCGCGTTCCGTGCGCAAGGTCCGCAAGCGGACGCGACGCCGAGTCGACGGAGCCTTCTTGCGCGAACGCGAACGACGAGAGGAAGAACGCGAGAACGGACGCGGGATGATGGCGCAGCATGATGGGATCTCGACGGGGCGAGGATCTTTGCGCAACGGCGCGCGCGATGCGAGGCGCGCGAGTGCGCAGGGACACGCGGCGGAAGTTCGCTGCGCGAGTTCGGCGGATGCGCGCCTGCACGACGGCGGCGCTGCGATCCGCGGCGCGACGGCGGCGACCAGCGGCCGCGCGCGCCGATTCGACGATCCAGGACCGAACGCGGGCGTCCTTCACGCCCGCGTTCGTGCGTGAACTCGGCTCAGAGGCCGAGGGTCATCACTTGCGCGTTCGTCGCGATCGCGCCGAGCGTCGTGAGGCCCGGATCCCAGACGAATCCCTGCGCCACCACGGGCAGCGCCAGGAACACCGGGTCGGTCGGGATCGACAGGTTGGTCACCGCCGAACCAGCAGGCGCGAGGTAGAGGTAGCTCCACCCGCCGACCACGTGCGACTGGCAGCCTTCCATGCCCGCCGAGGTCAGGTCGATCGCCGGCACAGCCTGCTGCGTCGACATCGCGAGCAATGCCCACGGTGCCGTCGGGCGGATGCCCGAGATCGTCAGCGCGACATTCGTGCCGAGGATCGGGCGCGCGCTCGCGCCGAGCGCGATGCCGGTGAACACGCCAGGGCACAGCGAGAACGACGTCGCGTTCGACAGGTCGCGCGTGCCCGAGTCCGTCGCGCCAGCGCCGGGGCTGAAGCCGACGAGCGGCGCGCCGCCCGCTTGCGCGATCGCCTGCCACACGATGTTGGCCTGGCCGTTCGGGAAGAACTGGTACTGGAACGTGTTCGTCGCGGTCGCCGCGCCGAAGTTGGCGACGTTGACGAAGCTCACGACGACGCGGCTCGGCGTGCTGTCGACGAGCACCTGTCCGGCAGTCGCCGGATTGAGGTCGCGCCACAGGCCAGCCCAACGCGCGACGCCCGAGAGGAACGCGCCGGACGACGCCGTGAAGCCGGTGCCGTTGCCGCTCGCGACCGAGACGAAGCCGTTCGAGCAGACGCGCAACGACGTCGTCGTTCCACCCGGATACGGCAGCGTGAACGGCAGCGTGACCACCGTGTCCGTGTCGTCCCCGAGCGTGACCGCCGTGCCCGCAGGCGCGACCCACGTGGCCGAGTCCATCGTCACGAGGTACTGCGACGACGAGAGCTGCATGCCGACCGAGCGGTTCTGCAGGTCGAATGCCGCGCCGCTGGCGAACAGCTCGTAGAACGAGTTCGCGCATGCGCCGCACGACGTGCCGACCGACTGCACGCGCGCCGACGGGATGCCGCTCGGCACTTCGCTCGCGACGGCGACGCTGAGGTTGCCGGGGCCGACGCGGCCCTGATCGACGTTGACGATGCCGAACGACGGCGCGACCGAGCAGTCGAACCAGAAGTTGTAGATCGTGTTCCACTCGATCGCGTTGTCGAGCGACGACGCGTTGAACGCGATCTCCGTGCCCGTGCGCGTGGCCGTCCACTGGTTGAGCGAGTCCGCATCGATGTCGCGGAAGCCGAAGTTCGCGACCGTCGCGCCCGCATCGACCGGGATGCGAAGGGCCGCGCCGCCGCGCGAGTTGTCGAGGTTGTGCACCGCGTACTCGTAGTGCCACAGGCCGTTGACCGGGCCCGTCACCTTGACGCCGACCGCGAAGCGGCCGTCATTCGCGCCGTTGCCGTCGACGTTGACCGTTGCGCCCTGCCACTGGTTGAGCACCGAGCCGTTCAGCGACGAGCCCGTCACCGCCGAAGACCAGCCCGAACCGCCCCAGGCGATCGTGCACGGGCGGCTCATGATGTTGTTGCCGCGGTTCGCGACGGGCTCGCCCTGGATCATCAGGTGCACCTGCCCGAAGAAGTTGCCGCCGCCGGCGATCTCGCTCTCGCGCACTTCGACGCGGTTCTTCACTGCATCGAACGTCGCCGTCTGCGAGCTCGTCAGCGACTGCACGCGATCAGTCGCGGCCGCGCCGCCCACCGCGGGGTCTCCGCGATCGAAGTAGCTGCCCTGCGAGTTCCACGTGCCGAGCCACGGATTGATCTCCGTCGTCGGGCCGAGGTCGAAGCGATTGCTGTTGATGCCGCTGCTGTAGGTGTCCGAGCAGCCGCGGAAGAAGAACTGGCCGCCGGTCGTGTTGCACGGCGCGCACGGGCCGCTGGAGAAGTTGAACACCGCACGCGAGTGCTTCGCGTGGCTGCGGCCGGAGACCTGCACCATGCGCCCGTCGCGTTCGCGCGCGAGCATGAACGCAATCTTCGGATACGTGTCGACCATCACGCCGCCGCTGTTCGCGACCCAGGTGATGTCCACGGTGCCCGAGTTGCAGTAGCTGTGGCCGACGCCGAAGCCGGCCTCGCCGTTCGGGTATGCCGCGCCGCGACGGCCGAAGTAGCCGACGTCGACGACGTTGTAGATCTGCGCGTCCATGCCCGGGACCGCGTTGCTCTGGGCGAACAGAGGCGCGAGGGACAACGACGCCAGTGCGAGGATCGAGTTCTTCTGCACGGGATTGCCTTGGTTGCAGGGAAAGGGGGGCGCGCATTCTGCCGCGAGATTCGTCGATCCGCACGACTGCCCGGGGACTTGCGGCCGGAGGCGCAATCGGAACGATCGCGCAGCGGAGCCCATGCCCTCACCGGGAGAACTCATTGGCCAGCCTGCCGCGCCGCGGCAGCGCTCGGTCCACTTGCTGCTGGCCGGAGCACTGGCGTTGTTCCTTGTCGGCGCGCTTCGCGACCTCACGGCCCCGTGGGAAGACGGACTGCGCGGCGAGAACGCCGCGATCTACGAAGAGCGCTTCGTCCACACGATCCTCGACTGGCCGGCCTCGGTCTCATGCCTCGCGCCGGGCTGGGTGTTCGAGTCCGCGCTCGGACCCGTGTGCCACTGGCACTGGCACCACCCGCCGTTGTTCCCGCTGACCCTCGCCGCGTTCGCGCGCGTCCTCGGCAACGAACCATGGGTGCTGCGGCTCACGACGATCCTGCTCGTCCTCCCCGCGTTCCTCGCGATGCGGAGCCTCGCGGGTCGCGCGATCACGCAGGCCTTCGGCGGACTCGCGGCCCTGCTGTTCGCCGGCAATGCGATGGTCGGCTACTTCCTGCCGATGGTGTGCCACGACGGCGCCACGATCGCCGCGGGACTCTGCGCCTGCGCTTCGTTCCTCGGCTGGTGCGAACGGCCTGCGCCGAGACGTTTGCTCGCGGCTTCGGCGTGGTTCCTCGCCGCGACGTTGTTCGACTTCCTCGGCCACTTCTGGGGACTCGCGATGTTCGTGCTCGCGCTCGGCGCGAACGACCGCCGCGCGGCGCTGCGCGGGATCGCGGTGCTGTTCTGCGTTTCGCTGCTGTCGCTCGCGATGGTCGCGTTGCACTACGGGACGTTCCTCGGCGGGCCAACCGGAGTCGCGAAGGCGCTCGCCGGCCTCGCCGCGAACCCAGGCCCGCCGCGCCCGACGTCCGCAGAACTCCTCGCCGCGACACGCAACGTCATGTTCGACTACGGATCGTGGTCGATCTGGGCGCTTGCGCTGCTCGGAGCCGCAGCATCCACGTGGCTCGCCCCGACGGAACGGCGTCGCGTGCTGTGGCTGTCGCTCGCGCTGCTGTTGCCTGGGGCGCTCGGCTGCATCGCGAGCCTGCGCCACTACGTCGACCACGCGTTCTGGTCGATGCCCATGATGGCGGGCGCCGCGACGCTGGCAGCGGTGGCGCCTTGGGTCGGCGTGCGCCGGCTTCGGGCCAGCACGCGAGCCGGACGCGCACAAGGCTATGCGCTGCTGCTCGCGACCTTCGCGGGCATCGCGCACGGCGCGGGATCGACGCACTCGTTGGTGCACGCCTTCCGGCCGAACGACGGCGGATTCGCAGCCCTCGCGGCCGAGGCGGAGCCGCACACTCGAGGCGCCGCTGTGGCGCTGACGAACCGCAAGGTGCCGATGCGCGCGTTCGTGCCGGGCCTCATGTTCGTCGGCAGCGTCGCCACCGCGGCGGAGCTCGACGCGTGGCTCGACTACGGGCGCAGGAACGGCATCTCGACGGACGTCGCGTTCGTGCTCGTGCGCGCCAGCGCGGACCCGGGTCTCGTCGCGCGGCTCGGCCAACTCGCCGAGCCACGCTCGCTGGCGCACGTTTCGGTCTATCGGTTCCGGCCCTGAGCAACCGTCACCGGTCGCAGCCGGTCAGAACTCGACCGTCGCCGGCGTGCTGACCAGCAGGTTCGGCCCGAGGAACGTGCCGGCCTGGAACACGATCTTGGCCGGGACGTTGATCGGCGGCGTCGCGAAGGTCGAGAACGTGCCGACGGTGAACGTGCTCCAGACCCAGCCTGCGACGTAGATGTCGGGGAAGGCGAAGTTGAAGAACGGCGCGCAGGGAGCGACCGTGGCCGGCGACAGCGCCGCGAACACGAAGTTGAAGCCGCCGGGCGAGTTGATGTCGACGACCGCGGGATTGCCGAGCGGCACGATGTGCTGCTGCGGCTCGAGCACGAACACGTGGGTGCGCGTGGCGGCGATCGCATTCACGTAGCTGGGCACGCCCGTGGCGGCCGTCGGCGGCAGCACGCCCATCTGGTTGCCGAGCGTGGCGCCGAATCCGCAGGTCGTCGCCAGCGGCGCGCACGACGGGGCGTAGATCTGGCCGCCGAGGTTGGTGGTCAGGACGCCGCAACCCGTCAGCGTGCTCGCCGTGAACACCAGCGACGGCCGCGCCGTCACCGTGCCGGTGCAGCCCGGCACGCCGAAGATCACGCCGTTCCAGTCGATCTCGAGGCCTTCGACGTCGCCGACCTGCGTCACGCAGACGCCGTTCGCGTTCGCGACGTTGGCGGCGGCGACGAACGCGTCCATCAGCGGCTCGGGGTAGACCATCTCGGCCGAGCCCGGGATGACCGCGGCCACGCGCATGTCGGGCGTCCACGTGATCGCGCCAGCCGGGATCACGAGCACGTCGCCGTCCTGCACGAAGCCAAGGCCACAGGCGGTCGCGACCGGCTGGTTCTGGTCGATCGAGAAGAACACGCCGAGGCTCGGATCCGCGGCGATCGCGTCGAGGTCGACGACGAGCGGGAACGGCGGCAGGCCCAGCGCGATCTGGAGGTCCTCAGCCGTGAGGAAGTGCTCCACCTGGCCGAAGCCGGACGTGTTGTAGGTGATGCGCGCCGTGTCGCCGGGCCGCAGGCCGGGCAGGCCGCTGATCGCAGTGCCCATCGACTGCGACGGCGACCAGAACACCGTGCGCTGCGACGGCAGGCCCGTCGTGCCGGCCGCGTTCGGCATGTCGAGCAACGCGTCGATTGCACCGAAGCGGAGCGCTTCGTGGATCCAGCCGTCGGCATTCGAGTCGCCGGCCATCGTGTCGTAGACCGTGCGCGTGCCCCACTTCTCGGCCGAGAACGACGGGCACGGGAAGAGGTCGAACTGCGCGACCTCGTTGGGCCGCAAGAACGCGAGCGACGTGCCGCCGCTGCCCGAGAGGGTCTGCTCGGGCTGGCTCGTCGTGAACAGGAGGGAGGGGTTCTGCGCGAGCGCAGACGCCGCGAGGAGGGAGAAGGCCGCGAGTTGGAGGGTCGGTTGCATGGTCGCCTGGACCGCGCGAGCCGGAAGGCGCGCTGCGGACACCCCACCTGAGAACCGACCGACCGCAAGCGCACGCGGAAGGCCTCGATTTCCAGCGTTGCGAGTTTCCCTGGCTCCTGTCCCGCCGGATGCCCGCAGCAAATGTCCGCCGGAACGGGGCAGGCTACTGCGGGCTCTTTGTGGTAAAACTTCGCCCCTCGCGCCCTCCCCCTGGGCACGAATCCAGGATCCCCAGGCGGCTCCTGGCTCGCTCCTGATGAACCCAACCTCTCAAGCGGCAACGCCCTACCGACTCCGGTTCGATTGGGTCAACGTGACGTTCCTGGCGATCGCGCATCTGTGCGGAGCGGGAGCCATCGTCTACCTGATCGCTGTCCAGTGCTCGCCATGGACCCTCGCTTTCGCGGCGGTCTGGGGCGGGTTCTGTGGCCTCTCGATCACGGGCGGCTACCACCGGCTGTTCGCGCACGGGGCCTACCGGGCCTCGCTGCCCCTTCGCCTGTTCTACCTCGTGTTCGGGGCTGCCTCGGTGCAGAACTCGGCGCTCAAGTGGGCGAGCGACCACCGCGCGCACCACGCGCACACCGACCAGGACGGCGACCCCTACGACATCCGCAAGGGATTCTGGTGGGCGCACATCGGCTGGGTCATGCACAAGGTGCCCGGCGGAAACGTGCCGCTCGCCAAGGACCTGCAGCAGGATCCGCTGGTCACGTTCCAGCACCGCCACTACCTGCTGCTCGCGCTTCTGTTCGGCGCACTGGTGCCGATGGGGATCGGCGCGATCTGGGGTGACCCTTGGGGCGCCCTGCTCGTCGCGGGCTTCCTGCGACTCTGCATCCAGTGGCACGCGACGTTCTGCATCAACTCGCTGACCCACATGTTCGGCAGCCAGCCCTACAGCCGCCGCGTCTCGGCCCGCGATTCGTTCTGGATCGCGCTGCTGACGTTCGGCGAGGGCTACCACAACTTCCACCACCGCTTCCAGGCGGACTACCGCAACGGTGTCCGCTGGTTCCACTACGACCCGACGAAGTGGTGGATCTGGCTCATGGCCCGCACGGGGCTCGCGCGCGATCTGCGCCGCGTCCCTTCGGAGCGCATCGAGCAAGCTCGCCGCGAGACTGCGGCGCTCGATCCGACTCCCGCCCCCACTCGATGATTCCCAACAAGCCCGCCGACCGCGATGCGTCGGCGTCCCCCGCCGTGCCCTCCGCCTTCGCGAAGCTCGGACTGCACGAACGGATCCTGCGCGCGCTCGCCGAATGCGGCTACGAGACGCCGACGCCGATCCAGTCCCGCTCGATCCCGCTGCTGATGGAGGGCAAGGACCTTCTCGGCATCGCGCAGACCGGCACCGGCAAGACGGCCGCGTTCGCGCTGCCGATCCTGCACTACCTCTACACCACGCCGCGCCGCCTCGAGTCCAAGCGCCCACGCGCGCTCGTGCTCGCGCCGACTCGCGAACTCGCGAGCCAGATCCTCGAGTCGTGCCGCGACTACAGCAAGCACCTCGGGCTGCGCCACGAAGTGATGTACGGCGGCGTCGGCATGATGCAGCAGATCAAGGCGATGCAGAAAGGCTGCGACATCCTCGTCGCCACGCCAGGCCGCCTGCTCGACCTGATGCAGCAGCGCCACGTCGACCTGTCGGCGGTCGAAGTCCTCGTCCTCGACGAGGCAGACCGCATGCTCGACATGGGCTTCATCCGCGACGTCGAGCGCGTGCTGCGCGCGTTGCCGCAGGATCGCCAGTCGCTGCTGTTCTCGGCGACGATGCCAGACGACGTCGCGCGGCTTTCGCGCGGCTACCTGCGCCAGCCCGAGCGCGTCGAAGTGACGCCGCCCGCCGCGACGACCGAGCGCATCGAGCAGAGCGTGTGCTTCGTCGACCAGAACTCCAAGCGCGACGCGCTGGCCGCGCTGCTCTCGGACCCGCAGTTCTTCCGCACGCTGGTGTTCACGCGCACGAAGCACGGCGCCGACCGCGTCGTGAAGCACCTCGTCAAGGTCGGCATCAAGGCGCTCGCGATCCACGGCAACAAGTCGCAAGGACAACGCGAACGCGCGCTGCAGGGCTTCCGCGACGGCTCCACGCCGGTGCTCGTGGCGACCGACATCGCGGCGCGCGGCATCGACGTTCCCGAGGTCACGCACGTCGTGAACTTCGACCTGCCGAACATCCCCGAGAGCTACGTGCACCGCATCGGCCGCACGGCGCGCGCGGGACGCGACGGCATCGCCATCTCGTTCTGCTCGTCGGACGAACGCGAATACCTGCGCGACATCGAGAAGCTCATCCGCAAGCGCGTGCCGGTCGCCAAGCTCGACTTCTCCGGCGGCCCGAAGGTGCAGATCGACGCAGAGGCCGACGAACGCGAGCGGCGCGAAGAGCAGCCACGCCGCGGCAACAGCAACAGCAAGCCCGCACGGCAGGCGCAGCAGCCCCAGGCGCAACGTTCGGACTGGACCGAGATCGCGAAGTCGCTCGGCGCAGTCGCTGACGACGAAGAGCCGCGTCCGCACGGCGATCCGTTCCGGCGCGAAGAGCCCCGCCAACCACGCCGTCCGGCGAAGCACCACCCCGCAGGCGGCTCCCCGCGCCCGCAAGGCGGCAAGCCGAGCTACGGACAGGGCGGCCCGCGCCGCGATCGCCCGCACGGGCAAGGCGGCCCGCAACGCAGCGGCGGCGGTGGAGGCCACGGCGGCCCGAAGCGCAGCGGCCCCGGCGGCTCGCGCGGCGGCC